>NZ_JARKIN010000001.1:5439375-5763750 GCF_029351045.1 Streptomyces sp. WMMB303 | reverse complement strand
TTCGACCTGGACGGCACGGTCACCACCGGCATCGTCAGCGCCACCGAGCGGCCCATCACGGCGGGGGGCGGGGAGCCGGGCAGCGAGCTGAGCTATGTGAACGCGCTGCAGACCGACGCTCCGATGAATCCCGGAAACTCCGGCGGCCCGCTGGTGGACGCCCGGGGCCGGGTCGTGGGGGTGAACAGCGCGATCAGGGGCGCGGGCGGCGCTCCGGGCCTGTCCGGCGGAGAGGGTGGCGGCAGTGTCGGTCTGGGCTTCGCCATTCCGGTCAACCAGGCGCGCCGGATCGCCGAGGAACTCATCAACGAGGGCCGCGCCACCCATCCGGTCATCGGCGTCTCCCTCGACATGCGGTACGAGGGCGAGGGGGCGCGGATCGGTGGCACCGGCGGCCGCGGTGCGGTCGTGCCGGGCGGTCCGGCCGACCGGGCCGGGCTGGCGGCCGGGGATGTGATCACCGAGGTCGGCGGGAAGCCCGTGACCGGGGGCGAGGAGCTGATCGTCCGGATCCGCAGCCACCGTCCGGGCGAGAAGCTGGAGCTGACCGTACTGGGCGGGGGTGCGGAGGGTGCGCGGCGGACGGTCCGGGTGACGCTCGGCTCCGCCACCGGCTGACGCCGGGCGCCCGGGCGGGGTCCCGCTCGCGGGCCGCGGGCGGGTACCGTGACATCTGGCTGCAGGAGCCGTGGACGGAGTGAGGGAGCTGCGCGGTGTTCTTCGATATAGGACCACTGGAGCTGGTCGCGCTCATCGTGCTGGCGGTGCTCGTGTTCGGCCCCGAGAAACTCCCCAAGGTGATCCAGGACGTCTCCGCCTTCATTCGCAAGGTGCGCCAGTTCTCCGACAGCGCGAAGGAGGACATCCGGAGCGAGCTGGGACCGGAGTTCAAGGACTTCGAGTTCGAGGACCTGAATCCGAAGAACTTCGCGCGCAAGCACCTGCTGGACAACGACGACCTGGGCATCAAGGAGATCAGCAACAGCTTCGACCTGCGCAAGGATCTGGCCGAAGTCACCGACGCGGTCAACGGCACCGACAGCGGGGGTGCCGGCTCCTCCCGCGGCAGCGGCTCCGGCGGGTCCGAGCGGACCGGCAAGGGTCTCCGGGGCGGCGGTCAGCAGGCACCGGATCTGACCAAGCGCACCTCCGACGGGGTGAACGGCCGACCGGTGCACGGGGACGTGCTCCGCAAGGGCGACCCGCCGCCGTTCGACGCGGACGCCACCTGACCCTCATTTGACGCCTCATCAGGCAACGATCCCGTCACCTCGGCATTCACACCACCGGGACATCTGTGGCGTTTGCCGTCCATCTCGCCACTCGCACCGCGTCCTGATCCACCGGGCATGACCGACACGGCGGACCGGTGTGGCTATCCTCCCAGTGTCGGGGGTCGCCGTCCGAGGAGCTCGGCTGCCCAGGCAACAGGGCAATGAGGAGGCGTCGCACAGATGGAGACGACGAGTCGGCCGGCCGGTGAATCCGGGCCCGCCGCACAGGGGGTTCCCGGCGCGCGGCGGGCTGTGGACGACTATCTGATGGCCGCTTTTCCGTGGTACGGCCTGGACGCGGCCTTCACCGGGCCACGCTGGCTGATGCAGGTCGGCACGGCGGCCGACGGCACGGTCGAGCACGGTTCCACCGGCCACGGCGAGGAGCCCTCCCTCCGTGTCGAGACCACCCCGGAGGACGAGAGCTTCGCCGTCGTCGTCACCCTCGCCAGCCGCCCTGTGCGGCGCAGCGGTGACGGCACCGGCACGCTGGAGGCCACCTCCGTCTCCACCGCCGCCTGGCTGGCCGGCTCGGGGCTGCTCTCGTGCAGCTTCCCGATGGAGATGGACCGCAGCCTGCGGCAGGACTGGCTCGACCAGCAGACCGGTGTCGCCTGGGAACTCGCCGACGACCTGGACGGCTCCGGCTGGAGCAGCCTCTCGCTGCCGGTGGACGGCATCCCCACCGACTTCCACTACCGCGAGTCCGCGTACGGCTGGGTGCTCGCCGGCTCGGCCCAGGAAGGCGTCCACCTGGGCGCCTACGGGCGCGGGATGAGCGCCTACGGGCTCGGCTTCGCCGTGGTGAAGGACATCACCGGATACGAGCGGGGCTGAGCGCCCGGCCGGGCGGGCCCGCGCCGACCCCCGCCCGGTGCTCACCGCACGGGGGGCGCGCGGCGCCGTACGGGCGCCTGGCGGCCTCAGAACTTGTTGCTCGGGGTGAGCCCCAGCGACATGCCCGACAGGCCGCGCTGGCGCGAGCTGAGCTTGTCGGCGACGGTGCGCAGCGCCTTCCCGGCGGGGGAGTCCGGGTCGCTGAGGACCACCGGCTCGCCCTCGTCGCCGCCCTCGCGCAGCCGCAGATCGATCGGGATGCCGCCGAGCACCGGCACCTCGGCGCCGGTGGTGCGGGTCAGCCCCTCGGCCACCTTCTGACCGCCGCCGCTGCCGAAGACGTCGACCATCTCGTCGCAGTGCGGGCACGGCATGCCGGACATGTTCTCGATCACGCCGACGATCTTCTGATGGGTCTGCACGGCGATGGACCCGGCACGCTCGGCGACCTCGGCCGCGGCCTGCTGCGGGGTCGTCACCACCAGGATCTCCGCGTTCGGGACGAGCTGGGCCACCGAGATGGCGATGTCCCCGGTGCCGGGCGGCAGGTCCAGCAGCAGCACGTCCAGATCGCCCCAGTAGACGTCGGCCAGGAACTGCTGGAGCGCGCGGTGCAGCATCGGGCCGCGCCACACCACGGGTGCGTTGCCCGGGGTGAACATCCCGATCGAGATCACCTTCACGCCGTGCGCGGACGGCGGCATGATCATGTCCTCGAC
Source organism: Streptomyces sp. WMMB303 (assembly GCF_029351045.1). NCBI lineage: Bacteria > Bacillati > Actinomycetota > Actinomycetes > Kitasatosporales > Streptomycetaceae > Streptomyces > Streptomyces sp. WMMB303. Next base: position 5,760,920 of record NZ_JARKIN010000001.1, on the reverse strand, counting down.
CTGGGTCGGACGCCCGTCCGTGCCCAGCATGCGGGGAACGGAGTGGCCGTAGATGTCGGCGTCCACCACGCCGACCTTCATCCCGTCGGCGGCCAGCGCCGCGGCCAGGTTCACCGTCACCGAGGACTTGCCGACCCCGCCCTTGCCGGAGGCCACGCAGTACACCCGGGTCAGCGAGCCGGGCTGGGCGAAGGGGACCTCACGCTCGGCGGTGCCGCCCCGCAGGGAGGCCGCCAGCTCGCGGCGCTGCTCGTCGCTCATCACGTCCAGCTCGACGCTGACGGAGGTGACCCCCGGCACCCGCTGCACGGCCTCGGTCACGTTCGCGGTGATGGTCTCGCGCAGCGGACAGCCGGAGACCGTCAGATAGACCCCGACGTCGACCGCGCCACCGGGCGCGATACCGATGGATTTGACCATCCCCAGGTCGGTGATCGGCCGGTGGATCTCCGGATCGTTCACCGTCGCGAGCGCCGCACGCACCGCGTCTTCGGTGGGGGTGGATTCCTGGGTCTCGGTAGCCATGCATGCATGGTACGGCCGGGTAGGGTGCGTGGGCTAAGCGACCGGTCAGCGGTCTTGGTCACGCTCACCGGCCCCGGCCGGTCCGTGGCCGGTGGCCGCTCCAGGCCGCTCCTGCTGCTCCAGGTCCTTGACCAGCTCCGCCAGTTCCGAGCGGATCCAGTCCCGGGTGGCCACCTCGCCCAGGCCCATCCGCAGCGCCGCGATCTCGCGGGCGAGGAACTCGGTGTCGGCGATGCTCCGCTCGTTGCGCTTGCGATCCTGCTCCAGATTGACCCGGTCCCGGTCGTCCTGGCGGTTCTGCGCGAGCAGGATGAGCGGGGCCGCGTAGGACGCCTGGAGGGAGAGGGCCAGCGTCAGGAAGATGAACGGGTACTCGTCGAACTTCAGACCGTCCGGGGCGACGATGTTCCATCCCATCCAGACGATGATCACGACCGTCATCCACACCAGGAAGCGGCCGGTGCCCAGGAACCGCGCGATCCGCTCCGAGGCCCGTCCGAAGGTGTCCGGGTCGTAGGCCGGCAGCAGCGTGCGCCGGGGCGCTCGCGGTACGTCCAGCCGTGGTCCCTCCCGCTCAGCCATCCTCCGGCTCCCTCCCGTCGGGCCCGTGCGCCGCGCCGCCCGGTGCGGCGGGCGCCTCGGGCCGCTCGTGCGGGCCCGGCGCGAAGCCCGGCAGCCCGCCCACGGCAGCCGCCTCGCGCCAGCCCTCCGGCAGCAGGTCGTCCAGCACGTCGTCCACCGTGACGGCGCCCAGCAGATGTCCGCCCTCGTCCACGACGGGCGCCGAGACGATGTTGTACGCCGCCAGGTAGCTGGTCAGGGCGGGCACCGAGGCGGTCGGCGGCAGCGGTCGCAGGTCGGCGTCGACGAGTGCGCCGACCAGGGCGAACGGCGCCTCGCGCAGCAGCCGTTGGAAGTGCACGACGCCCAGGTACTTGCCGGTGGGGGTCTCGTCCGGCGGCCGGCAGACGTAGACCTGGGAGGCCAGCGGCGCCGGGAGGTCCTCGAGGCGCACCCGGGCCAGCGCCTCGGCGACGCTCGCGTCCGGGCGCAGCACGATCGGCTCGGTCGTCATCAGACTGCCCGCCGTGCCCTCCTCGTAGGACAGCAGCCGCCGCAGCGGTGCCGCCTCCTGAGGTTGCATCAGGTCCAGCAGGCGCTCCTTGTCGTCCTCCGGGAGCTCGCCCAGCAGGTCGGCCGCGTCGTCGGGATCCATCGCCTCCAGGACGAGTGCCGCCCGCTCGTCGGCGAGCTTGTTGATGATCTCCACCTGGTCGTCGTCCGGCAGCTCCTCCAGCACGTCGGCGAGCCGGTCGTCGTGGAGCGCGGCGGCCACCTCGGCCCGGCGCTTCTCGGAGAGGTGGTGCAGGACGTTGGCGAGGTCCGCGGGACGCAGTTGCTCGAAGGTGGCCAGCAGGTTGGCGGTGCCCTGCTCGGGCTCCTCCAGATTGAAGCCGGTCACCGCGTCCCACTCCACGGTGAGCGCCTCCCCGCGCCGGCCCCGCAGCCCGCCGCCCTTGCGTCCCTTGCGGACGAAGAGCCGGTCGATCTCCCAGTCGCGGCGGGCGGGCAGCCGCTGGAGGCCCACATCCAGGACGGTGACCTCCTCGCCGGTCTCCACCAGCGTCACCTGGCGGTCCAGCAGCTCGCCGAGGATCAGCCGTTCGTTGGGCCGCCGCTCGAAGCGCCGGATGTTGAGCACACCCGTGGTGATGACCTGGCCGGACTCCACACCCGTCACCCGTGTCATGGGCAGGAAGACCCGGCGTCGGCTGACGACCTCCACCACCAGCCCGAGGACGCTGGGCAACCTGCGTCGGCCGCCGAGCAGGGCCACCACGTCGCGGACCCTGCCGACCTGGTCGCCGTTCGGGTCGAATACCGCGGTACCGGCCAGGTGCGAGACGAAGACCCGGGGGGCGCTCGCCGCCATGAGCCGCCTCCCTCCTCGGCCCCGCGGACCGGTCGCCGACGTATCAGGCCGTTCGTTCGTTTTGTACCTTTACCTCACTCATACAGGTATATGACGTATTCAGGCTAGTGTGACGGGCGCCACAGCCGCCGCAGCCGAGTGGTCCGGACGGCTCCCTTCCGGGGAGCCGCCTCCGTCCGGGTAGGGTGCCCTCTTGCCGCCGCCGACCACAGGAGGAACCCCTCGTGACTGGACGCGCCCGCGCCCCCCGGAGTGCAGCGCTGCTCGCTCTCTTCTGCGTCGGAGCGAGTACGGCACTGAGCGGCTGCGGGAGTGAGGATCCGGACGCGGGTACCAACGGCGTGGGCAAGCTCTCGGCGGCGAAGATCGAGCGGAAGGCGAAGGCGGCGGCCAAGGGCGCGGAGGCGGTACGGGTCTCCGGCAAGGTGGTCAGTAAGGGGCGCACCTACCGTCTGAAGATGCGGCTGAAGGGGAGCGGCGGCGTCGGCGAGGTCTCCGCCGAGGGTGGTACCACCTTCCAGTTGCTGCGCACCGGCCGCGACCTCTATCTCAAGGCGGGCACCGACTTCTGGGCCCAGCAGGAGGGCGGCAAGGAGCCCAGCAAGAGCGATGTCGCAGCCGCGGGCAAGCTCAAGGGCAAGTACGTCAAGGTCCCCGAACAGGACCCGGCCTACAAGCAGTTGAGTGTCTTCACCGACATGGAGACCCTGCTGGAGGGGCTGCTGGCCATGGAGGGCAAGCGCGAGACGGGCGAGCGCGGCACGGTGGACGACACCAGGACCATCCGGGTCACGGCGGGCAAGGGCAGCGGCGGCACGGTGGACGTCTCGCTGGAGGGGAAGCCCTACCCGCTGCGGCTGCGCCGCGCGGGGGATGCCGGAACCGTGCGGCTGAGCGACTGGAACGACGGCTTCCCGCTGCACGCCCCGAAGAAGGACGAGACCGTCGACTACGGCAAGAAGATCTCCTCCGGGCAGCACGGAAGCTGACCCGCTGCCTGCGCTGCCGGGCCGGGCCGCCGGAGCGGTGCCGCCGCCGGCGCACCGGGCCGGTTCAGCCGCGGGAGCGGCTCCGGCGGCGGAAGAGCAGCCGCGGCAGCCCGGCGGGCCGGGGGCGGCGCGTGGTGGCCGGGGTGGCCAGCGGTGCCGCCGCCGGGGAGTCGTGCGGCATCGCGCCGGGGCGCTCCAGCGACTCCCCGGCCGGCTCCAGCCGCAGCACCCGGCTGTGTTCGGCCCAGCGCTCGGGCATGGTCTCGGCGTCCGGCGCGTTGAGCCGTTTGCCCTTCAGCTCGCCGACCGCCGCCTCCCACTCCGGGCCGTGCGGGGCGAGTTCACGTACCCGGGCCGGCCATACGACCAGCCGTGCGCCTTTGTCCTTGCCGCGTACCGTGACGGTGGCGCTGCCGCCGTCCGTCAGCCCCAGGTCGTCGAGCGGCTGTTCGAGCGGGCCGTCGCCGACCAGGCAGACGGCTCCCTCGTGCCACACATGCCACAGCCCGCGCGCCGGGCCCTCGGGGCCGCGGACCCAGACCAGCCCCGACTTCTTGGCCGTCTCCTCGATCAGCGCCCGGTCCGCACGGCTCTCCGGGCGGCTCTCGGGCTTCTGGGGCGTCACGCTCATAGCCCGCAGGCTACAGCCACCCGTTGCGCTTGAAGCCCCGGTGGATGCCGTAGCAGATGGTGACGATCAGCAGCAGCACCGTCGGATAGCCGTACGTCCACTCCGTCTCGGGCATGTAGTCGAAGTTCATGCCGTAGATCCCGGCGATCATCGTCGGCACCGCGAAGATGGCGGCCCAGGCGGTGATCTTCCGCATGTCCTCGTTCTGCGCGACCGTCGCCTGGGCGAGGTTCGCCTGGAGGATCGAGTTGAGCAGGTCGTCGAAGCCCAGTACCTGCTCGTTGACCCGGGTCAGATGGTCGGCCACGTCGCGGAAGTACTTCTGGATGTCCGGGTCGACCAGCCGCACCGGCCGCTCGCTGAGCGTCTGCAACGGTCGCATCAGTGGTGAGACGGCGCGCTTGAACTCCAGCACCTCGCGCTTGAGCTGGTAGATCCGGCCCGCGTCGCCGCCCCGCTTGCCGTTGCCGGAGCGGTCGGAGAAGACGTCGATCTCCACCTCGTCGATGTCGTCCTGCACCGCGTCCGCGACCGCCAGGTAGCCGTCCACGGTCTGGTCGGCGATGGCGTGCAGCACCGCCGAGGGGCCCTTGCCCAGCAGCTCCGGATCGTCCTCCAGCCGGTGCCGCAGAGCGCGCAGCGAGCCCTGGCCGCCGTGCCGGACGGTGATGATGTAGTCCCGGCCGGTGAAGCACATCACCTCGCCGGTCTCCACCACCTCGCTGCTGGCGGTCAGTTCGGCGTGCTCCACGTAGTGCACCGTCTTGAAGACCGTGAACAGGCTCTCGTCGTACCGCTCCAGCTTCGGCCGCTGGTGCGCGTGCACCGCGTCCTCCACGGCCAGCGGGTGCAGGCCGTACTCCTGGGCGATACCGGAGAACTCCTCCTCGGTGGGCTCGTGCAGGCCGATCCACACGAAGCCGCGGCGGCCCTGCCCCTCGGGCGACCGCACCTTGCGCAGCGCCTGGGCCGGGGTGAGCTGCTCGGTTTCACGGCGGCCGTCCAGGTAGACGCCGCAGTCGACGACGGCGCTGCTGGTGGCCGCGCCGACCCGCTCGTATCCGAAGCCGTATCCCGGCCGGTTGTCCTTGCGCAGTGCCGGGCGCACGACGGCGCGCAGCTCTCGGATCATCGACATGTGGGCCCTCCACGGTGCCGTGCCATGCCGTCGCGGCCCCGGCCGAGGCGTCGTGCTGCCCGGAACGGGGGCCTACGGGCCACCACCCGGAGGTCCGCAAAGCGGGCACCACACGCAGGCCGTGGGAAGACGGCGATCGCTGACTGACGGAACAATGCGAAACTGCGAGACGCGGACGCTCTTCCGCCGTGCGCACCCCGGGAGGAACCCCATCGGTCCTCGGGGGAAAGGTGTGCGCGCTGTGGCCGCGAGGGACTAGATCCCCGGTGACGCGGTCGCTGCCGGACAGGAAGAACGGCCGGTACTGCACGGTCGACTCGGATCCATGTCAGTACCACCTCCTCCGGCCGGGCCCCTGTGGGGGACGATCTGTACACACCTTGACCGGCAGCCAACGGTAGCACTGCGCGAACCCTCCGCGAGCCCGGCGTGACCGCTCCCGGCGGCCTTTGCCCGTTCCTTACCCGAACGACCCGCCGGACCCGCCGGCGGCCGAACTCCCCGCCGGCCCGCGGATCCGCCCGGCCCGCTTCCGTGCGCTCGTCCCCGGTGCCGCTCCGCGGGGCGCTTGCCGTCCGCTCTATGCTCGCCGGATGAACGACGTGCTGACTCTGGTCGACGCCCGGCTGCGCGAGGCCTTCGGCGAGCCCGACGCCCGCGCCTCGGTCACCTTTCTGGGGACCGAGCGCATCGAGGTGCTGCGGTTCCTGGACGCCGGGGCGGGCACTGTGCGTTACGCCACCCTCGGCATGTCGGCCGGCCCCATGACCGACCCGGCGCAGGCGCTGGCCGACCCCGAAGTGGGGCCGCGCGCCGAGTTGCTGCTGTCCGTGGGCGCGGGGAGCGGGGCGATGAACGCCGAGACCGACAAGGTCCTGCGCCCGTTGGCCGTGCTGGCCGCCTCGCCACAGGTGGAGGGGGTCGTCGTGGCCCCGGGCGCCTCCTTGGACACCGGCGAGCCGCTGTGGCCGGGTGCGCCCTTCACCTCCGTGCTGGTGGCCGAATCCGGCGGGTTGGTCGAAGACGTGGTCCTGGAACCGCCGCGCGAGCCGGTCCGGTTCCTGCCGCTGCTGCCCATGACTCCCGCGGAGGCCGCCTGGAAGCGGGTGCACGGCGCCGAGGCGCTCCAGGAGCGCTGGCTGCGGCACGGCACGGACCTGCGCGATCCGTTCCGCGCGGCCGTCCCGCTGGGGGAGTGACCGCGCGACGGCGGGGCCGCAGCGCGCGGCTGCGTGCCGTGGGCGTCAGGCGCCGACCGGTTCGGGATCAGCGGTGGCCGGGAGCAGCTCCTCGGCCTCCGTGGTGAGGGCCTTGCGGCGGACGGCCACCACGGCGGCGCCGGCCAGGGCGGCGAGCGCCGCGACCACGAACGGCAGGTGGACGTCCGCCCACTCCTCGATCTTCGGCGCCAGGAAGGGCGCCGCGGCGGCCGCGAACCAGCGGACAAAGTTGTATCCGGCGCTGGCCACCGGCCGGGGCGCGTCCGAGACCCCGAGCGCGAGTTCGGTGTAGACGGTGTTGTTGAGGCCGATGAAGGCTCCGGAGACCACGGTGCCGGCGATGGCCGCGGTGTGGTTGCCGTAGCCGAGCACCACCAGGTCCACGGCCATCAGCACCAGCGAGGTGCCCAGCACCCGCAGTGACCCGAAGCGCTCCTGGAGGCGGGGCGCGACCAGCACCGAGAAGACCGCCAGCAGCACACCCCAGGCGAAGAACACCGCACCGGAGCGGTAGGGGGACATGTCCAGGACGAACGGGGTGAACGCCAGCACGGTGAAGAAGGCGTAGTTGTAGAAGAACGCCGATGCGGCCGCGGAGGCCAGCCCGCCGTGGCCGAGCGCCTTGACCGGATCGAGCAGGGACGTCTTGCGTGCGGGCCCGGGCTGCTCCTTGAGGAACGCGGTGATGGCGAGGAAGCCGATCGCCATCAGCACGGCCGTGCCGAAGAACGGGAAGCGCCAGCTCGCGTCGCCCAGCACGGCGCCCAGCAGCGGGCCGCAGGCCATGCCCAGGCCCAGGGCCGACTCGTACAGCAGGATGGCCGCCGCGCTGCCGCCCGCCGCGGCGCCGACGATCACCGCGAGCGCCGTCGAGACGAAGAGGGCGTTGCCCAGGCCCCAGCCGGCGCGGAAGCCGACGAGTTCGCCGACGGAGTGCGAGGTGCCGGAGAGTCCCGCGAAGACCACGACCAGGGCCAGTCCCAGCAGCAGGGTCCTGCGGCCGCCGATCCGGCTGGAGACGAAGCCGGTGACCAGCATCGCCACGGCGGTGATCAGGAAGTAGGAGGTGAACAGCAGGCTGACCTGGCTCGGAGTGGCCGCGAGCCCCTTCGCGATCGAGGGCAGGATCGGGTCGACCAGGCCGATGCCCATGAAGGCCACGACGGACGCGCCCGCCGTGGCCCATACGGCCTTCGGCTGGCGGAGGAGGTTCCCCCCGCCCTTGTCGAACGGATCACCGCTCATGCTTGCCGCTCCTCCTCGGGGTCTGCCGCCACGGGTGCTGCCGCCGGCCGGCGGTCGCGGATCTTCCCCCGCGGCGATGTGGTTGGTGTGTACACACAATAAATTAGCAAGCCTAATTAATGCAAATGGCATCTATATGATCAGCAGGTCATCGGCCGTCTTCGCGGAGGCACTCACACCCCGTGTTGTTCAGGGGTGGAGTCCGGGTGGGTGATCGTCCTTGACGGGACGGCGGCCCGGTAGGACCGTAAGGGCCCATGAGGGGCGAACCCAGTTGCCCGAAGTGCGGTGGCCGCATCAGGGCGCCCGGACTCTTCGCCGACACCTGGCAGTGCGGCGTGCACGGTGCTGTGCACCCGCTCCAGCCGGTCCTTCCACCCAGCGTCGACGCACTCGCCGTCGTGGTGGGCCGCACCCGGGTACCGGTGTGGATGCCGTGGCCGCTCCCCGTGGGCTGGCTGTTCACCGGCGTCGCCTGCGCGGGCGACGACCGGAGCGGGGGCCGGGCCACCGCCGTCGCCTGCTCGGGGCCCGCGCCGCTCGGCGGCCCCGGTGAGCTGCTGCTCATCGCCGAGGAGCTCGGCGTCGGCCTCGGCGCCCGCTACGCCGGGATCGAGGGCCCCGACCCCGGCCCGGCCATCTGCGCGGGCAAGCCGCCCCAGGCCAAGGTGCACGCCGCTGGACACCCCACTCCGCTGTGGCAGGTCGGCGGGGCGCCGGCGGACCGGGCCGTCTTCGCCGGGGAGGCGTGCGGACTGTGGCTGTGGGCCATCGTCTGGCCGCCGGAGTCCGGGCTGCTGCTCTACGACGAACTGGTGCTGACCGATCTGCGGGACGCGGGCGCCGAAGTGGAACTGGTGCCCTGCGGGGCGCTCTCCCCCCGGCTGATCTCCCGGCCCGCCGCGCAGCGCTGACGGCCCGGGGCCCTCGAGCCCCGCCACGCCGCGTACGGTCCGCGGGTCGCGGGCCTCCGCCGCCGGTTCGACGGCCCCGCCGACCCGCCCGAGCGGCGCCCGCACCAGGAGCCGGAAGAGGAGCGGGCCGGTACGGCTATCCTGGGGGCTGCTCGCCATGAGCCCGTCACACCCCGCCGTCCAGCTATCGGAGCCCGTCGAAGTGCGCATCGACCTGCACGCCCACTCCACCGCTTCGGACGGCACCGACACCCCCGCCGAGCTGGTGCGCAACGCCGCGGCCGCCGGGCTGGACGTGGTGGCGCTCACCGACCACGACACGGTCGCCGGGTACGACGAGGCCACCGCCGCGCTGCCCGCCGGGCTCACCCTCGTGACCGGTGCCGAGTTCTCCTGCCGGCTCGACGGTGTCGGCATCCACATGCTCGGCTACCTCTTCGATCCGGCCGAGCCCGCACTCGCCCGCGAGCGTGAACTCGTCCGCGACGACCGGGTGCCGCGGGCCCAGGCCATGGTGGCCAAGCTGCGCGAGCTGGGCGTGCCCGTCACCTGGGAGCAGGTGAGCCGGATCGCGGGGGACGGCTCGGTCGGCCGCCCGCACATCGCCGCCGCCATGGTGGAGCAGGGCGTCGTCGAGACCGTCTCCGACGCCTTCACCGCGGAGTGGCTCGCGAACGACGGGCGGGCCTACGCGAGCAAGCACGAACTGGACCCGTTCGACGCACTGCGGCTGATCAAGGGCGCCGGAGGCGTCGCCGTGCTCGCCCACCCGATGGCCGCACAGCGCGGCCACTGCATCCCGGAGAGCGCGCTCGCCGACCTGGCGCAGGCCGGACTCGACGGCCTCGAGGCCGACCACGCGGATCACGACCCCGACACCCGCAAGCGGGTGCACGCCCTCGCCGCCGACCTCGGGCTGCTGGCGACCGGCTCCAGTGACTACCACGGCACCCGCAAGCCCCTCCGGCTCGCAGAGTTCACCACCGAGCCCGACGTCTACGCCGAGATCGCCGCCCGCGGCTCAGGCGCGGCGCCCATCCCGGGCTGAGGGGCGCCGGGAAGCGGTACCGTCCCGCCCGGCCCGCCCTCGCGAGAGGGGGCAGGGCCGCCGCGCGCGCCCAGCGGGCTCCCGCGGGGCACGCCGCACCGCCGTGCGCCCGCTCCTCCGCTCCCCGTATCCCTCTTCAGCCCTCTGCTTCCTCCCTTCTCACCCTCTCCTCAGCAAGGCACAGGCACCACCGTGTTCGATTTCGCTCTCTTCGGGTCCGTCTTCCTCACCCTCTTCGTCATCATGGACCCGCCCGGCATCACCCCCATCTTCCTCGGGCTGACCTCCGGTCGGCCGGCGAAGGTCCAGCGCCGGATGGCCTGGCAGGCGGCGTCCGTCGCCTTCGCAGTGATCACCCTGTTCGGGATCTGCGGCCAGCAGATCCTCGACTACGTGCACGTCTCCATCCCGGCCCTCATGGTCGCGGGCGGGCTGCTGCTCCTACTCGTCGCCCTCGACCTGCTGACCGGCAAGTCCGACGAGCCCACCCAGACCAAGGACGTCAACGTGGCGCTCGTCCCGCTCGGCATGCCGCTGCTGGCGGGGCCGGGCGCGATCGTCTCCGTCATCCTGGCGGTGCAGCACGCGGACGGCTGGGGCGGACAGCTCTCCGTCTGGGCCGCGATCGTGGCCATGCACCTGGTGCTGGGGCTGGCGATGCGCTACTCGCTGCTGATCATCCGCGTCATCAAGGACGGCGGAGTCGTCCTCGTCACCCGGCTGTCCGGCATGCTGCTCTCGGCCATCGCCGTCCAGCAGATCGCCGGCGGCATCACCCAGTTCATCGAGGGGAAGGGCTGAGCCAGAACCCCGCCAGGGCCCGCGCGGTCTCCGCGGGCCGCTCCGCGTTGGGGGAGTGGCCGGTACCCGCGATCACCGACCGGCGGGCACCCAACCGCTCGGCCATCGCGTCCAGCAGCGGCACCGGCCAGGCATCGTCCGCCGTACCGGAGACGACATGGAACGGCAGCTCCAGCGCCGCCAGTTCGCCCACCCGGTCCGGCTCGGTGAGCAACTGCTCTCCGGTGGCCGCGAGTTGCGAGGGCACATTGGCCAGCCAGCGGCGCCGCAGGAACCCCTCCAGCGCCACCGAGGTCTCCGCCGCCTCCCGCCGCGAGTACGGCGCCTCACCGGCGGAGCCGACCGACTGGTCGAGTTCCCGCATGACCTCCCAGATCGCCGCCATGCTCATCGTCCCCAGCGCACCCAGCAGCATCCGCACCCGCTCCTGCTGCGCTGCCGCGACGGCGGCCGGGCCGCTGCTCAGCAGCGTCAGCGAGGCGAAGGGAGCCGCATCCCGCAGTACCGCGGCGCGTGCGACCAGGCCGCCCAGGGAATGCCCGAGCAGATGCACGGCGCCGGTCTCCCCGCGGCCGAGCACCGCCGCGACCGCGTGCACGTCCCGGGCCAGCTCGGGCTGCGCGTAGGCGGCCGCCTCCCGGGGGCCGCCCGTCTCGTACTGCCCCCGGCCGTCGACCGCGACGGCCCGGAACCCCGCACCGGCCAGCGGCTCCAGCAACCCGATGAAGTCCTCCTTGCTGCCCGTGAACCCCGGCAGCAGCAGCACGGCGGGCCCCGGACGGCCCGCTTCCCCGGTGTCGTGCACGGCGAACTCCCCGCGTGCGGTGGCCATCCGGTACGCCCGCACACCGGACGGGAGCGCGAGGAAGGGGGGCTTGCTCATGCCAGGACGCTACCCGCAGGAGCGCCCCGGACAGCAAGCGGCCCGGCGTCCCGCAGCGGGACGCCGGGCCGTGTGTGCGTCGCCCGTGAGGGCCTCAGCCCTCCGTGGACCGGGTCGGGGCGTCAGCCCTCCGCGGACTGCTGCGCCGCGGAACCGGTGCGGCTCGCGCCGCCGGAACGGGTCCGGCGGCGGCGGGGCTTGCGCGGAGCCTCCTCCGTGCCGACCGCGGCCCGGCCCGCCTCGCCGCTCTCCTTGGCTGCGGGAGCCTGCGCCCCCGTCTCGGCGGCGGCCGAGCGGGTACGCCGACGGCGGCGCGGTTTACGTGCCGCCCCGCCCTCGACGGAGGCTGCCGAGCCCTCCGTGGCGGGCTCCGACCCGGCGGAAGCGGCGTCCTGGCCGGAGCCGGACTCACCGGTACGCAGTGCGCCACGGGTGCGCCTGCGCTCGCGCGGCTTGCGCGCCGGACGCGTGCGCTCGGTGGTGCCGCCGGACCGGCCGGACCGGCCCTGCGCACGCCCGCCGGGCTCGCCCAGGTCCTCGATCTCCTCGGCGGCGAGCCCCGCCCGGGTGCGCTCGGTACGCGGCAGGATGCCCTTGGCCCCGGCGGGGATCTTCAGCGCCTCGTACAGGTGCGGCGAGGTGGAGTAGGTCTCCTCCGGATCGTTGAAGTCCAGGTCCAGCGCCTTGTTGATCAGCTGCCAGCGCGGGATGTCGTCCCAGTCGACCAGCGTGACCGCGATGCCGGAGTTGCCCGCGCGGCCGGTGCGGCCGATGCGGTGCAGATAGGTCTTCTCGTCCTCGGGCGTCTGGTAGTTGATCACGTGGGTGACGTTGTCGACGTCGATACCGCGCGCGGCGACGTCCGTGCACACCAGCACATCGACCTTGCCGTTGCGGAACGCGCGCAGCGCCTGCTCGCGGGCGCCCTGGCCCAGGTCGCCGTGGACCGCACCGGCAGCGAAGCCGCGCCGCGAGAGCTGCTCGGCGACATCGGCCGCCGTGCGCTTCGTGCGGCAGAAGACCATCGCCAGCCCGCGGCCCTCGGCCTGCAGGATCCGGGCGACCATCTCCGGCTTGTCCATGGAGTGGGCGCGGAAGACGTGCTGTGTGGTGTTCGCCACCGTCTGGCCCTCGTCGTCCGGCGCGGTGGCACGGATGTGCGTGGGCTGGCTCATGTAGCGCCGGGCGAGCGAGATGACCTGCCCGGGCATGGTCGCCGAGAAGAGCATCGTCTGGCGCCGGGTCGGCAGCATCTCGATGATCTTCTCGACGTCGGGGAGGAAGCCCAGGTCGAGCATCTCGTCGGCCTCGTCCAGGACGAGCGCCCGGATCTCCGAGAGCCGCAGCTTCTTCTGGCCGGCCAGGTCCAGCAGTCGCCCGGGCGTGCCGACGACCACGTCGACGCCCTTCTTCAGGGCCTCGACCTGGGGCTCGTAGGCGCGCCCACCGTAGATCGACAGGACTCGGACGTTGCGCACCTTGCCGGCGGTGAGCAGGTCGTTGGTCACCTGCTGGCACAGCTCGCGGGTGGGCACGACGACGAGCGCCTGCGGAGCCTCGGAGAGCTCCTCGGGCCGGGCGCGGCCCAGCTCGACGTCGGCGGGAACGGTGACCGACTCCAGCAGCGGCAGCCCGAAGCCGAGCGTCTTGCCGGTGCCGGTCTTGGCCTGGCCGATGACGTCGGTGCCGGCGAGGGCCACCGGGAGCGTCATCTCCTGGATCGGGAAGGGGGATGTGATGCCGACGGCTTCGAGGGCCTCGGCGGTCTCGGGGAGGATCCCGAGCTCTCTGAACGTCGTGGACAGGATGCTTGCCTCTTCTGTGTGACGCGCGAGTGGGGCTGCGGCGTCCGGCCGACCCAGTTCTCTGGGCGTGCCGACGGAGCGAGGAGAGGATCTACCGCGACCCAGCGGCCGTCGTTGCGGCCCGCCGAGCGGTGCGGGACCACTGTCTCCCGCTCAAGCGCCTCACTCGCGCGAGCGGTCCCTCTCAGTGCGGCCCGCACGGGGAGCGCGGACCGACGGAAGGCTGTCGGGTCGGAGCCGATCGGGCCACCGACCGGGCATCCGCATTACATGCATGCAGCGAGTCCACGCCATCCGGTGGACTCAATATCACTGTACCCCGGATCCGCGCATCTGTACCGGGGCAATCGTTGTGTACGAGTTCACCTGGGGTCTCGTGGGGCCGATGGGGGGCCGGACGGGTCCTTCCCGGCCTGCGGTCGCGGGCTATCGTGCGAGGTATGGAGACGCCTGACAAGACCGCCGCCGAAGCCGGGGCCACCGAGCCCGAAGCCGCCGGAACCGAGCCCGCCCCCGCCACCACCATCGCCACCCAGAGCTGGGAGCAGGCATCGGCGGACCCGACCTACCGCGCCGCGGTCGTCGACCTGCTGGGAGCGCTGGCCTACGGGGAGCTGGCGGCCTTCGAGCGGCTCGCCGAGGACGCCAAGCTGGCGCCGTCGCTCGCGGACAAGGCCGAGCTGGCCTCCATGGCGTCGGCCGAGTTCCACCACTTCGGAAAGCTGCGCGAGCGGCTGGCCCGCATCGACGAGGACCCCACCGCCGCCATGGAGCCGTTCGCGGCCGCACTGGACGAGTTCCACCGGCTCACCGCCCCCTCGGACTGGCTGGAGGGGCTGATCAAGGCGTACGTCGGCGACTCCATCGCCTCCGACTTCTACCGCGAGGTCGCCACCCGGCTCGACGCCGACACCCGCGCCCTGGTGCTGAGCGTGCTGGACGACACGGGGCACTCCAGCTTCGCCGTGGAGAAGGTCCGCGCCGCCATCGAGGCCGAACCCCGGGTGGGCGGCCGGCTCGCCCTGTGGGCGCGGCGGCTGATGGGAGAGGCGCTCTCCCAGGCCCAGCGGGTGGTCGCCGACCGGGACGCGCTCTCCACCATGCTGGTCGGCGGCCTCGCCGACGGCTTCGACCTCGCGGAGGTCGGCAAGATGTTCTCCCGGATCACCGAGGCCCATACGAAGCGGATGGCAGCCCTGGGGCTTGCTGCCTGAAGTCGGACGACTGCCCGAACCCGGCGCGCGCCCCCGCGGGTGCCGGGGCGGTGCGCAGCGCGTCCTGGCGCCACTGGCGGCGCCCGGGCGACTCGTCCCGCAGCAGCAGGGACAGCAGGGCCGCGCTGAAGCCCAGTGCGAGGCACCACACCACCGCCAGGTGGCCGGAGCCGAGCACGGTGCGGCTGATGAGACCGCCGGCGAGGGCGGCGACGGGGCCCGTCGCGAGCACCAGCCGCCGGTCGGGAAGCCGCTCGGGGAACCGCCTGGTGGCAGCGAGCGCGAGGGCGCATCCCAGGGCTGCGGAGCCGAGAGCCTCCCAGATCATGAGGACCTCCTCGGGTGGGGACGGTCGGGGGGACCGCACCCTGGCCGGCCGCGGTCGCTCCGGTCCTCCCCCTGGGCGCGGACGCTGAAACGGCGGCCGCGGGAGGAATCCCGCGGCCGCCGTCAGCTGCGTACATCCGTGCGCCTGCCGCGCGCGCGTGCGCCCCGGGGCGCACGCGGTCAGATCGCGCCGAAGCCCACCTTGCGGCCCGACGCCTCACCGATCTCGACGTAGGCGATGCGCTCCGCCGGGACCAGGATCTTCCGGCCGTGCTCGTCCTCCAGGCCGAGCAGCCCGGAGCCCTTCTCCAGTGCCGCCGCCACGGCGCTCTCGACCTCGTCAGGAGTCTGCTTGCTCTCCATGACGATCTCGCGAGGCGCGTACTGCACGCCGATCTTGACCTCCACGGCTATGTCCCTCCGACGGTCCTGGTATCCCGTGGCCTCGCCCGGGATGTGATGCGCGGCGAACCGCGCCGTACGGAGCAACCCTAGCTCTCAGCAGGGAAGCGGAGGGCGCGCGGTCGCACGCCGGCAGCGAACAACCGCATTCCGCCGCGCCCCCTCACTGCATCGGGAAGCCCGCGATGCCCCGCCAGGAGAGCGAGGAGATCAGCTTCGCCGCAGCGTCGCGCGGGATCTGCTGCCCCGAGCTCAGCCAGTAGCGCGCGGTGATCTGGGCCATCCCGCACAGTCCCACGGCCAGCAGCATCGCCTGCTCCGACGGCAGCTTGGTGTCCTCGGAGATGACCTCGCTGACCGCCTCGGCGCAGTCCAGACTCACCTTGTCCACGCGCTCGCGCACCGCGGGCTCGTTGGTCAGGTCGGACTCGAAGACCAGCCGGAAGGCGCCGCCCTCGTTCTCCACGAAGGCGAAGTAGGCGTCCATCGTGGCCGCGACCCGCTGCTTGTTGTCCGTGGTGGACTCCAGCGCCGCGCGCACCGCCTGCAGCAGCGCCTCGCAGTGCTGGTCCAGGAGCGCGAGGTACAGCTCGAGCTTCCCCGGGAAATGCTGGTAGAGCACCGGTTTGCTGACCCCGGCACGGTCGGCGATGTCGTCCATCGCTGCCGCGTGGTAGCCCTGCGCGACGAAGACCTCCTGAGCTGCGCCCAGTAGCTGGTTACGTCGCGCACGGCGCGGCAGACGCGTACCGCGCGGGCGCGCCTCGGTCTGCTCGATGGCTGTCACGCCGCCTCCCTGAAGTTCCTGAGCGCGAGCTGCGCTGCGCCGCCATCGTACTTTTCGGTAACGGGGGTGAAAGGTTCCCGGCCCACGAAATTTTCCCTCGAGTGCCCCGGGCCCTTCCCTCCGGCGCCACCGGCCGACGATGTTTCGGCGGCCCTCGTCAGCTCCCGTCCACCTGTCAGTCTGCGCTTCCGGCGTCCGGAGCGGTACTCGTCCCGGCACCGGCGCTGCGCTATCGGTACTCGTCCTCGTTCAGCTCCACCACGCGGGCCTGCTCCGCCGCGTCCGCCGCGTTCACCTCGTCGGAGCCGCGGTCGGTCAGCGGGTCGTCGCGGTCGGTCAGCAGGTCGGTGCGCTGCTCCGCGGTGTCCGCCTCGGGGGCCTCCGGGCTCCCCGCTACCTCCGGCTCCTCCTCGTAGTCGTCGCGGTCGTAGGAGCCGAAGGTCTCCGGGTCGGTCGGATCGACTGCCATGCCGGCCTTCCTTTCCAGGCGGGGCCCGACGGGGCGGGCCCTTCTTACGAGACTAGGAGCGGGTCACCGGAGGCGCACGGTGCATGCCTCCCGCATCCCGGCGGGTGCTCCCGGATCCGTTTCCGGCCGCTGCCGCGACCGGCAGAAGCTCGTGCTCCCCGTACAACCAGTGTGCTTCTTCTTGTGACGGTGAACACGTGAGGGGGAGTGTGATCGTCTCGTAACATTGCTCCATGTCCTCCACCGAGCAGCCGGGAGTCCCCGCCTCCACGGCCCTCAGCGCTGCCCCGAACCCCTCGCGGTCCCGCGTCGGGGAGCGGGAGACGCTGCGGACCCTCTCCCTGCCCGGGCTGACGCTGGCCGTACGGGGGCGGTCCGAGGACGTGGCGGACGCCGCCGAGGACGCCAGGCCGCCCGCACTGTACGTGCACGGGCTGGGCGGCTCCTCGCTCAACTGGTCCGCGCTGATGGCCGAACTCGCGCCCGACCTGCGCGGCGAGGCCCTCGACCTGCCCGGCTTCGGCGACTCCCCGCCGCCGGACAGCGGCGACTACTCGGTCTCCGGGCACGCGCGTGCCGTCATCCGGTACCTGGACTCCACCGCGCGTGCCCCCGTGCATCTGCTGGGCAACTCGCTCGGCGGCGCGGTGGTGACCCGGGTGGCCGCCGTCCGCCCCGACCTGGTGCGGACGCTGACCCTCGTCTCGCCCGCGCTGCCGGAGATCCCTCCGCAGCGCACCGCCTGGCCGACGGCGCTGCTGGCGGTGCCCGGGGTGGCCGCGCTGTTCGGCCGGCTGACCCGGGACTGGTCCGCCGAGCGGCGCACGGGCGGTGTGCTCGGGCTCTGCTACGGCGATCCGGCACGGGTCTCGGCCGAGGACTTCGCCGCGGCCTGCGAGGAGTACGCGCGCAGACTGGAACTGCCCTACTTCTGGGACGCCATGGTCCGCTCGACCAGGGGCATCGTCGACGCGTACACGCTGGGCGGGCAGCACGCGCTGTGGCGGCAGGCCGAGCGGGTGCTGGCACCCACGCTTCTGGTCTACGGTGGGCGCGACCAACTGGTCGCCTTCCGGGTGGCGCGGCGTGCCTCGGCCGCTTTCCGCGACTCCCGGCTGCTCGCACTGCCGGAAGCGGGCCATGTCGCCATGATGGAGTACCCCGGGATCGTCGCGGGCGCGGTCCGCGACCTGCTCCGGGAGGCGGGTGCGGCGACGCAGTGGCCGGACAACTCCTCCGCCGGTGCCTTCACCCCGGCCCCGGCAACCCCGGAAGGTGACTAGTGGGACGCCATAGCCGCAAGGGCAAGGCCGGTTTCGGGCGCAGAGAGGAGCGCGCCCGGATACCCGAGCGCCCCGGCCCGGGCCCCGACGCCGCAGCCCGGCCCCGCCCCGGTGACGCCCCGGGCGGGACCGGCGGCTCCGGCGTGCCCGAACCCGGCGTCCCCGCGCCCGCCGTATCTGGCAGGCCGTCACCTGCCGTACCGCCGGGGGCCGGTGGCCGCCCGGCGGGACCCGGCCCGCAGGGCACCCCCGCGCACGGCGTGCCCGTGTACGCGGAGGGGCAGGCCGCCCGCGGTGGCCATCCGCAACACCCGGAGGGCGCGCCCGCGCCGCCCCGCACGCGCGGCCGGGGCGTCGGGAGCGCGGGCCGTACGGCGCCCGGTGAGCAGTGGTCCGGCGGGCCGCGGCAGGAGTATCTGGACGCTTTCGACAAGGGCGCTTTCGCCGCGGACGAGCCCCGCGCGGGCCGGCCCGGCGGACTCCCGTCGGCCGCCGCCGGTGCGCCCCCCGGGGCGCGGTCGCCCGACGCCCCGGCCGGTGGCGTCGGGAGCGGCGCGCGCCAGGCGCTTCCCGATCCGGAGCCCGAGCCGGAGCCCGCGCCGCTGACCCGGAAGCCGACCAGCCGCGCCCGCACGGCCACCGGGATCGTCGCCGCGGCCGTCACGACGGTGCTGGCCTTCATCGTGGCCGCGCAGGTGGCCGGCGGTGAGCACAGCAGCGGGGACTCCGGGCGCGGGCTGAAGACGGGGGAGCGGGCACCGGACGACTCGGACGGCGCTTCCGACCCCGAGCGCGCCGACCGCGGCGCGCGTCCCACACCGGGCAGCGCACCCGCCTCCTACGGCGAGAAGATGGCCCGGCAGTACCCGCTGGCCGACGATCTGGAGGGCTCGGGCAAGTTCAGCGCGGTGCCCGGCCACCAGAAGGGCCCGGGCAAGGGCGAGGTGGTGCGCTACCGCGTCGAGGTGGAGGGCGGGGTGCCGCTGGACGGCGAGTTGTTCGCGCGGGCGGTGCACAAGACCCTCAACGACGAGCGGAGCTGGGCGCACGACGGCAAGCGCAGCTTCGAGCGGGTCTCCTCCGGCAAGGCGCGGTTCGTCATCACACTGGCCAGTCCGCGTACCACCGACGTGTGGTGTGCCAAGTCCGGGCTGGACACCAGTGAGGAGAAGGTCTCCTGCGACTCGGCCGCCACCGATCGCGTCATGATCAACGCATGGCGGTGGGCGCGCGGCGCCGAGACGTTCGGCCCCGACCACATGCGCGCCTACCGGGAGATGCTCATCAACCACGAGGTGGGCCACCGGCTGGGCCACGGGCATGTGGGCTGTCCCGGAGACGGCAAGCCGGCGCCGGTGATGATGCAGCAGACCAAGTACCTCACCACGCAGGGCAAGACCTGCCGCATCAACGCCTGGCCCCACCCGCGCGATTGAGCGGGTCCGGTGACCCGTCCCGGCCGAGGGGTGACCGAGGCCGGCGCTGAGCGCTGGTAAACGCGCGAGCCTCCCGAAAGTCACGGGTCTTCACCCCTTCTGATGGCGTCGCGGACAACCGTCCGCCGCATGCCGGGGACGCCCGCATAGCGTCTGCTGCGTCTTCGACATTCCGCCGCCGCGCCCGTGCCGAGCCGCCGGGCGCGCGGCACGCCACGAGAGGGATCGGGGGTGCGCACGTGCGCATCGCGCTGCTTACGGAGGGTGGTTACCCCTATGTGCGGGGTGAGTCCGCGCTGTGGTGCGACCGCCTGGTGCGCGGTTTGGACGGCCACGAGTTCGCGGTGTACGCCCTCAGCCGCAGTGCCCGGCAGGAGCGGAGCGGCTGGCGCGAGAGGCCGCCCAACGTCGTACGGGTGCGCACCGCACCGCTGTGGGGCCCCGAGCCCGCCGCCGCGGGCGTACGCGGGCTGACGGGGGGTTCCTACGGGCGGCGTGAGAAGCAGCGCTTCCGCGAGTGCTTCGGGGTGCTCGCCGAAGCCGTCTGCGGCGCGGACCCCTACCGGCCCGGGTCCGACCCGCCCGGCTCCGACGGGTTCGCCGCCGCCCGGCCCGCGACGGCCGGCGCCCACGGGAGCGGAATCAGCTCCGCGCGCCCCCCGGCCACCGCTCAGGCGGACCGTTTCGCCGCCGGGCTCTACGGACTCGCCGAACTGGCGGCCGAGGGCGGCGGGCTGGCCGCCGCGCTGCGCTCCGAGAGCGCCGTACGCATCCTGGAGTCCGCCTGCCGTGCGCCCGGCGCGATGCCCGCCGCGCATGCCGCCCAGGTCTGTGACCTGCTCGCCGTCACCGACAAGCTGGAGCGCGCGCTGCGTCCGCTCTCCCTGGACTGGTACGGGCAGCGGGGCGGGGAGGCCGGGCTGTCGGATGCCGACCTGTGCCACGCGGTCGGCGCCGGACCCGCGGCCCTTCCCGGCCTCTGGGCCAAGCGGGCGTTCGGCGTGCCGTTGCTGATCACCGAGTACGGCGTGCGGCTGCGTGAGCACTACCTGGCGAGCGCCGCCGGCGCCGTGGGCGCCGTGGCCCGTGGGGTCGTGGGCGCCCCCGTACGAGCCCTGCTCGCCTCCTTCCAGCGGCGCCTGGCCCGCGAGGCGTACGCCCAGGCCCACCTGATCACCCCCGGGAACACGCACGCGCGCCGCTGGCAGGAGCGTTGCGGCGCCGACAGCGCGCGGCTGCGCACCGTCTACCCCGGCATGGACCCGACACCCTTCGACGCCGTCGGGGAACGGGCCGTGCATCTGCCGCCGCCCGGCGGCCCCCGCCGCACCGGCGCGCCCACGCTGGTGTGGGTGGGTGCCCCCGGCCCCGCCAAGGACCTGGACACCCTGCTGCACGCCTTCGTCCGGGTGCGCGAGGCGGTGCCGACCGCCCGGTTGCGCATCGTCGAGCGGGCGGACCCGCGCGGTCCCGGGGCGACGGACCGTGCCCCCCGCGCTTCGGCGGACGGCGGCAGCACCCCGGCGGAGGACGGCGCGGACCGGCCCGGCGGGCGCCCGGAGGGGGCCGGGGAGCCTGCCACGGGCAGCTACCGTGCGCACTGCCGGGCGCTCGCCGCGCAGCTCTTCCCCGCGGTGCCGCCGGGCGCCGAGGGCCCGGTCGGCTTCGAGGAGCTGGGCGGCCCCGCCGCGCCCACCCTGGCGGACGCCTATGCGCTGGGCGGAGTCGCCGTGCTCTCCAGCACCGTCGAGGGCTTCCCGGTACCGCTGGTGGAGGCGATGTTCTGCGGCAGAGCCGCCGTCTCCACCGATGTGGGGGCAGCCCCGGAGGTGATCGGCGGCACCGGCTGCCTCGTCTCCGCGCGCGACCCGCGGGCGCTGGCGGACGCCTGCGTCGCGCTGCTGCGCGACCCGGCGCGCGCCGCACGGCTGGGCGCCGCCGCACGGGCGCGGGCACTGGAACTGTTCACGGTGCGGCAGAACGTCGAGGCGTTCCGCGGTATCTACCGCGAACTCGCCCGGCGGCCCGCGGGCGGCCTCCGGCAGCCCGCCGCCGGGAGCGCCGGGGCCCCGCCCGCGGATACGGTCCCGTTCGCCCGCACTCCCGGGAACCCCCTGAGGGGCCACGCGGCGGCCGGTACCCAGCGGTCCGGTGACCCGGCCGCGGACACCGCCGCCGGTGCGGCAGTCCTCGGTGCCGACGGGCGCCGTCCGGCCGGCCGCTCCGGCCGGCGCACGGCCGGGGCGCGGAGCACCGGTGGCGGCTCCCCGCACGTGCCGAGCTGGGCCCGGCCGGACCGCGGACCGCGGGAGAGCGCGGGCGGGCCGCACCCCGCCGAGCGGGCCGCGGTCGGTGCCGAGCAGGGGGAGGGGACGGCCCCGTGACGACCCGCTCCGCACCCGGTGACCCGGTACGCGTACTGCTGCACCAGCACCGCACCCTGTGCGAGCGCGCCGTCGACCCGCTGGAGATCGCCGCCGGACTGGAAGCCGACGGGATCACGAACCGGACGGTCGCCCGATGCCGCCACCGCGACGTCTTCTCGCTGGCCGAGGAGCTGTACGCGCGCACTCCGTATCCCGGCACGCGGCACACGGGGGACGGCGCCTGCGGGGCGAGCACGCGCCGTGCGCCCTCGGCGGACACCCGGCACCCGGGCCCGCCGGGCGCCACGCGCCGGCGGCTGCGCGCATGGTGCGCGCTGCTGGCGCTGCCGCTGCTGCCCGGTCTGCTGTGCGCGGGCACACTCGCCTGGTGGGTGCTGCTGCGCGACGGCCCCGCCGCGGTACGGGCCGCCCTGTGCGTCCTGGGCGCCCTCATCGTGCCGGGCAGTGCGATCGCGGCGCTGCGGGCCGTCCCCCGCGTCCCGCGTGCGTTCTGCGGCGCCGTGTTCCCGGCGTCCGCCGCGCTGTGCGTCTGCTGGCTGGTGGGGTACGCGCTGTACGGCGACTGGCTTCTGGCCCAACTGCTGGGCGGCGGGCCCGACGCCCCGAACGGCGCGCCCCGGATGCCCTCGCCCGCGGTCCCGTTGGCCCTCGCGCTGGCTGCCGCGCCCGTCGTGTGGGGGGCGCGCGGATTCGCCTCGGCCGCCCGGAGCCGACTGGCGGGCAGCCGCAGCCTGGAGGACTTCGCCGCGGCGGTGCGCCCGCTGCTGGTGCTGTCCGTCTGCGCCGTCGTGGTGGGGCTGCCGGTGCTCCACCTGGCGGCCCGCGCCCTCGTCGACGGCCCGCTGGCCGCCGCGGCGCCCGGCCCGCACGCCCCCCTGCCCGCCACCGCCGCCGCCACCGGAGCCCTCGGACTGCTGCTCTTCGCCGCCTTGCTGCTTGCCGCGCACGGCTTCCGACGGGCGGCCACGGCCGGACTCGCCGCCGCCTGCGCCGTGGAGACCGCGGCGCTGCTCGCCGTCCCCGTGGCGCGGCTGCCCGGCCTCGGGGCACCGGGCCGTCTTCCAGAGGCACTGGTCGTGCACCTGGGGGCGGCGGCCGTGCCGGTCGTCGCCTGCGGCTGTGCAGCCCTCGCGCTGCTGGCGTACGCGGCGGCGGCACTGTCCAACGCCTCGGCGCACCACCGGGGGGCGGCGCCCGTATGACCGCCGGGACGCCCCCGAACCCTCCCTCCGGCACGGGCTTACGGACCCGCCCGTGCGACACCGACAAGGAGCAAGACCCGATGATCGACGCGCAGTTGGCACATCCCGGCACCCCTGGGAGGCGACCGCACCCGGGCGTGCGGCAGTGCCGGGCCCCGCACACGTGCCAGGGGGCCGCACAATGAGGGTGCTGCTACTGGGCGCCAGCGGATACCTGGGCCGCTTCGTCGCCGACCGCCTGCTGGCCGACCCCGCGGTGCAACTGACCGCGCTCGGCAGGAGCGACGAAGCCGACGTCCGCTTCGACCTGTCCACCGGAAGCCCCGGTGCCCTCACCCGTTTCCTGGACGCGGTCCACCCCGGTGTCGTCGTCAACTGCGCCGGTACCACCCGCGGCAACGGGCGGGAACTGATCCGGCACAACGTGGTCGCCACTGCCGCCGTCTGCGAGTCGCTGCGCCGCAGCGGCTGCGGCGCCCGCCTGGTGCACGTGGGGTGCGCCGCCGAGTACGGGGCGGCGCAGGCCGGTTCCTCCACAGGTGAGGACGCCTTGCCGCGTCCCGGTGGCCCGTACGGGGTGAGCAAGCTGGCGGGCACCGAACTGGTGCTGGCCTCCGGGCTGGACGCCGTCGTGCTGCGGGTCTTCTCCCCCATCGGCCCCGGCACCCCCGCCGGTTCGCCGCTCGGGCGGATCGCGGAGGCGATGCGGCGCGCGATGCAGCAGGGCGACAGCGAACTGAAGCTGGGCGGACTGAGTGTGCAGCGCGACTTCGTGGACGTCCGCGACATCGCGCGGGCCGTGCACGCCGCGTCCCTGTCCGCGGCGCAGGGCATCGTCAACATCGGTACCGGCAGGGCGGTGCGGCTGCGGGACGCCGCCTCGCTGCTGGCCCGGGTGGCCGGGTACGCCGGTGCGGTCCACGACCAGGGCGGCGGTCCGGCCGGGCAGGGGCCGGCCGAGGGGCCCCCGGCCGGTGCCGTGCCCGGAGTGCTCGGCGGCCCGGTCGGCGGCGCCCCCGCCATCCCCGCGCAGCAGCACGGTGCGCAGCCGTCGCCGCCCGCCTCCCACCCGTATCCGGACGGCTGCGGCGGCTGGCAGCAGGCCGACGTCCGCACGGCGCGCGACCGGCTCGGCTGGCGGCCCCGGATCGGTCTGGAGGAGTCGCTGGCCGACATCTGGATGGAGGCGGCGTGCCGTATCTGACGACACCCCCGGGCCGGCTCCGGGCGTCCGGCGGCGGCAGCGGCACGGCCAGCAGGCGGCCGGGGCTCGGCGTACCGGGGTGTGCGCACCCGATGCTGGCGCCCATGGAGTGGGCGGAGCTCGCCCGGCCCGGGCTCGGCGCCTGTCCCGGCCCGCAGCGGGCCGCGGGCCCACTGCACTGGGTGGTGCTGGATGTCGCCGACGGCCCGGGCACGCGGCCCGATCCGTACTGCGCCCCGGCGGCCGCCGCGCTGGGCTCGGCGGGCGTTCCGGTACTCGGCCGTCTCGACATGCGGGAAGGCACGCGGACATTCGGTGAGCTGATCTCCGAAGCCCACCGGTTCCTGGACTGGTACGGGGTCGACGGCTTCTATCTCGCGCACTGTCCGGACGCTCCGGCCCTGCTGGGGCACGTCCAGCGGCTCAGCGCCACGCTGCGTGCGCTGTGCGGCGCCGCCGGCGCGCGCGCCGAAGACGCCGAGCACGCCGAGGACGCCACCGGGCCCGCGGGCTTCCTGGTGCTGGAGACGGGCGGCCATCCGCACCCCGACCACCTCGGGTGCGCCGACCAGCTGGTCACCTATGCCGGAAGCTGGGGAGACTACCGCTGGTCGCAGGCGGCGGAGTGGACGGCGACGTATCCGGCCGAACGGTTCTGCCATCTGGTGCACGCCCTGCCGCGTACGCACCTGGAGGAGGCGCTGCGGATCGCGCGCTGGCAGGGCGCGGGCACCGTCTGCTTCACGGACCGCACCCGCGACCGGGGGCAGGACCCATGGGCGGCGCTGCCCGGCTACTGGGACGAGATCGTCTCGTGTCTTGGACCAGGTGTCTCGGAATGAGATAGGGCGTGGCAGTGTTACGGAAGGAAAAGCTCGCCCTCCGGGCGGGTGACTTCCCGCACGTTCCACCGACCATCGGAGTCTCCGTGTCACTGCCACCCCTGGTCGAGCCAGCCGACGAGCTCACCGTCGACGAGGTCCGCAGGTACTCGCGTCACCTGATCATCCCGGATGTCGGGATGGAAGGTCAGAAGCGGCTGAAGAACGCGAAGGTCCTCTGTGTGGGCGCGGGCGGCCTCGGTTCGCCCGCCCTGATGTATCTCGCGGCCGCCGGTGTCGGCACCCTCGGCATCGTCGAGTTCGACGAGGTCGACGAGTCCAACCTGCAGCGGCAGATCATCCACAGCCAGGCGGACATCGGCCGGCCGAAGGCGGAGTCGGCCAAGGACACGGTGCTCGGGATCAACCCGCACGCGCAGGTCAACCTGCACCTGGAGCGGCTCGACTCGTCGAACGTGATGGAGCTGTTCGCGCAGTACGACCTGATCGTGGACGGCACGGACAACTTCGCCACCCGCTACCTGGTCAACGACGCCTGCGTGCTGCTGAACAAGCCGTACGTGTGGGGCTCGATCTACCGCTTCGACGGCCAGGCCAGCGTGTTCTGGAGCGAGCACGGGCCCTGCTACCGCTGCCTGTACCCGGAGCCCCCGCCGCCCGGCATGGTGCCGAGCTGTGCCGAGGGCGGCGTGCTGGGCGTGCTGTGCGCCTCCGTCGGGTCGATCCAGGTGACCGAGGCCATCAAGGTGCTGGCGGGCATCGGCGACCCGCTGGTCGGCCGCCTGATGATCTACGACGCGCTGGAGATGAGCTACCGCCAGGTCAAGGTCCGCAAGGACCCCGACTGCGCGGTCTGCGGACCGAACGCCACGGTCACCGAGCTGATCGACTACGAGGCGTTCTGCGGTGTCGTCTCCGACGAGGCGCAGGAGGCCGCCGCGGGCTCCACCATCACCCCCAAGCAGCTCAAGGAGTGGCTGGACGAGGGCGAGAGCGTCGACGTCATCGACGTGCGGGAGCCGAACGAGTACGAGATCGTCTCGATCCCCGGCGCCCGGCTGATTCCCAAGAACGAGTTCCTGATGGGCACCGCGTTGCAGGACCTGCCGCAGGACAAGAAGATCGTCTTGCATTGCAAGACGGGTGTCCGCTCCGCGGAAGTCCTGGCAGTGCTCAAGAACGCGGGATTCTCCGACGCCGTGCACGTCGGCGGCGGCGTCATCGGCTGGGTCAACCAGATCGAACCGGACAAGCCCGTCTACTAGCACCGCCGGACCACACTGGGGGCGCACGGCCGGACATCCGCCGTGCGCCCCCGGTCGTGCTCGCCTCAGGTGCAGTCGGTACCGTTCCGCGGCACCCGGCCGCGCAGCAGATAGCCGTCGACCGCCTTGCGCACGCAGGAGTTCCGGCTGTCGTACGCGCCGTGCCCCTCACCGCGGTAGGTGACCTCCACCCCGACGCCGTCACCCAGCTCCCGCTGCATCGCCCGCGTCCCCCCGTACGGGGTGGCGGGATCCCCGGTCGTGCCGACCAGAAGGATCGGATCGGACCCGGCCGCGCTCACCGGAGGCGTCCGCCAACTGCCGTCCACCGGCCAGTCGTGGCAGGAGGCCAGCCCCCAGGCGGACATCGGCCCGAAGACCGGGGACGCCTCGGCGAAGTCCGGCAGCCTGTTCCTGATCGCTCCGGTCCCGTAGCGCTGCTCGTTGTCCGCGCAGCTGATGGCCGTCAGCGACGACTGCAGCGTGCTGTAGGTGCCGTCCTGGTTGCGTCCGTTGAGCGCGTCCGCCAGCAGCAGCAGCGTGGAGCCGTTGCTGTCCGTCATCGCCTCCTCCAGCCCCTGGGTGAGCAGGTCCCAGGTCTCCTCGGAGTACAGTGCCTGCGCGATCCCGCCCTCGGCCAGCGACTCGGTCAGCTTGCGGCCGCTGTCGGTGGGCATCGGCTCGGCGTCCAGGTCGGCCAGCAGTTCGGTGATCCGCTCCTTCCCCTCCGCGGGGTCGTCGCCGACCGGGCACTCCTCCTCGCCCGACGTGCAGCGGTCCAGATAGTTGTCGAGCGCCTTCTGGAACCCGCCCGCCTGGCTCAGCGACCCCTGCGCCGGGTTCGAAGCGGGATCGACCACCGCGTCGAAGACGGCGCGGCCCACCTTCAGCGGATACAGGTGCGCGTAGACACCGCCCAGTTCGGTGCCGTAGGAGATGCCGAAGTAGTGCAGCTTCCGGTCCCCGAGGACCTGTCGCATCAGATCCATGTCGCGGGCCGTGTTCTCGGTCGTCAGATGCGGAAGCAGGTCCCCTGCCCGCTTCTCGCAGCCGTCGGCGAAGGATTTCTGGCGGGCGAAGAGGCCGCGCTCCTCGGCGTCGGTGTCGGGCGTCCAGTCGGCGGCGAAGTAGGAGTCCAGCCGCTCGTCGCTCAGACAGCGCACCCCCTCGCTGCGGCCCACCCCGCGCGGGTCGAAACTGACCAGGTCGTAGCGGCCGCGCAGGGTCTCGTACTCGTCTGCGAAGGCGGGCAGCGCGGCGACCCCGGAGCCTCCGGGGCCGCCGAAGTTGAACACCAGCGAGCCGATCCGCTTGCCGCCGCCCGGGCGCTCCGCGGCGCGGATCATCTCGATGCCCAGCGTCCTGCCCCCGGGTTCGCTGTAGTCCAGGGGCACCTTCAGCTTCGCGCACTCCCACCGGTCGCCTCCCGGCAGCGGCGCGGGCGAGCCGGTGTCGGTGCCCTGCGCGGCGTTCGGCGCCGGACACGGCGACCAGCGCGGCTGCTGCCGGGTGAGCGAGTCCGGCAGCGACCGGCCCCCCGAGGTCCTGGCGGGCGCGGGGGAGCGGGAGGCGGACTCGGAGGTGGCCGGACTCCGGCCACTCGGCCTGGCCTCGGTCTTCCGGGTGCGGTCCGGTTCCTCGCTGCCGCAGCCGCTGGTCACGGCGGCGGCCACCATCAGCGCTGCCGCGAGCGCGGCGACAGGCCGCCGCGGGGAGCGGGAATGGCGCATGGGGACGTCCTCCCGACAGGGGGTGGGACGTTCATCGTGCGGACGGACCCGGTACGGCGGCGCGCTGTGTGAGGCGGACGGGTGGTCTTCCTCAGAGCGCGCCCCTGCGGGTCAGATGGGTGAAGGACAGCCAGCCGGGCAGCACCGGCATCCACAGCGTCAGCAGCCGGAACAGCAGCACCGCCGGGGTCGCCACCTCCTTCGGCACTCCGAAGGCGATGAGTGCGGCGATCAGGGCCGCCTCGACGGCACCCAGCCCGCCCGGGGTGGGCGCGGCCGAACCGAGCGCGTTCGCGGTCAGGAAGACGACGGCGAGGTTCGCATAGCTCGTCTCGTGCCCGAACGCGCGCACGCACGCGTCCAGGCACATCACGAACGCCAGCGTCAGCAGCAGCATCCCCAGCACACCGGTGAGCAGCTTCTGCGGCCGCTGCACCACGTCCAGCATCCGCGGCACCACGCCCGCGAACAGCGAGCGCACCCGGTTCGAGACGAACCGGCGCAGCGCGGGCACCGCCGTGACGATCAGCACCAGCACGGCCGCGGTCAGCAGTCCGGCGATGACCGCGCGGGACGGCGAGAGGGTGGGCGTGTGCTCGGTCCCGGTGATGTAGCCGAACAGCATCAACAAGGTGATGTGGCTGCCCAGCCCGAAGAGCTGGGAGGCGCCCACACTCGCCACCGCGTGCCCCGGGCGCACCCCGGAGCGCTGGAGGAACCGGGCGTTCAGCGCCACCCCGCCGACCGCCGCGGGGGCCACGAGCTTCACGAAGGAGCCGGCCACCTGCGCCTGCACCGTCCGCCACCAGGAGACCTTCTCCGGGACGAAGCCCAGCAGTGACATGGCGGCGAACAGGTAGGTCACCGCGGAGAAGAGCACCGCACCGCCGACCCAGGCCCAGTTCGCGCTGAGCACCTTGTCCAGCGGGACCTGGGAGAGCTGGGTCAGCAGGAAGTAGGCGGCCAGGGTGCCCGCGATGAAGCTGACCAGGGTGCGTGGCCGGATCCGCTCCAGCCGCGCGGGCTCTATGGGCGCCTGCGGCCTGATGCGCAGCACCTGCTGCCGGATCTGCGCCAGCAGATCCTCTTCGCGGGCCTCCTCCAGCGCCTCGTCTATTGCCTTCTTCTCGGCGTTCTTCTCCGCGCGCAGCGACTTGCGGTGCGCGCGGCCCCCCGTCGCCGGCGCTTCGGCCCCGTCCCGGGCCTTGGCCCCCTTGCCGGTGCGGGACGCCTCGATGACGGCCTCGCGCTCGCGTTCGGCCCGCTCCTTGGCCAGCCGCCGCAGAGTCGTGCGGGTGCTGCGGCTGAGCGCGATGGGCTGCAGCAGCGGCAGGCTGTCCGCGACGGCGTCGGGCCCCAGCACGTCCACCGCGGTCGCGGCCGCGCGCTCGGCGCCCACCCGCAGCCCCAGCGTGGTCAGCAGCTGGGCGATGTCCATCCGCAGGATCAGGTCGCCGGCGGCGATCTCCCCGCCGCGCAGGTCCGTCAGGTAGACGGCGCCGGAGCGGTCCACCAGCAGCGCGTCGCCCACCAGCCGGCGGTGGGCGATGCGCCGCGACTGCAGTGCCTCGACCTGGCGCCAGGTCGTGCGCATCAGCTCGTCGGTGATCTCCTCGTCCGGCAGCGCGTCCAGGCTGCGGCCCCCGATGTGCTCGTAGACCAGCATCACCGCGTCCGGGCCGAGTTCCGAGGTGGCGATCAGCCGGGGCGCGTTGGCGCCTGCGGAGATGGCCGCGTAGGCGAGCAGCGCCTCCTGTTCCAGGGCCTGCCGCAGCGACTGGAGACTGCGGCGCTGGGTGATGCCGCGCAGCGCCAGCCGCCGCCAGACGCGGTAGAAGAAGCCCTGGGCCTGCTGCTCGCGGTCGACGACGGTGACATCGAGCGGCGGGCCGTCGTCCAGCGTCACCCGGTAGCGGCGCCCCCGGTCGTTGTGGTCGCGCCGGTCGGCTTCCCCGGCGTCCTCCACCCGTACCGCGCTGACCGGGGTGAAGCCCACGCGGCGCAGTCCCGCCAGCAGCGTCTGGCCGGTGGGCCGGACGTTCGGGGTGCCGACGGCGTACAGCGTGCCGTAGGCGGTGGTCCAGCCGATCAGGACCGTCACCACGATGGAGAACGCTGTCGTGTACCCGGGCACCAGCACCGCAGTCGCGTTGAGCAGCAGCACGCCCCACAGCACCACGCGCCAGCGCGGCCGGCGGGCCATGCCGACCGCGGTCATGTACGCGATGACCGGCGCGAGATAGCTGTGCACCGGGGTGGTGGCGTCCTGCGGGGTGATCGCCTTGGTCAGCGCGTCCCGGATCGAGTCGGGCGCCGCCTGGGCGACCCACAGGTCCACGGCGAGCGAGGCGCCGTGCGCCAGGACGGCGGCCAGCACGCCGTCCGCGATCCGCAGCCCGTCCCGCTTGATCAGCCGTTCGATCGCGAACGCCACGGGGACCAGCAGCACGGCGATGCTGGACGCCAGCCCGGTCAGGCTGATGAGCAGATCGGGAGCTTCCGCGGTGCCCTTGTCGATGTCCTGTTCGAGTCCCGCCGTGGTGCCGTGCGCGAAGTTCGCGATGACCAGCACCAGCGCGATGCCCAGCAGCCCGAGCACCATCCGCAGCAGATCGGAGGGGCGGTGCACCCGCGCCGAGAGCAGCGGCTCGTCGCTCTCGATCTCGACCCGGTCCCCCTCCGCCACGACCTCCGGTTTCTCCGGCGGCTCCGCCGCGGCCGACGAGCCGCCCGCGCCGGGCTCCGGCTCCCGCACGGGCCGGGCCTCCGGGCCGGGCGCGGACTCGGTCCTGGGCCCGGGCTCCGGCTCGTGCTCGGGCTCCGGCTCGTGCTCCGGTTCGGGGGGACCCTGCCGGGCGGACTCCCGACCGGTACCCGCGCCGGTCCGGGCAGCACTTCCGGCGGCGGGTGCGCCCTCTTCGGAGGGACCGTCACCGTGCCGCTGTCCTGCCGCTGCCGTCTCGTCGTGGTCGCGTATCACTCGTCACCGCCCGGAAGATGGTGGCACGAGGGGCGGGTCGGCGGGAGCACGAGGGTGCATTCCGGTGGCGTGGGGGACGAATCGGCATCCGGGCAGGGGCGCCCCCGGCCGGAGCGGCCCGGCTGTCGGTGCCATGCGGCACCATGGCCCGCATGGCTGGAAACCCCCGAGAGGCGGAGCCGGACGACGACGCCTCTGCCGCGTCCCGGGACACCGACGTGCCCGCGCTGCCCGATTACGCGGAGCGCGTACTCGAGGTCGCCGAGCTGATCCCGGCCGGCCGGGTGCTGACGTACGGGGACATCGCCGAGTGGCTGGAGGAGGGCGGCCCCCGCCAGGTGGGCAGAGCCATGGCGCTGTACGGCGGTGCCGTCCCCTGGTGGCGGGTGGTGCGCGCGGACGGGGTCCCGCTGGCGGGCCAGGAACGGCAGGCCCTGGCGCACTACCACGCGGAGGGCACCCCGCTGCGCGAGCCGGCCGCCGCGTCCCGCCGCCGGGGCGAGGTCCCGCGTCTCGACATGCGCCGGGCCCGCTGGGACGGGACGGTCGGGTGACCCCGCGCTGCGGCTCCTCACAGTTCCCAGCTTCCGCCATGCCGCCCGGCCCGATGCGCTGGGCAGTCCGTACGGGGTACAGCAGCCGTACGGGGTACGGGAGCGGGGCACTGCGACACGTGTGTCCGCAGGCGTAGCGTCTGTACCGCTCCGCACAGACTTCCCCCTAGGCGATCCACGTGAGTACCTCCCTTGCTGCCGACCCGCGTCAGCGGCCCCGCGAGCCCGGTGCGTACCGACTGGTGCGCACCGGGGCGGGACCGGTCGATCTCCCTGCCTCTGACGCGGCCCAGCGTGCTGTGGTTGACCATCGTGGCGGCCCGCTGCTCGTCCTGGCCGGACCGGGTACCGGAAAGACGACCACCCTGGTCGAGGCGGTCGCGGCCCGGGTGCGGGAGGGCGTGGACCCGGAGCGTGTCCTGGTGCTGACCTTCAGCCGGAGGGCCGCCGTCGACCTGCGCGACCGGATGGCGGACCGGCTCGCAGCGGACACCGCACCCGCCGGGGTGCCCCGGCAGGCCCCGGCGTCGGGCGGTTCGGGCGGTTCGTGTGGTTCGGAGCGGCAGGGCGGCGGTAGCCCCCCGGGGGGCGCCCTGCGTGCTCCCGCCGCGACCACGTTCCACTCCTACTGCTACGCGCTGGTTCGCGCGCATCAGGACGCAGATCTGTTCGCCGAGCCGCTGCGTCTGCTGACCGGTCCGGAGCAGGATCTGCACATCCGCGAACTGCTGGAGGGGCAGCTCGCGCTGGCGGCGCGGGGGCGCGCGACGGTGCGCTGGCCCGACGAGCTGCGCGCCTGCCTGACGACCCGCGGCTTCGCCGACGAGGTCAGGGCCGTGCTGGCGCGCGGGCGCGAGCTCGGACTGGGTCCCGCGGCGCTCGACGCCTTCGCGCGTCGTGCCCGGCGCCCCGACTGGGGCGCCGCGGCCGGGTTCTTCGCCGAGTACCTGGATGTACTGGACATGCAGGGCGTGCTCGACTACGCCGAGCTGGTACACCGCGCCGTCCTGCTCACCGGGCGCGAGGAGGTGGCCGCCCGGCTGCACGACGCGTACGACGCGATCTACGTCGACGAGTTCCAGGACACCGACCCCTCCCAGGTGCGGCTGCTACAGGCCCTGGCGGGCGGCGGGGCCCGCACCCTGGTGGCGTTCGGCGACCCCGACCAGTCGATCTACGCCTTCCGCGGCGCGGACGTGAACGGCATCCTGCGCTTTCCCGACCTCTTCCCGCAGCGTTCCGGAGCCCCCGCGCCCGTCCACGTGCTGCGCACCGCCCGGCGCTCCCGGCCCCGGCTGCTGTCCGCCACCCGCGAGCTGACCGCCCGGATGCCCCTCACCCGGCTGCCGGCCGAGGCCGTGCGCGCTCATCGCGCCCTGCGTCCCGGGCCGTCCGGCGGCCCGGACCCGGCGGGCGCACCGGACCCGGCGGACCCGGCGGGCGCGGACAGCAAGGACGGCATGGGAGCCGAGGACGGTCTCGGCCCGGGCGGGGAGGGTACGCACGCCTCCGGCCGGGTCGAGGCGTACACATATCCGACCGCAGGCGCCGAAGTGGACAACATCGCCGACCTGCTGCGCCGCGCCCACCTGGAGGACGGCCTCCCCTGGGGCGAGATGGCGATCCTGGTACGCGCGGGCGGGCGGTCCCTTCCCGTGATCCGCCGCGCCCTCGTCTCCGCGGGCGTGCCCGTGGACGTGGACGGCGACGATGTACCGCTGCGCCACGAACCGGCCGTCGCACCCCTGCTGACGGCGCTGCGCGTCGCGGCCACCGGAGCGCTGGAGGAGTCCGCCGCGCTCGGCACCGAGACCGCGCTGACTCTGCTGACCTCGCCCCTCGGCGGGATGGACGCCGCCGACCTGCGCCGCCTCGGCCGGACGCTGCGCGAGGAGGAGCGTGCCGCCGGTGCCAAGGTGCCCCGCCCCTCCGACACCCTGCTGGCCGAAGCCCTCGCCGAGCCCGAACGCCTGGTCGCCCACACCCCGCACTCCGGCGCCGCGGCCCCGGCACCCGGCGGGCGCTCCGTCGAGGGCGCGCACAGCCTCGGACTGCTGCTGCGCAAGACCCGCGAGCTGCTCGCCGGCGGCGGCACCGCCGAGGAGGCCCTGTGGACGCTGTGGAGCGGCACCGGCTGGCCGGACCGGCTGGAGCGGGCCGCGCGCCGCGGCGGGCCCGCCGGCCGCAACGCCGACCGTGATCTGGACGCCGTGTGCACCCTCTTCGCCGTCGCGGCGCGCGCCGAGGAACGAGGCGGCGGCCGGGGTGCGCTCAACTTCCTGGAGGAGCTGGAAGCGCAGGACATAGCGGCCGACACACTCGTCCAGCGCGCGGTGCGGCCCGAGTCGGTACGGCTGATGACGGCGCACCGCGCCAAGGGCCGCGAGTGGCGGCTGGTGGTCGTCGCCGGGGTGCAGGAGGGGCTCTGGCCCGACCTGCGACGCCGGGGCTCGCTGCTGGAGGCGGACCGGATCGGCAGGGACGGCATCGCGGAGCCGCTGTCTCCGGGAGCCCTGCTGGCCGAGGAGCGCAGGCTCTTCTACGTCGCGACGACCCGCGCCGAGGAGCGCCTCGTGGTGACGGCCGTGGCGGCGCCGGCGGAGGACGGCGACCAGCCCTCGCGGTTCCTGGGCGAGCTGGGCGTCCAGCCGCAGTCGGTCGGCAGCCGCCCCCGCCGTCCGCTCTCGGTCCCCGCGCTCGTGGCCGAACTCCGCGCCACCACCGTCGACCCGGCGGCCTCGCCCGCGCTGCGGGACGCGGCCGCGCGGCGGCTGGCCGGACTGGCGGCCGAACGCGACGAGGAGGGCTATCCACTCGTTCCCGCAGCGCATCCGCAGCGCTGGTGGGGACTGGCCGAACTCACCCGCTCCGCCGTGCCGCTGCGCGAGAGGGAGGCGCCGGTCGCCCTGTCCGGCAGCGCGCTGGAGCAGCTCGGACGCTCCTGCTCCCTGCAGTGGTTCCTGGCCCGGGAGGTCAAGGCGGACGAACCGGCCACGGCCGCGCAGGGTTTCGGCAACGTGGTGCACGTACTGGCCGACGAGGTGGCCTCCGGCGGCGGCCCCGGCGACCTGTCCGCGCTCATGGAGCGGCTGGACGCCGT
Source organism: Streptomyces sp. WMMB303 (assembly GCF_029351045.1). Taxonomy (NCBI): domain Bacteria; kingdom Bacillati; phylum Actinomycetota; class Actinomycetes; order Kitasatosporales; family Streptomycetaceae; genus Streptomyces; species Streptomyces sp. WMMB303. Next base: position 5,726,606 of record NZ_JARKIN010000001.1, on the reverse strand, counting down.
CTGGGACGGCCTGTCCTTCGACGCCCCGTGGAAGTCGCGGCAGGAGCGGGAGAACGCGCGCGCCGCCCTGGAACGCTTCCTGCGCTGGCACGTCATGGAGCGCGGCGAGGGGCGTGAGCTGGTCGGCAGTGAACACGGCTTCGATGTCACGCTGCGGGCCGGTGAGCACGCCGTCCGCATCCGGGGCAGCATGGACCGGGTCGAACGCGATGCTGCGGGCCGCGCCTACGTGGTCGATTTCAAGACCGGTCGCACCCGTCCCACCGGGCCCGAGGTCGAGCGCCACCCCCAGCTCGCCGTCTACCAGCGCGCCGTACAGGAGGGCGCGGCCGACGCCCTGTTCGACGGAGTGCGCCCGGAGCCGGGCGGGGCGGAACTGGTGCACCTGCGGCTCGGCGCCGCCCGCCGCGACGGCGGGGACGCGCTCCCGGTCGTCCAGCGGCAGGAGGCGCCACCGGAGCCCGGCTCCGGACCCGGAGGGGAAAGCGCACCGGAGTCCGGCACCGCACCGGAAACCGGACCGGAAGCCGCATCCGTTACGGAAGCCGCATCCGGGGCAGGGCCGGACGGCGACTGGGTCGGCGAGCTGCTGGCCACCGCCGCAGCCCGGGTCCTGGACGAGCGCTTCACCCCTTCGCCGGGTCAGCAGTGCACACACTGCGCCTTCCGCGCGGCCTGCTCCGCCCGCCCCGAGGGCCGCCAGGTGGTCGAGTAGCGGGCTCGTCCGGCCCCCGCGCACGCTGTCAGCCGCGAGCGCTAGCGTCTTACGAGTGCCCGCACCACTCACCGACCCCGCACACCTCGCCGAGCTGCTGGGGATCCCGTTCACCCCGGAGCAGACGGCCTGCATCACCGCGCCGCCCGCTCCGCAGGTGATCGTGGCCGGAGCGGGCTCGGGAAAGACCACCGTCATGGCGGCCCGCGTCGTCTGGCTGGTGGGCACCGGGCAGGTGGCACCCGACCGTGTGCTGGGACTGACGTTCACCAACAAGGCGGCCGGAGAGCTGTCCGAACGGGTACGCAGAGCACTGCTGCGCGCCGGGGTGACCGACCCCGACCCGGCGGCTCCCGACGACGCGGAACCGGGAGAGCCGCAGATCTCCACCTACCATGCCTTCGCCGGACGGCTGCTGACCGAGCACGGACTGCGCCTCGGGCTGGAGCCGACCGTACGGCTGCTGGCGGACGCCACCCGCTTCCAGCTCGCCGCCGCGGTGCTGCGCACGGCGCAGGGCCCCTTCGCGGCGCTCACCAAGTCCGTACCGGCGCTCGTGGAGGACCTGCTGGCGCTGGACGCCGAACTGTCCGAACACCTCGTCGCGCCCGAGGACCTCCGCGCGTACGACGCCGAGCTCCTCGCGGGCCTGGAAGACGCCCGGCTGACCAACGAGAAGCTGCGCAAGGTGCCGCAGGCCGCGCTCGCCCGGCAGGAACTGCTCGGCCTGGTGGCCGAGTACCGGGCCCGCAAGCACGCGCAGGAGCGGATCGACTTCGGCGACCAGATCGCGCTGGCCGCCCGGCTCGCCCGGATGCCGGAGGTGGGCCGCGCCCTGCGGGAACAGTTCTCCGTCGTCCTGCTGGACGAGTACCAGGACACCTCCGTCGCCCAGCGCGTCCTGCTGGCCGGGCTCTTCGGACAGGGCACCGGCCACCCGGTCACCGCCGTCGGGGACCCCTGCCAGGCGATCTACGGCTGGCGCGGCGCCTCCGTCGCCAACCTGGACGACTTCCCCCGCCACTTCCCCCACACCGACGGCACCCCGGCCCGCCGCCAGTCGCTGAGCGAGAACCGGCGCAGCGGCGGCAGACTGCTGCACCTCGCCAACACGATGGCCGCACCGCTGCGCGAGCGCCACGAGGGCGTCGAGGCGCTGCGCCCCGCACCCGGCGCGGAGCGGGAGGGCCGGGTCCGCGCGGCGCTGCTGAGCACACACGCGGAGGAGATCGCCTGGCTGGCCGACTCGCTGGCACACCTGGTGCGCACCGGAACCCCGCCCGGCGAGATCGCCGTACTGTGCCGCAGCGCCGGCGACTTCGCCGAGATCCAGAGCGCACTGGTCGAGCGCGACCTGCCCGTCGAGGTCGTCGGCCTGTCCGGACTGCTGCACCTGCCGGAGATCGCCGACCTGGTCGCCGTCTGCGAAGTACTGCAGGACCCGACCGCGAACGCCGCACTGGTGCGGCTGCTGACCGGACCGCGCTGGCGGATCGGCCCCCGCGACCTGGCGCTGCTGGGACGCCGCGCGGCGCTGCTCGTCGCACACCAGCGCGGACACCCGGACGACGATCCGGATGAGCGGCTGGCAGCGGCTGTCGAGGGCGCGGACCCGGCCGAGCTGCGCTCTCTGGCGGACGCCCTGGACACCTTCCTGGAGTCCGACGGCTACGACGACGACCTGCCGTTCTCCGCCGAGGCGCGGGTGCGCTTCGCACGGCTGGCCGCCGAACTGCGCGACCTGCGCCGCTCGCTGGCCGATCCGCTCATGGACGTACTGCACCGGGTACTGACCGTCACCGGTCTGGAGGTCGAGCTGGCCGCCTCCCCGCACGCGGTGGCGGCGCGGCGGCGCGAGACGCTCGGCAGATTCCTCGACATGGCCGCGGGGTTCGCCTCCCTGGACGGCGAAGCCACCCTGCTGGCCTTCCTGGCGTTCCTGCGGACGGCAGTGCAGTACGAGAAGGGACTGGACAGCTCGCTTCCCGGCGGGGACAACACCGTCAAGGTGCTGACCGCGCACAAGGCCAAGGGGCTGGAGTGGGACGTGGTCGCGGTACCCGGCCTGGTCGCCAAGCAGTTCCCCTCCGAACAGGCCCGCGAGACCTGGCTCACCCAGCCCAAGGTACTGCCGTACGCGCTGCGCGGGGACGCGGAGACCCTCCCGCCCCGGCCCGAATGGACGGCCAAGGGCCTCAAAGCCCACGAGAACGCGCTGCGGGCCCACCAGTCGACGGAGGAGCTGCGGCTCGGCTACGTCACCTTCACCCGCCCGCGCAGCCTGCTGCTGGGCTCCGGACACTGGTGGGGGCACGTGCAGAAGCGCCCGCGCGGTCCCTCCGCCTTCCTGGAGGCCCTGCGCGCCCACTGCGAGGCCGACCCGGCACACGGCGAGGTCGAGCACTGGGCCGAGCCGCCGGAGCAGGACGCGGCCAACCCAGCCCTGGAGGAGCCCGCCGAGGAACGCGCGTGGCCGCTGCCGCTGGACACCGAAGCGCTGGCACTGCGACGCGCGGCGGCGAACCGAGTGCTGGCCCACCTCGATGCCGACGCCGACGCCGACGACGCAGCCGAACCGGACGCGGCCCGCGAGCCCGACGACCTCGACCCCGAAGAGGCCCGGCTGGCCGCGGCCTGGGACCGGGACCTGGAGGCACTCACCGGAGAGCTGCGCCGCTCCCGCGCCGCGGTACGCGACGTCCCGCTGCCGCGCACGCTGAGCGCCTCCCAACTGCTGCGCCTGGCCGCCGACCCCGAGGGCTTCGCGCGGGATCTGGCCCGCCCCATGCCGCGCCCTCCGCAGCGCGCGGCCGCCCGCCGGGGCACCCGCTTCCACGCCTGGGTGGAATCCCGCTTCGAAGAACTCCCGCTGCCGCTGCTCGGCCCCGAAGACCTGCCGGGCGCGGACGGCGAGGGCCGCTACGCGGGCGAGCCCCCGCAGATCACCGACGAGCGGGACCTGGCCGCCCTCAAAGAGGCGTTCGAACGCACCCCCTGGGCACGCCGGACGCCCCACCGTGTCGAGGCACCCTTCCAGCTCGCACTGGCCGGACGGATCGTCCGGGGCCGGATCGACGCCGTCTACCGGAACCGCGCACCGGACGGGAGCGTGACCTTCGACATCATCGACTGGAAGACCGGCCGCGGCCGCGAGGCCGACCCGCTCCAGCTCGCCGTCTACCGCCTCGCCTGGGCCGAGCAGGAGGGTGTACCGCTCTCCTCCGTCGGCGCGGCATTCCTCTACGTGCGCAGCGGCGAACTGGTGCGGCCCGCAGAACTGCCGGACCGGGCCGGACTGGAACGGCTGCTGCTGGACGGCGCCCCCGAGCAGCGCGCGCACGACCCCCGGCAGCCCCCGCGGCACCCCGGGCACGAGCCTCCGGCCGACGGCTGACCACTCCCGGCCCGATAGGCTCGAGGGCATGAGCACCACCCCCGCTCCCCCGGACAGCGCTGTCCGGACCTTCATCCAGGACCAGCGACCCGCCTTCCTCGGCGACCTGCGCGACTGGCTGCGCATCCCGTCCGTCTCCGCCGACCCGGAGCGCGCACCCCAGGTGCGGCGCAGCGCCGACTGGCTCGCCGCGACGCTGCGCGCCACCGGCTTCCCCGTCGCGGAGGTCTGGGAGACCGAGGGCGCGCCCGCCGTCTTCGCCGAGTGGCCCTCCGACGACCCGGCGGCACCCACCGTTCTGGTCTACGGCCACCACGACGTCCAGCCCGCAGCGCGCTCCGACGGCTGGCACAGCGAACCGTTCGAGCCCGAGGAGCGGGACAACAGGCTGTACGCGCGCGGCGCCGCCGACGACAAAGGACAGGTCCTCTTCCATGCGCTGGGCCTGCGCGCGCACCTGGCCGCCACCGGACGGAGCACCCCGGCCGTCGGCGTCAAACTGCTCATCGAGGGCGAGGAGGAGTCCGGCTCCCCGCACTTCCCCGCACTGCTGCGCACGCACGCGGCCCGGCTGGGCTGCGACGCGGTGGTCGTCTCGGACACCGGCATGTGGGACGAGGACACCCCCACCGTCTGCACCGGGATGCGCGGGCTCACCGACTGCCGGATCGAGCTGTACGGACCGGCCCAGGACGTGCACTCCGGCTCCTTCGGCGGAGCCGTACCCAACCCGGCCACCGAGGCCGCCCGGCTCGCCGCAGCCCTGCACGACGAGGACCGCCGGGTCACCCTTCCCGGCTTCTACGACGGAGTGGTGGAGCTGACCGAGGAGGAGCGCACCCTCTTCGCCGAGTTGCCCTTCGACGAGGACGCCTGGCTGCGCACGGCGCACTCCCGCGCCACTCTCGGCGAACGCGGCTACACCACGCTGGAGCGGGTGTGGGCCCGCCCCACAGCCGAGGTGAACGGGATCGGCGGCGGCTACCAGGGCCCCGGCGGCAAGACGATCGTGCCCGCCACGGCCGAGCTGAAGCTGTCCTTCCGCACCGTCGCCGGCCAGGACGAGGAGAAGATCCAGCAGGCACTCCGGGACTGGGTCGCCGACCGGCTGCCCGCCGGGATCCGGCACGAGATCACCTTCTGGGGCGCCACCCGCCCCTGCCTCACCCCCCTCGACCACCCCGCACTCCGCTCCCTCACCCGGGCCATGGGACGCGCCTTCGGCACCCCCGTCCGGTTCACCCGCGAAGGCGGCTCCGGCCCCGCGGCCGACCTGCGGGACGCGCTCGACGTCCCGGTGCTCTTCCTCGGCATCTCGGTCCCCTCGGACGGCTGGCACGCGCCGAACGAGAAGATCGAACTCGATCTGCTGTTCAAGGGCGCGGAGACCGCCGCATACCTCTGGGAGGACCTCGCGGCACACTGGAGCGAGGGCTGACCCGGCCCGGACGACCCGATCCGGGCGCCGCCCGCCGCGCCCCTCCGACCGACTCACGAACGCTCGCCAACCGCCCCCCGACCCGGCTGCCGGGCGGGGAGCCCCGACCCAGGGGGAGTAGGAAGCAGAAGTGACCATCCCGACCTCGACAGACCCCAGCGCCGACCGGACCGCCGGGCCCGGCGGCCCGGCCGCCCGGCCCGGACCCGCCGGCGACCCGACCATCAGCCTCACCAGTACCGGAGGCATCGACCGGGCCTCCCACCACCGGCTGGACGAGGCGTGGCTGGCGGCGGCCTGGAGCCACCCCAGCACCCGGGTCTTCGTGGTCTCCGGCGGACAGGCCCTGATCGAGGACCAGGAGGACGGCACGACGAAACTCGTCACGATGCCGTCCTTCGACGCGCCCTTCACCGAGGCCCACCGCTACTTCCTGGGCACCGACGAGGACGGAGTGCGGTACTTCGCGCTCCAGAAGGACTCGCTCCCGGGCCGGATGGACGACATCGCCCGCCCGGCCGGACTGCGCGAGGCGGGCGTGCTGCTCTCGGACCGCGACAGCGAACTGCTGGTGCACGCCGTCGGGCTGGAGAACTGGCAGCGCACGCACCGCTTCTGCTCCCGCTGCGGCGAGCGCACCGTCATCGCGGCAGCAGGGCACATCCGCCGCTGCCCGGCCTGCGGGGCCGAACACTATCCGCGCACCGACCCCGCGGTGATCATGCTGGTCACCGACGACCAGGACCGCGCCCTCCTCGGCCGCCAGGTGCACTGGCCGGAAGGCAGGTTCTCGACGCTGGCGGGCTTCGTGGAGCCGGGCGAGTCCCTGGAAGCCGCGGTGCGCCGCGAGGTCGCCGAGGAAGCCGGGGTGGCCGTCGGGACCGTCAGCTATGTGGCGAGCCAGCCCTGGCCGTTCCCCTCCAGCCTGATGCTGGGCTTCATGGCGCGCGCCACCTCGTCCCGGATCCAGGTGGACGAGGACGAGATCGAGGAGGCCCGCTGGTTCTCCCGCGAGGACCTGCGGGCGGCCATCGACTCCGGCGAGGTGCTCACCCCCTCGGGCATCTCGATCGCGGCCCGCCTGGTCGAGCTCTGGTACGGGCAGCCGCTGCCGCAGCCCCGGCACCACGACTGAGGCGGCGGCGGGCGGCCCGGTAGGCCGAACCGGCCCCGCCGCCCGCCCCGGTCAGTCGCCGACCCGCTCCTTGACCTGGGCCGGCGAGGGATTGGTCGGCGTCGAACCGTCGGGGAACAGCACTGTGGACGGTCTTGAGACTTCCCTCCTGGCCCCGTCACCTCGATGGTGCGCGAGTCTCGCAGGCTGACCCCAGGAATCGCTTCGAAGTCCCCCGGCTCCACCAGGTCCCCCGGCTCCACCAGCTCTTCGGTGTCTTCATGCGAGTAGCGGCGTCACTGACCGACCAGCAGCCGTATTGCTGAGCAGCCGTACGACGACGAGACCCCCGCCCGTGATCCTCGGGCGGGGTCTCTTATGCCTACTCCCTGGTCAGACGCCGAGCGCCTGCTTCACCTGGGCGAGGCTCGGGTTCGTCATGACGACCTCAGCACCACCGGTGGAGGGAAGTACCTGAACCGTCGGTACCGTCTGGTTGCCGCCGTTCGCCTTCTCGACGAAGGTCGCCGACTCGGGGTCCTGCTCGATGTTGATCTCCGTGTACGCGATGCCCGCGCGTTCCATCTGGCCCTTCAGCCGACGGCAGTAGCCGCACCAGGTGGTGCTGTACATCGTCACAGTGCCCGTCATCTTCTCCAGTGCTCCTTCGTCTCGTCCGGGTGCGATATCTGAACGCGCGACGCCCCGGGGACATTCCCCCGGGCCATCCTCCCAGGGCCCCGCGCCGGAGGGCGGCGATTCGTAGGACCGCAGGGGCACGGCTGTGGACAGCCGTGCCACCCCTCCCGGCCGGGCTGGCAGCATGGCGGGGTGACAGCAGCAACGGACTCCACTCTCTTCCCCCGGGTTCCCGACTCTCCCGACGCGGTGCTCGAGGGGCTCGACCCGGAGCAGCGTGCGGTGGCGACGGCGCTGCACGGGCCGGTGTGCGTACTTGCCGGTGCGGGCACCGGCAAGACGAGAGCGATCACCCACCGCATCGCCTACGGCGTCCGCGCCGGCATCCTGACTCCGGGCGAGGTGCTCGCCGTCACCTTCACTCAGCGAGCCGCCGGGGAGATGCGCGGCAGGCTGCGCGAGCTCGGCGTCCAGGGCGTCCAGGCGCGCACGTTCCACTCGGCCGCGCTGCGCCAGCTCCAGTACTTCTGGCCGCGCGCCGTCGGCGGCGAGCTGCCGCAGCTGGTCGAGCGCAAGGCGCAGCTCGTCGGGGAGGCCGCGGCCCGGTGCCGGATCCGGCTCGACTGTACCGAGCTGCGGGACGTCACCGGCGAGATCGAGTGGGCCAAGGTGACCCGGACGGTGCCCGAGGACTATCCGGCCGCCGCCGCGGCAGCGGGCCGCGCGGCCCCCCGCGACAGTGCCGAGACCGGCCAGGTCTATGCCCTCTACGAACAGCTCAAGCGCGAGCGGTCGCTGATCGACTTCGAGGATGTGCTGCTGCTCACCGTCGGCATCCTGCAGGACCGTCCGGACATCGCCGAGACGGTCCGCGGTCAGTACCAGCACTTCACGGTGGACGAGTACCAGGATGTGAGCCCGCTGCAGCAGCGGCTGCTGGAGCTGTGGGTGGGGGAGCGGGGTGGTCTGTGCGTGGTCGGCGACGCCAGCCAGACGATCTACTCCTTCACCGGCGCCACCCCCGATCACCTCCTCGACTTCCGCTCCCGTCATCCCGAGGCGACGGTCGTCAAGCTGGTCCGTGACTACCGCTCGACCCCGCAGGTGGTGCACTTCGCCAACGGGCTGCTCGCGCAGGCCCGGGGCCGGGCCGCCGAACACCGGCTGGAGCTGGTCTCCCAGCGCGAACCGGGCCCCGAGCCGGTCTGTGCCGAGTACGCCGACGAACCCGGCGAGGCCGAGGGGGTGGCCCGGCGGGTCCGGGATCTCATCGGCTCGGGAGTCCCCGCCAGTCAGATCGCCGTGCTCTACCGGATCAACGCCCAGTCCGCGGTCTATGAGCAGGCGCTGGCGGATCTCGGGGTCCCCTGCCGGCTGCGGGGTGCCGAGCGGTTCTTCGAACGCCCCGAGGTGCGGGAGGCGTTCGTGGCGTTGCGGGGGGCGGCCCGGGCCGGCGGCAACGACGCGCTGCTGGACGAGGCGGTCGATCTGCCCTCGCAGGTGCGTGCCGTGCTCGGCACCAAGGGCTGGAGCCCGCACGCGCCGTCCGGTTCGGGAGCGGTCCGGGACCGGTGGGAGTCGCTGGCGGCTCTGGTGCGGCTGGCCGAGGATTTCGCCGGGGCCCGGCCCGGTGCCGAGCTCGGCGATCTGGTCGCGGAGCTGGACGAGCGGGCCCGGGTCCAGCACGCGCCCACCGTCGAGGGCGTCACGCTGGCCTCGCTGCACGCGGCCAAGGGGCTGGAGTGGGATGCCGTCTTCGTGGTGGGCCTCACCGACGGGATGTTGCCGATCACCCACGCCAGGACCGAGGAGCAGACGGAGGAGGAGCGCAGACTGCTCTATGTCGGGATCACCCGCGCCCGCCGGTTCCTGACCCTCTCCTGGGCGCTCGCCCGCTCACCGGGAGGCCGGGCCGGCAGGCAGCCCAGTCGGTTCCTCGCGGGGCTGCGTGCCGGCTCCGGGGCGAGCGCTGCCCGGACCGGTGCGGGGGCGGGCGGCAGCGTCACCGGCGGTGGGCGCGTTCCCGCTCCGTCCGGGGGCCGGGGGCGGGTGCGTCGTGCGCCGGCCCGGTGCCGGGTGTGCGGCCGGTCGCTTACCCAGCCCGGTGAGGTGAAGCTGATGCGTTGCGAGGACTGCCCCTCGCAGCTGGACGAGGTGCTGCACGAGCGGCTGCACCGGTGGCGGGCCCGGCAGGCAGCGCTGCTGCGGCAGCCGGACTACTGCGTCTTCACCGACAAGACGCTCCTCGCCATCGCCGAGGCCGTTCCCGGCGATGCGGCGGAGCTCTCCCGTATCTCCGGGGTCCGGCATCGTAAGCTCCAGCAGTTCGGTGCCGACGTGCTCGCGCTGTGCGCGGGGGAGGAGTTGCCCGCGGGCGCTGACACGGGCGCTGACACGGACACGGACGAGGAGCCTCGGCAGGGGTGATGACCGGCGGCGAGGCGGTGCGGGGCCCATGTCACAGAAGCTGTGACAGAAAGCCGTGAAAAATAGTTTGCGCGGGCCGTACGGAGCCTCATAGCCTTCCGGGCATGGAGAGGGCGGGCCTTTTCGCTCTTCCTCTTCCATGCTGTACTACGTCCTGAACATCCACGGACCAGCCCCACGGGCGGGTCCTCCGAGGCGCCGAGAGGAGGCGAGACCAGTGGCCACGATCATTTCGGAGATCAAAATGACCGATCACTCGGTCATTCGCACCTGCCTGCTCGGCTCCAACCTCCACGGCACCGGTCTGTCCGGTGTCAACCCTGGCGGCAACGAGCGACCGAGCAAGGCACTCGAGGTAGCAGCACAGGCACAGGCAGCCGCCTTTGCCGGTGGCTCCGCGGCCGACGGTGCCGGCGAAGGACGCCAGAAGACGCAGCGCTACACCATGTGGGCCTTCCGTGGCCTCCGACCCTGGAGAGATCCAGCCTGATCGGCGAGATCAGGTCGGCACCTTCCAGGGCCGCGGAACCCACACCGGGATCCGCGGCCCTTCTGTTTGCCCCGACCGGCCACCAGCCGGCCCGACACGACAACAGACATCCGACAGACAGGAAGAACCGCAGTGCACACCGAGACGCACCCCGACATGTTGCGCCCCGCGCCTTCTCTGCCGCCTGATCTCACCACGGAGGACTCCTTGACCGCCCCGCAGATCACCCTCACCGAGCTCGACGACGCCATCGAGCGGCTCGGCGTCGATGTTCCCTGCCGCTCCTACGACCCCGAGGTCTTCTTCGCCGAGTCCCCCGCGGACGTCGAGTACGCGAAGTCCCTCTGCCAGACCTGCCCGCTGCGCGAGGCATGCCTCGCCGGTGCCAAGGACCGCCGCGAGCCCTGGGGCGTCTGGGGCGGCGAGCTGTTCGTACAGGGCGTCGTGGTGCCGCGGAAGCGCCCGCGGGGCCGTCCCCGCAAGAACCCGGTGACGGCATGAACCCCCGTCGCCCCCATGGATCGCCCGCCCGCCGCAAGGCGGTTGCCGGAACGATCGACAGCCCGTCGGCGCGGGATCCCCGTACGCGCCACCTCACGAAGCAGGACCCGACGATGACACCCGTCCACGAGACCACCGCACGTACCCGCTCCGACGCGACAGTCGTCCGCCAGAACAGGACCCGAGACATGCAACTCATGCCAGAAAGCCTGGCCAGAGCACAGATACAGCAACGAATGCACGAGGCCGAATCGGAACGCAGGGCGCTGCGGCTGAGGACCGCGCAGCGCCTTCAGCGGCGCGCGGAGCGTGCGACGCTCCGCGCGCGGCGTGCCCTCGCCATGGCCGTGATGCAGTGATGCAGTGATGCGGTCTGTGAACATCCGGCCCGTGTGACCTGAACACCGGAGAGCCGGGGCCCGTCGGCCCCGGCTCTCCGGTGTTCACCGCTGCTGCCGGACCGGGTGCCGTTCTGCGGCCGGGGTGCGGACCCTGTTCACAGGGCGATCTCCGGCTCCTCTCCGGCCGCTGCCGTCTCCTCGCCCGGCGGCCCCTCGGACCGCCCGGGCTCCGGGGCCTCCGCGGCGGCGAACCCCGGCACCCAGGTCTCCATGTCGTGCCGCATCGGCACCGTCGCGCCGAGCTGGCACAGGACGCCGATGGTGCTGAGCGTCACCCGGTGGATCAGCAGATAGGACGGCGGCAGGTTGAGCTGCCGCCCCAGCTGGTGCGCCGCGGAGCGGGGGTCGGCGATCCGGGCTGCCTGTGTGCGCATCCAGTCTCTGCTGAAGGCGAACTCCTCCACGCAGGCGGGCTCGACGATCGGCAGCAGGTACTCCCGTACCGCTTCCGGTTCCAGCTCTATCTCCCGCTTGACGAACCCTTCTTCGCGGAGCAGGGCGTAGGCCGTCTCCGCGTCGCCGTCGAGCATCATCCGCAGCACCTCGCCGATCGTGGGAGGCAGTCCTTCCGGCAGTCGGTCGACGGTGCCGAAGTCCAGCACTCCCAGGCGCCAGTCCGCGGAGGTTCCGGTGCCGCCGGGGACCAGCCGGAAGTTTCCCGGATGCGGGTCCGCGTGCAGCAGTCCGGTGCGTACGGGGCCGGAGAAGAGGAACCGGCTCAGCAGCCGCCCGGCGCGGTCCCGTTCTTCCTGGCTGCCGTCGGCGATCACCTGCGAGAGCGGTACGCCCTCCAGCCACTGGGACACCAGGACCCGGTCGGCCTGGTGGATCACGTGCGGGACGACGACGTCCTCGTCCGCCTCGTACTCCTCCGCGTAGCTGCGCTGGGCCTCCGCCTCCAGGCTGTAATCGAGCTCCTCGGCGATCCGCTCGTGCAGCTCCGCGATGAGCGGTTTGATGTCCATGCCCGGTATCAGCGGGCCCAGCAGCCGGGCGAACCGGCTCAGTTGGGTGAGGTCGGAGACGAGGGCTTCGCCGGCGCCCGGGTACTGCACCTTGACCGCGACTTCCCGCCCGTCGTGCCAGACGGCGCGGTGTACCTGGCCTATGGAGGCCGCCGCGGCGGGCTTGTCGTCGAACTCGGCGAAGTACTCGCGCCACTCCTGGCCCAGCTCCTCCTCCAGCACTTTGTGCACGGTGCCGGCGGGCATCGGCGGAGCGGCTTCCTGGAGTCGGGTCAGGGTGGCGCGGTAGGGGCCCGCCAGCTCGTCGGGGAGAGCGGACTCGAAGACCGAGAGGGCCTGCCCGAACTTCATGGCACCCCCCTTCAGCTCGCCGAGCACCTTGAAGAGCTGCTCGGCCGTCCGCTGCTGCAGCTCCTGGCCGACGAGATCGGCGGAGAGGCCCCCGAGGCGCTTGCCGAGCCCCCATGCGGAGCGGCCCGCGAAGCCCAGCGGCAGGGCGGCCAGTTTGGCCGTCCGCGTCACCGCCTTGCGCGGAAGATCAGACATGCGTCCCTCCAACTCCCTGACAGCTCACCCGAGACAGCACCGAGGACGTCGGCCACCCGGTCATTGTCGCCTGCCTTCGTCTGTTCGCGGCTGTGCGGGGGGTGCGGTCACCGAAGCGGCACCGCACGGACACTCCGGATGCGCCGCGAACTGCTCGGTGTCCGGCAGCAGGTGGGGCAGCGCGAACCGCAACCGGTAACCCACCGCGCAGGCTCCGTCCCCGTCCAGATAGCTCAGCGCGTAGGAGGCGATCGCGCCCGCCACCATGGTGGCCAGTGCCGTGTCGCAGGCGGGCACCCCCGTACGCCGTCTGCTCGCCGTCCGCCACTGGCCCACCAGCATCGGCCAGCTGGGCTCCCGTTCCGCCCGGGTGCGTGCCAGGCACTCCGCGCACGGCGCGGATCCGGGCAGCACCAGAGGGCCCACCACCCCGGTGGCCTCGACCACGCCGCCGAACAAATGGGGTGTTCCCGCTTCCATGAAGCGCTCGGTGGCTTCCGGGTCGGGGGCGTAGGCGTCCAGGCCGTCCCGCGGTGTCACCACGACCAGGCCGACCTCGGAGCGGGCGCCGCTCCGCCAGGAGCGGGAGCGGCGGACCACGCCGCGTGCCGCCACGTCGCGGCGCGTGCCCACCTGCTCCGGAGGCACCCCGCACGGTCCGGTGTCCCACTCCTCCACCACGCCCCCGTCCGCCACATCCACCTGGCCCACCCCCGCGGCCGACAGGGCCGCGGCCACCGCGGCGCCCACCCGGCCCAGCCCTCGTACCTGGACGCGCGCGGCCCGCCGGGCGGCGAGTCTGCGCACCCCGCCGCCCGGTTCGCGATGCACCACGGACAGTGACGCCAGATCCGGCCGCAACCGGTCGGTGACGTGTGCCGCGGCTTCGCGGTCGGCCGTCGCATCGTCCAAGACCCCGGCGGCGCTGAGCCGCTCGGTGATTTTCGCCGGGGTCCGGGGCGCCAGCCCGAGCCGGTCCGCTTCCTGCTGGAGCCGCTCCATGCTGCGGGTTCCGTCCATCATCTCGATGAAGGCCGCCGCCGCGTCGCTCAACGGTCCCAGCAGCACCGCGTGCGCGGGTGCCACACCGCACTGCACGGTCTGCCTGTCTCGCCAGCCCCGCCGTAGCGCGGGCTTGATCATCGGGTGCACGTTCCCCCCTGACGTGCCGGGACTCGACCCGGCTCGGCTGTCGATCACTGGGGACAGCATGCCGTCGCCGGCGGATTTCGCGGAGCGCGTTGTCCACAGGCGAGGGCATCAGTCATACGAGCGTGAGCCGTTCATCTACACCGTGCCCCGTCTCTTGTCGCCTTTCCTCCTCGAACAAGCCTGGAGGCGGGACTTCCGCCGACCGCAGCGGGTAACGTCGGGGCGTGCCCGCCGACCCGCTGAACAGCACCAGCCGACGCGCGGTCGAGGTGCGCCGCAGCACCCGCCGACGCCGCACCGTCTCCGCCTACCGCGAAGGCGACCGCACCGTCGTGCTGCTGCCGGCCCGCATGACGGCGGACGAGGAGGCGCGCTGGGTCGGCGTGATGCTCGACAAGCTCGCCGCCCAGGAGAGCAGGCGCATGCTCGACGACAGCGACCTCGCCCGGCGCGCGGCGACCCTCTCCGAGCAGTATCTCGGCGGGCATGCCCGGCCCGCCTCGGTGCGCTGGGTGACCAACCAGAACACCCGCTGGGGCTCCTGCACACCGGCGGAGGGCAGTATCCGCCTCTCCCACCGGCTGCAGGGCATGCCCGAGTACGTCATCGACTACGTGCTGCTGCACGAGTTGGCGCATCTGCTCGTGCCCGGCCACGGTCCGCGGTTCTGGCGACTGCTGGAGGCGTATCCGCGCACCGAGCGGGCGCGCGGCTACCTGGAGGGGGTGGCGGCAGCCGAGCGGCTGCCGCACCAGCCCGTAGCGGGAGAAGGCCCCGGCCCCGTCCCGGAGGAGGGTTCCGGCTCCGTCATGGGAGAGGGGTCCGGCCGGGGCTGACCGCGACCGCCGCGGCCGAGAGCCGGGCGAGCCGCACCACGGACGCATCCTCGACCCCGGCCACCTCCTCGAAGCCGAACCAGCGCAGATCCAGGGACTCCTCGCTGATCGCCGCGACGGCGCCCTCGGGGGCGAGAGCCGCGTACTGCACATCCAGATGCCAGGCGCAGGGCGTGCGGTGCTTGTCGAGCCTGAGCGGGCCGCCGGGCAGCAGGGAGAGCCCCGGGATGCCCGACTCCTCCGTGGCCTCCCGCAGCGCCGCTCCTGCCAGGGTGGTGTCCTCCGGCTCGCAGTGGCCCCCCATCTGCAACCATCTGCCCAGCTTGCGGTGGAGCGTCAGCAGCACCCGGTCATTCCGCGGGTCGACGACCATCGCGCTGGCGGTGATGTGCCCCGCGGAGCATGCCTTCCACATGCCGTCCGGCCGGTCGGCGAGGTGGCGCAGGTACTCCTGGCGCAGCTCCTCCTGGGCGAGGTCGCCGTCCTGGCCGCGCCACCGGGTGAGGACACGCTCGGCATCCGCGTGGAGGCCGTTCGGTGACGCGCTCACCGCGTGCCTTCGCCCTCGCCGCCGTCGGTGCCGTCCGTGTCGCCGGGCTGCTCCCCGGAGCGCTTCTCCTGCGATCGGTCGCGGCCGGAGGTCTCGTTCCCGGTTTCGTCCCGAGGGGTGCTGCCGGTGCCGCTGTCCGCTGCGGCCGCGTCGCCCAGCATCTTGTCCAGCTCGGAGAAGTCCGGCTGCTCGTGGTGGACGAAGGCGTCCGGGTCGTCCAGGTCAGCGGCCGTCGGCAGCATGTCCGGGTGCTCCCACACGGCGTCCCGGCCCTCGGCGCCCCGTGCGTCGGCCAGCGAGGCCCACAGCCGGGACGCGTCGCGCAGCCGACGGGGGCGCAGCTCCAGGCCGATCAGCGTGGAGAAGGTCTGCTCCGCCGGGCCGCCGGAGGCGCGCCGCCTGCGCAGCGTCTCGCGCAGCGCGGAGGCGGACGGCAGGTGCGGTTCGGCCGCGGCGTGCACCACCGCGTCCACCCAGCCCTCGACCAGCGCCAGCGCCGTCTCCAGCCGGGCGAGCGCCGCCTTCTGCTGCGGGGAGTCCTCCGGCTGGAACATGCCCTGCTGGAGCGCTTCCTGCAGTTCCTCGGGGCGCTGCGGGTCGATCTGCCCGACCACGTCCTCCAGCTTGGCGGTGTCCACCTTGATGCCCCGGGCGTAGCCCTCGACGGCGCCGAAGAGGTGCGAGCGCAGCCAGGGGACGTGCGCGAACAGCCGCTGGTGCGCGGCCTCCCGGAGGGCCAGGTAGAGGCGGACCTCCTCCAGCGGGATGCCCAGCCCGCCCCCGAGCGCCTCGATGTTGACCGGCAGCAGTGCCGCCTTGTTGGCCGGCCCGAGCGGAAGTCCGATGTCCGTGGAGCCGACGACCTCGCCCGCCAGCACGCCGAGCGCCTGCCCGATCTGGGTGCCGAACATGGCGCCCCCCATGGAGCGCATCATGCCGAGCAGCGGGCCGGCCATCGCCTGCATCTCCTCGGGCAGCACGTCGCCCATGGCGGAACCGACGCGCTCGGCGACCGGGTCGACCAGGTCCTTCCAGACCGGCAGCGTGGCCTCGACCCACTCCGCGCGGCTCCAGGCCACCGCGGCGCCGGAGCCGGAGGGCAGGGAGGTCACCCCGTCCAGCCACAGGTCGGCCAGCCGTACGGCCTCCTCGACGGCCGCGCGGTCGTGCGGGCTGACGGAGGCGTCCTTGGAGCCGTCCTGGGCCCCCGACGCGACCGTCTGCCGCGCGATGTCCTTGGCCATGTCCCAGTTCACCGGGCCGCCCTCGTAGGAGAGCATCTGGCCGAGCTTCTGGAAGGCGGCACCCAGGTCGCTCGGGTCGAGCTGGCCCTGCCCGCCGCCCAGCGAGCCGAACATCGCCGCCAGGGGGTTGTCGGCACCGCCGGAGCCCGTGGCGCCGCCGAAACCGAACGGGTTCGGCTGGTCGCCGCCCGGCTTCTTCTTCTCGCCGTCGTTCCCGTCCTCGGGCTCCTCAGGAGGTACGCCGAATCCGAATGGGGTGTCACTCACGGGTTTCCTCGGCTCTGTCTCGTAGGACGGTCTGGTGGTTCGTGGACGGTCTGCATGTCCTCGGTGCGGTCGGGTCTGCGCCGTTATGTCCTGGTGCGATGTGCGGGCTCTGCCTCCAGCCTAGACACGAGTCAGGCAGGATGGGGCCTGCGCACCCCGTACCAGAAACAACCACTGGAGACGCCCGGTGAGTTCCTCCGAGTCCCACGTTCGCGCAGCGCGAACCCCGACCGTCGCCGTCACCGGCGCAGCCGCGGGGGTCGGCGCGCTGCTCACCGAGCGGCTGGCGGCGTCCGAGGAGATCAAGCAGGTCATCGCACTGGACGAGCGCAGAGGCGAGGTGACCGAGGCCCAGTGGCACACCCTGGACGTGCGGGACCCGGCCATCGCCGACCGGCTGCGCGGCGACGGCGACCCGGTGGACGTGGTCGTCCACCTGGCGCTCGACCTGGATCTGGAGACCGACCCGGTGGCCCGCACCGCCTACAACGTGCGCGGCACCCAGACCGTGCTGACCGCCGCGGCGGCCGCGGGCGTCCGCCGGGTGGTGCTGTGCACCTCGGCGATGGTCTACGGAGCGCTCCAGGACAACGACGTGCCGCTCTCGGAGGACGCCGAGCTGCGGGCCACCGCGGACGCCACGGGAGTGGGCGACCTGCTGGAGCTCGAACGCCTGGCCCAGCGCGCCCCGCGGGCCCACCCGGGCCTCGACGTGACCGTTCTGCGCCCCACCGTGCTGGTCGGCGCCGGAACGGACACCACGCTCACCCGCCACTTCGAGTCGCCGCGGCTCCTGGTGGTCGCCGGATCACGCCCCTGCTGGCAGTTCTGCCACGTGGAGGACCTGGTCGGCGCGCTCGAGTACGCCGCTCTGGAGAAGGTCGAGGGCGAGATGGTGGTGGGCTGCGACGGCTGGCTGGAGCAGGAGGAGGTCGAGCAGCTCACCGGGATGCGTCGGATGGAGCTGCCCTCCAGCGTCGCGCTGGGCGCCGCCTCCCGGCTGCACCGGCTCGGACTGACCCCCTCGCCCGCCGCCGACCTCGCCTACACCATGCATCCCTGGGTGGTCAGCGGCAGCCGGCTGCACGACGCGGGCTGGCGTCCGGCCTGGACGAACGAGGAGGTGCTCGAGGCTTTGCTGGAGGACGTCTCGGGCAGGCACACCGTCGCGGGGCGGCGACTGGGCCGTACGGAGGCGGCCACCGCGGCCGGCGCCGCGGGTGCGACCGTCGCGCTGCTGGGGACCGCCGCACTGGTGCGCAGGGCGCGCAAGCGGCGCGGGCTGTAGCGGCACCCGTGGGCTGTGAGCGGTCCCCGCGGGCCCAGCTCGGTCGCGCGGGTACGACACGACGGGTGCGACAGGCGGGGTGTTCCGGATCCGGGGCAGGTAGGGCAGCATGACCGGCATGGCACAGACGTACGACGGCGAGCACGGGTCCGGGGACCGGCGCGTGAACTCCGACCACCCCGGTGAACTGGGGGCCGCGGACCCGATCCGGCTGCTGGAGATCCGCGAGGCCCCGCTGTCCGTGGACGAGGTCTTCGCCGCGGTCGGCGACGACGCCGCGGGCGGCACGGCGCTCTTCGTCGGTACCGTCCGCGATCATGACGGCGGCGCCGACGTCGCCCGTCTGGGCTACTCCTCGCACCCCACGGCCGAGGCCGAGCTGCGCCGGGTCGCCGGGAAGGTCGTCGCCGACCACCCGGTGCGCGCCCTCGCCGCGGTGCACCGTGTCGGGGAGCTGGCGGTGGGGGACCTGGCCGTGGTCGTGGCCGTCTCCTGTCCGCACCGTGCGGAGGCGTTCGACGCCTGCCGCAAGCTCATCGACGACCTCAAGCACGAGGTCCCGATCTGGAAGCACCAGACGTTCGCCGACGGAGCCGAGGAATGGGTGGGCGTCTAGGCAGCCGTTCCCGGCCCGGGAATCACCCCGGAATCCCGGGGGCTCGGCACAGTCCGCCGCGCACGCGGGTGCAGCTCGTTCCGGTTGCGTAACCGGCCCCTCGCCCTGACCGTTGAGACACCGACGGTTAATCTGCTCATCGGCCGGTCTGCCGGTCGCCGGGCCGTGTGCCCGGGAGGCACCTACGAGGGTCGGGAGGTTCCGGATGGCTGCTCTCGCCTGGTTGCTGATCCCGTTGGTCGCCGCTGTCGCCACGAGCATGTGGGGAAGCTGGGTCGGGCGGCGCCGGGTCAAGACGCCCGACGCCGCAGGGGTGGCCGGCTACGAGCGCTTCCGGGTCGCCATGGAGCGGTCCCGCGCCGACGACGCCCCCGACGCCTCTGCGGTGGCCGACGAGCCCGAGGCCCGCCGCGACCCCCGGTGGTGGCGGCGCAAGGCGGATCACGAACTCGCCTCCGCCGGCGCGGCGGCCCGCACGACCCCGGACGGACCGGCCCGGGAAGCAGGTTGACAGGCCCTTCCCGTACTGTCGTGCCATGCCTCGCCGCACCGCGACCCTGCTGACCTCTGCGCTGCTGCTCATAACGATGTTCTGCGCCGGAGCGCTCCTGAACGTGCCCTATGCCGAGATGTCACCGGGCCCGACGGTGAACACCCTCGGTTCGCACGACGGGGATCCGGTGCTCAACGTCAAGGACGAGCCGGGCCGCAAAGGGCGTCCCGAGGTGTACGACACCTCGGGCAACCTCAATATGACGACCGTCCGCGTCACCAGCTCCGAGTACAAGATGACCCTCTTCGGGGCACTGTCCGGCTGGCTGCGCCATGACAGCCTGGTCGTCCCGCACCACACGCTCTACCCGGACGACAAATCGGCCCAGGAGGTCGACGAGGAGAACGCCGAGGAATTCACCGCCTCCCAGGAGAGCGCCAAGGCCGCAGCCCTGAAGGAGCTGGATCTCCCGGTCAGCACCCACATCCTGGTCGGCTCCGTGGAGAAGGGCGCCCCCGCGCACAAGCGGCTGCACGCGGGAGACGTCATCACGGCGGTGGACGGCACACCGGTCGGAGGGGCGCAGAGCGTGGGCAAGCTGGTCACCCGGCACAAGCCCGGCGAGAAGGTCACCTTCACCGTGATCCCGGCGGCCCGGGTGAAGGCCGCCCAGAAGCGGGGCGAGAAGCCCCCGGCCGAGGACGCCGAGAAGGTCACCGTCGGCACCCGGAAGGCCGCGGACGACGGCCGTGCGGTCGTGGGCATCCAGCCCGCGGTGGGGCACACCTTCCCGTTCGAGATCGACATCAAGCTCGCCGACATCGGCGGCCCCAGCGCCGGACTGATGTTCGCGCTCGGCATCGTCGACAAGCTCACCCCCGCCGACCTGACCGGCGGGAAGTTCGTCGCCGGGACGGGCACCATCGACGACGACGGCAAGGTGGGCGAGATCGGCGGCATCCAGATGAAGACCGTGGGCGCCCGCAAGAAGGGCGCCGAGTACTTCCTCACCCCCGCGGGCAACTGCGCCTCCGCCGCCAAGGACAAGCCCGAGGGCCTCACCCTGGTGAAGACCGCCACCATCGACGACGCGCTCAGCGCGCTGAAGAAGATCCGCAGCGGCAGGACCGACGAGCTCACCCGGTGCAAGGCGCCCTGAGCGGCGCACCGGGCGCGAAGGCGCCCCCGGGACGTCGCCGCCCCCTCAGCCTCCGCCGCGCGGCCCCTGTGGCCGCCCCGCAGGGCCGGGCGGCGGCGCGGTGCGGCGCCGCCCTCCGGCCCCGGCTACTCCGCGAAGGTCGCGGCCAGCGCCTCCGCGAGACCGGGCACCAGGTCGCCACCGGTGAGCACCTCCGTGGCGGAGTCCTTCTCCCGCAGCCGTAGCGCCGACTCGCGCTCCCCGTCCCGCAGGACCGCCACCGTCATCCGCACCTCGCTGCGCTCGGGATGCTCGGCGACCCAGTGGGCCAGCTCCTCCTCGCCGAGGTCCTGCGGCACCGTCGCCTCCGCCGACGGCGGCAGCATCAGCCGCTCCACGGTGACGGCGCAGCCGTCGACCGACGGGGGCCAGGCGATCGTCCCCAGGAACTCGTCCAGCGGCACCTCCGCGGAGATCTCGTCCTGCTCGACCGGCGTGAAGGAGGTCCCCCGGGTGCTGTCCGGCTGCTGGTCCAGCCCCAGCTGCCCGGCCAGGCCGGGCTCCTCGGCCCGCAGCCGCTCGGTGTTCACCAGCGCGAAGAGCCGTGCGGGCTGGTCCCAGCCCAGGCCGGAGGCGTATTCGTCGATCTCCAGGACCGCGCGGGTCAGAGGTCCGGAGGCGAGGGGCGTGCCCTCGGGAGAGAGATTGTCCATCCCCATATCGTGCCGTCCCGGTGCCGGAAAACGTGACTCGGACCCCGGAACCGGGAACTGGGTAAAGCTTCGTTAAGTTGCCTAGGTGGGCCTACGATGCGGGCCCAGCATCATCGCTTCATCAACTGCGAATCTTTGAGGTGCGCACCTTGGCTTTCCAGATGCCGGACCGGGGCTCAGGGGGCCCCTCCGGGCCACGGATCAGAGTGGGCCGGCCTTCCCGGCGCGCCCGTACGCTGTTGATGACAGCGGGCGTGCTGGTGGTCCTGGCGATGCTCTTCGTCATGTTCTCCGGGTTCTGGACGGACTGGCTGTGGTATCGCTCGGTCGACTACAGCTCGGTCTTCACCAAGACTCTGTGGACCAAGATCGGCCTGTTCGCGGTCTTCGGACTGCTGATGGCCGTGGCTGTCGGGTTCAACATCTGGCTGGCCCACCGGCTGCGCCCGCCGCTGAGCGCGATGTCGATGGAGCAGCAGAGCCTCGACCGCTACCGCATGGCGCTGGCGCCCTACAAGAAGTGGGTGCTGCTGGGGGCCACGGCCCTGATCGGGCTGATCTCCGGTGCCTCCGCGGCAGGCCAGTGGCGCACCTGGCTGATGTGGGTGAACGGCGTCCCGTTCGGTTCGAAGGACCCGCAGTTCCACAAGGACATCTCGTTCTTCGCGTTCGACCTGCCCTTCTACCGGTTCCTGCTGGGCTTCGGCTTCGCTGCCGCGATCCTCTCGCTGCTGGCCGCCGCCCTGGTGCACTACCTCTACGGCGGGCTGCGGGTGACGACCCCGGGCGCGCGGGCGACGGCGCAGGCGACCGGCCACCTCTCGGTGCTGCTGGGCGTCTTCGTCGCGCTGAAGGCGGTGGCCTACTGGCTGGACAGGTACGGCCTGGCGGTCAAGTCGGGCGACTTCAAGGCGACCGACAACTGGACGGGCCTCAAGTACGTCGACGCCAACGCCTACCTGCCGGCGAAGACGATCCTGTTCATCATCGCCATCATCTGCGCTCTGCTCTTCTTCGCCACGATCTGGCGCCGCACCTGGCAGCTGCCGGTGATCGGCTTCGGGCTGATGGTGCTCTCGGCCATCCTGATCGGCGGGCTCTACCCGGCGCTGGTGCAGAAGTTCCAGGTCTCGCCGAACGAGCAGGCCAAGGAGACGCCGTACATCAAGAAGAACATCGAGGCGACGCGCAAGGCGTACGACATCGACGACGCCGAGGAGCAGGACTACCGGGGCACCAGCAAGGCGAGCAACGAGAAGCTGCGGAACGCGGCCGACACCACCGCGAGCCTGCGGCTGCTCGACCCGAACGTCGTCTCGCCGACCTTCCAGCAGAAGCAGCAGGTCCGCGGGTACTACCAGTTCCCGGCGACCCTGGATGTGGACCGCTACACGAAGGACGGCAAGGAGCAGGACACCGTCGTCGGCCTCCGGGAGATCAACACCAACGGCATCCCGGAGAAGAACTGGATCAACGAGCACTTCAAGTACACCCACGGCTTCGGCATGGTCGCGGCCAAGGGCACCTCGGTGGACAAGGACGGTGCTCCCGACTTCACCGAGAAGGACCTGCCGCCGGAGGGCGACCTGGGCAAGTACCAGGGCCGGGTCTACTACGGGGAGAAGACGACGCAGTACTCCATCGTCGGCGGTCCGCAGAAGGAACTGGACTACGCGGACGACAACGGGGAGAAGACCTACACCTACAAGGCGAACAGCGGCGTCAACCTCTCCAACCCGCTCAACCGCGCGGCCTACGCGGTCAACTTCAACGAGCCGCAGATCCTCTACTCGGGGGCGATCGGCGAGGGCTCGCGGGTCCTGTACAAGCGCACCCCCAAGGAGCGCGTGGAGGCCGTCGCCCCGTGGCTGACCATCGACGGCGACCCCTATCCCGCGGTGGTCGACGGGCGCATCAAGTGGATCGTCGACGCCTACACCACCTCCAACGGCTATCCCTACTCGTCGCGGACGACCCTGGGGGACACCACGGAGGACTCGCTGACCGACGGACAGCGCGCGGTGGTCGCCCAGCAGAACCGCGTCAACTACATCCGCAACTCGGTCAAGGCGACGGTGGACGCCTACACGGGCAAGGTCGAGATGTACCAGTGGGACAAGAAGGACCCGGTACTGAAGACCTGGATGAAGGCGTTCCCCGACACGGTGAAGCCCAAGAGCGCCATCAGCGATGACCTGATGGACCACCTGCGCTACCCGCAGGACCTCTTCAAGGTGCAGCGCGACCTGCTGCAGACCTACCACGTGACCTCGCCGTCGCAGTTCTACAGCGGCAGTGAGCGCTGGCAGGTCCCGGACGACCCCACGCACAAGGGCAACGCCGTCCCGCCGTACTACCTGAGCATGAAGATGCCGGGTCAGAAGGAACAGCAGTTCCAGCTCACGACGACGTTCAACCCGAACAAGCGCGAGACGCTGGGCGCGTTCATGGCCGTCGACGCGGATGCGAAGAGCGGCGACTACGGCAAGCTCAGGCTGCTGAGACTGCCGCCGAACACCACGGTCGCCGGCCCCTCACAGGTGCAGAGCAAGTTCAACTCCGATCCGGTGATCGCGGACAAGATCAACATCCTGAAGAAGGGTGACTCCGAGGTCGAGTACGGCAATCTGCTGACCGTGCCCGTGGAGGGCGGTCTGCTCTACGTGGAGCCGGTCTACGTCCGCGGTGCCGGTACCAACTATCCGCGGATGCGCAAGGTCCTCGTCGCCTACAACGAGCGCATCGCCTTCGAGGACAGCCTCGAACAGGCGCTGAACAAGGTCTTCGACACCGAGGGCCGGCAGCAGGACGGAGAACGGACCGGCCCCGGCGACCAGGAGAAGGACAAGGGCAAGGACAAGGAGAAGAATCCGCCCAACGCCTCGGTCGCCGAAGCGCTCAAGGACGCCCAGACCGCGTGGGACAAGAGCGAGGAGGCGCGCAAGAAGGGCGACTGGGAGGAGTACGGCAAGCAGCAGGAGGCGCTGGAGGACGCGTTGGACGAGGCGGCCGAGGCCGAGCAGAAGGGCAGTGGCGAGAGCTCATCCGGCAGCGGCGGGTAGCGCGGGTGAGACCACCCTGCCGAGTGGTGTAGAGTTGTACTCACAACGGCGCGGGGTGGAGCAGCTCGGTAGCTCGCTGGGCTCATAACCCAGAGGTCGCAGGTTCAAATCCTGTCCCCGCTACCACTCGGGAGAGGCCCGGAGTCAACAGACTCCGGGCCTCTTTCGCTTGTGCGGGGGACAGTTGGACCAGGGGGTTTGGGGAATCTCTTCGTCGGGAAGTCGACAAACCTCTGAAGTGACCTCGTCGGCTGCGGTATACGAGGTGTACGCGGGTTGCGGGTGGTGCGACGATGGAGCTTATGGGGGAGAAGGCAAGGCTGACGGGCCCGGTGCGTCCCGGTCCGGGCCTGAGCGTGGAGGAGTACACCGAGCAGACCACAGCAGCCGTGCGGATCGCAGCAGTCGAGGAGACGACGGCAGTCGGGAGGACGACAGCGGAAGAGAGCGCAGGGGCGCCGGCCGAGACGACCGCGGCCGACAGTGTGCTGGGCGCCCAACTGTTGCGCCGGGGGGACCTGAACGGCGCCGAACCGCATCTGCGCGCGGCCACCGCCGCGGGCGACCGCGCCGCCGCCAACAACCTGGGGGTGCTGCTGCACCAGCGGGGATATCCGGAAGAAGCCGCCGAGTGGTGGCGTACCGCGGCCGTCGCCGGCTCCGCGGCCGCCGCGCACGCGCTCGGCCGCCACCACCGGGAACGCGGGGACGAGCCCGCGGCCTTCTACTGGCTGCGGCAGTCCGCCGAGTCCGGTCACGCGCTGGGCGCCTACGCGCTGGCGGACCTGCTGGAGCACCACGGGGAGGACGGCGCCGAGGAGTGGTTCCGGGCCGCCGCCGAGCACGGGCACCGAGAGGCGGCCTACCGCGTCGCCCGGGCGGTGCACGCGCGGGCCGAGGAACTGGCCGCCCGGAGCGGACCCACGGCCGCCGCGGTGCGGGAGACCGCCGAGGAGGCCGAGCGCTGGTTCCGGCAGGCGGCCGCCCGCGGTCACCGCGGAGCGGCGCTCCGCCTCGGCGCGCTGCTGGAGCGCCGAGGCGAGCTGAAGGAGGCCGGCCGGTGGTACCTCACCTCCGCCAAGGACGGTGAGGCGCGGGCCGCCTGCGCACTCGGGTTCCTGCTGCGGGACGCGGGCGACGAGGAGAGTGCCGCCGTGTGGTGGCGCCGGGCGGCTGAGGACGGCGACGGCAGCGCGGCCAACGCGCTGGGCGCGCTGCACGCCGATCGGGGCGAGCGGCAGGCCGCCGAGCGCTGGTACCGCGTCGCGCTCGACGCCGGTTCCGACAACGGCGCCTTCAACCTCGGGCTGCTCTCCGCTGCCCAGGGCCGCACCGCGCAGGCCGAACAGTGGTACCGCCGAGCCGCCTACGCGGGGCACCGGGAGGCCGCCAACGCGCTCGCCGTGCTGCTGCTCCAGCGCGGGGACGCCGAAGGCGCCGAGCCGTGGTTCTCCAAGGCCGCCGAGTCCGGCAGCGTGGACGCGGCCTTCAACCTCGGCATCCTGTACGCCGGACGGGGCGACGAGCCCACCGCCCGCCAGTGGTACGAGCGGGCTGCCGCTTCCGGTCACGCGGAGGCCGCCCTCCAGGTCGGCATCGCGCTGCTGCGCGAGGGCGAACTGCACACCGCTGAGCGGCATCTGCGCTGCGCCGCGGGCGGCGGCAGTGTCGAGGGCGCCTTCCGGCTCGGCGCGCTGCTGGAACGGGTCACCCGGCACGGCGCGGGGGAGCTGGGTTCGGAACACGAACTCGGCCGTGCGGACGGCGCCAGACCCGAATACGAGGAGTGGTACGAACGTGCCGCGGAACACGGCCACCGCCGGGCCCAGGTGCGGCTGGGCATGTGCGCCGCCGCGCGCGGCGAGGTCGTGGACGCGGCCCGCTGGTACCGTGCCGCGGCCGAGTCGGGCAGCCCGAACGGGGCTTTCAACCTGGGTCTGCTGCTGGCCCGTGAGGGCAGCGAGCCGGAGGCGGCCGTGTGGTGGGCCCGTGCCGCCGAGGCCGGACATGGCAGGGCCGCACTGCGGCTGGCGCTGATCAGCGCCCGCGGCGGCGAACTGGACGAGGGGCAGTTCTGGTGCGCCCGCGCCATGGAGCTCGGCCCGGCCGAGGTGGCCGAACGGGCCGCGAAACTCCGTGAGGCCCTCCGCTCGGAGCTGACGGCCTGACGGGGCCTTTCCGTCCTTGCTCGCGGGTCCGTCCCCGTCCCCGGCAGGGGTGGGGACGGGGTGTTCTCCCGCGGCTCGGGAGGGCAGCCCATTCGGCCGCTGCCGTGACGTCGGAAGTGTCGGCGGCGGCCCGGGGCGGCTGGCGGCGGCCGGGATAGCGCCGGCACACGGGCCACAGCCGCCCCCGGGATCTCGATTTGCGCTGGTCGTCGAGCCGGGTTAGAGTTGTGCACACAACGGCGCGGGGTGGAGCAGCTCGGTAGCTCGCTGGGCTCATAACCCAGAGGTCGCAGGTTCAAATCCTGTCCCCGCTACTGAAGACGAAGGCCCGGATCTCAGGATCCGGGCCTTCGTTCTTTCCGATGACCTCGTGCCTTCCTCCTCCCGACCCGACGCCCCGGGTGCCGGCGCCCTGGTGTGCGACGGCGAACGGCCCCGCACCCGGGCGGGGTGCGGGGCCGTGCGGGGCCGGGGAGGGGAGTCCGCCGATCCGGTGGATCCGGGCCGGGAGCGCTCAGGCGCCGGCGCAGTTCGGGCAGACACCCCGGTAGGTGACGGTGGCGTCGGCGATGGCGAAGCCGTAGCGCTCGTTCTCCGGGAGCGCCGCCAGCGGGTCGCCGGTCGGGTGGACGTCGCGGATCGCCCCGCAGCGGGAGCAGACCAGGTGCTGGTGGGTGTGGCGGGCGTTCGGGTCGTAGCGCTTGGCGCGTCCGTCGGTGCTCACCTCCAGCACCTCACCGAGAGCGACCAGCTCGCTCAGGGTGTTGTAGACCGTCGCGCGGGCGATCTCGGGCAGGCGGTCCGTCGCACGGGCGTGTACCTCGTCCGCCGTGTAGTGCACATGGTCGCCGTCGAGTACCTCGGCGACGACTCGCCGCTGTGCGGTGAGTCGCCAACCGCGATCGCGCAGCCGTTCCAGCAGGTCACTCATACGGCCAGCCTAGCAGTGGCGGGTCCATGAGCAGAACTCGTACGGGTTTTGTCTTCATCTTGACTTGGACAAAGTCCAATGTAGGCTGTCGAGTGGTTGGCCCACAGGACAGATGTGATGCACAGGAGGCGCACGTGACCGTGCAGGACGAGACGGCCGGACCCATGACGACGGAGGCCGGTGCGCCGGTCGCGGACAACCAGAACAGCCAGACCGCCGGAGTGGGCGGACCGGTGCTCGTCCAGGACCAGCACCTCCTCGAGAAGCTGGCCCACTTCAACCGCGAGCGCATCCCCGAGCGCATCGTGCACGCCCGGGGCGCGGGTGCGTACGGCAAGTTCACCGTCACGGCGGACGTGACCGAGTACACCCGGGCGAAGTTCCTCTCCGAGATCGGCAAGGAGACCGAGGTCTTCCTGCGGTTCTCCACGGTGGCCGGCAACCTCGGCGCGGCGGACGCGGTGCGTGACCCGCGCGGGTTCGCGCTGAAGTTCTACACCGAGGAGGGCAACTACGACCTGGTCGGGAACAACACCCCGGTGTTCTTCATCAAGGACGCCATCAAGTTCCCCGACTTCATCCACACCCAGAAGCGGGACCCCTACACCGGGTCGCAGGAGCCCGACAACGTCTGGGACTTCTGGGGCCTCTCGCCCGAGTCCACCCACCAGGTCACCTGGCTCTTCGGTGACCGTGGCATCCCGGCGTCCTACCGCCACATGAACGGTTACGGTTCGCACACCTTCCAGTGGACGAACGAGGCGGGCGAGGTCTTCTGGGTCAAGTACCACTTCAAGACCGACCAGGGCATCCGGACCCTCACGGCTGCCGATGCCGACGCGCTGGCCGGCAAGGACCCCGACAGCCACCAGCGGGACCTGCGGGAGTCCATCGAGAAGGGCGACTTCCCGACCTGGACCGTGCAGGTCCAGATCATGCCCGCGGCGGAGGCGGCCAACTACCGCTTCAACCCGTTCGACCTGACCAAGGTCTGGCCGCACGAGGACTACCCGCCGATCGAGATCGGCAAGCTGGAGCTGAACCGCAACCCGCGGAACATCTTCGCCGAGACCGAGCAGTCGGTCTTCTCCCCGCACCACTTCGTGCCGGGCATCGGCCCCTCGCCGGACAAGATGCTCCAGGGCCGGCTGTTCGCCTACGGCGACGCGCACCGCTACCGGGTCGGGATCAACGCCGATCTGCTGCCGGTGAACGAGCCCAAGGCGACCCAGGCGCGCACCTACGGCCGGGACGGCCTGATGTACGACGGCCGCCACGGCGGTGCGAAGAACTATGAGCCGAACAGCTTCGGCGCGCCGACCGAGACGGGCCGTCCACTGTGGCAGCACGCCTCGGTGAGCGGTACGACCGAGGACCACCCGGCGGCCGCTCACGCCGAGGACGACGACTTCGTGCAGGCGGGGAACCTCTACCGGCTGATGTCGGAGGACGAGAAGCAGCGGCTGATCGACAACCTGGCGGGCAACATCGCGGGCGTCTCCCGCGACGACATCGCCCAGCGCGCGATCGAGAACTTCCGCAAGGCGGACCCGGACTACGGCAAGCGGTTGGAGGCCGCGGTCCAGGCCCTGCGCGGCTGATCGACCGCTCGCCGTACGAGCCCGGAGGGGCCGGACGCCATGGGGCTCCGGCCCCTCCGGTGCGTCCGACCCCGTCGGCGGGTCCGTCCGGCACGCCCGATCCCGGGCGCCCGGCCCCTGGGGCCCTAGACGGCGATCTCTTCGGTGGGCTCCGGTGCCGCCGGAACGCGCCGGTCCGACCAGGTGCGGACGATGTCGCGCACCGACAGGATGCCCACCGCCTCCCGCTCGTCGAGCACGATCAGATGCCGGAAGCCGCCGCGCGTCATGGCCTCCGCCGCGGCCTCCAGCGTCCAGTCCGGCGTGGCGAAGACGACGTCGTTCGTGGTGTGGTCGTGGGCCCGCTCCCGGTCCGGGTCCTGGCCCGCGCCGAGGGAGTCGAGGATGTCGCGCTCGGTGAGGATGCCGAGCCCGCTGGTGTCGGGGTCGAGGACGACGGCGGCACCGACGCGGCGGGCCGACATCAGCCGGGCCGCCTGGCGCAGGGTGTGGGCCGGGCCGATGGTGAGGACGACGGTGCTCATGGCGTGCTGGACGTGTCCGGGCATGAGGGAGCTACCTCCTTGGCGGAATACCTCCCGGGGCCCCGGCGGACAGCCGGCCGGGACCTCGAGAAGTGATTCACAAGGGCACAAGCGAGCGGATTCTCATGCTCACATGTGCCGGAGGTCACAACAAGGACGCGTGTACGGACCACCCGGACGAGGGGCCGGATCAGGCCGTCAGATAGCTCAGCAGTGTCTCGTGCAGCAGCCCGTTCGATGCCGCCGCGCTGCCGCTGTGCGGGCCCGGCTTCCCGTCCAGCCCGGTGAAGACACCGCCCGCCTCCTCGACGATGACCGCGCTCGCCGCCATGTCCCACAGCGACAGCTCCGGTTCGGCACACATGTCCACCGCTCCCTCCGCGACCATCATGTACGGCCAGAAGTCGCCGTAGCCGCGGGTCCGCCAGCAGTCCCGGGTCAGGTCCATGAAACCGCCCAGCATGCCGCGCTCCTCCCAGCCGTGCAGCGAGGAGTAGGCGAACGAGGCATCCCGCACTCCGGAGACCTTCGAGACCTCCATGCGGGTGGCCTTGGACAGGCTGCGGCCGGTGTAGGCCCCCGCACCCTTCGCCGCCCACCAGCGCCGGTTGAGGGCGGGCGCCGAGACGACGCCGACCACCGGCCGGTCCCCGCCCTCGCCCATCTCCATCAGCGCGATCAGCGTCGCCCACACCGGAACGCCGCGCACATAGTTCTTCGTCCCGTCGATGGGGTCGATCACCCAACGGCGCGGCCCATGGCCCTCGGTGCCGAACTCCTCGCCCAGCACCGCGTCGCGCGGCCGGGTGCGCTGGAGCGAGACGCGGATCAGTTCCTCGGCCGCCTTGTCGGCCTCGCTCACCGGCGTCATGTCCGGCTTGGTCTCGACCTCCAGATCGAGAGCCTTGAACCGCTCCATGGTCGCGGCGTCGGCGGCGTCGGCCAGTACATGGGCGAGACGCAGATCATCGTGATAGTCCAGCATGTCCGAACAGTATCGAGCGGCGAAACCCCCGGCCACAGGGCCATGCGCGTGCGCCGCGTATTGACACCTCTTGGCGGTGCGTCAATTGTGTGCCGCACACCGGGCTGCCGGTCAGCCCGTCTGCGGACGCCTCGCGCGCACAGGCCGTCGGCACAGGTCGGGGCAGCGGGGTACGGGCCGGGGAGGCGACGATGCCTGCTGCACGCGAGACCCTGCTGGACGCCGCCCATGTGGCGGTACGGGCGCGACCCTGGACGGCGGTGCGGATGGTCGACGTCGCCGCGGCCGCCGGGGTGTCGCGGCAGACGCTCTACAACGAGTTCGGCAGCAAGGAAGGGCTGGGTGCCGCACTGGTCGACCGGTTGCTGGACGACTTCCTGGACGGCGCGGGCCGAGCGGTGGCCGAGGCGTGCCGAAGCGGATCCGACCCGGCGGCCTGCTGCGCCGCCGCCGCGCACTGGATCCTGCGGACGGCGCGTGCCGAGCCCATCGTCCGGGCGGCGCTCACCGACTGCTGGGGCGCGCGGATGCCGCTGCCCGCCCGTCCGGCGTCCGGCCGCGGGCCCGATGGCGAGCCGGGCGGGCTCGCCGCCCTGCTGCGCAGTCGCGCACTCGCCGGGCTGGAGCGCAGCGGTCGGGTTCCCGTGGGCGGCCCTGCGCCCGGCGGCCCGGCGTGGCGCGGTGCAGGGCGGCAGGAGTTGGAGCGCGCGTACGAGGCCGGGCTGCGGATCGCGCTCTCCTACGTCGTCGCGCCCGAGCGCGGCGACGAGGAACCGTGCGGACGGGTCGACGAGGTCGTCCGCGCCTTGCTGCCGGGCTGATCCGGTGCCCCGCACCGAGACGCCGGGCCGGTCCGCGAGAGGGCTCGGGGCGTGCTCAGTGTGCGCTGCCCGAGAGTTGGAGCCCCATGACGCCGACGATGACCAACGTGATGGAGACCAGCTTGAGCGCGGAGATCACATCGCCCATGAAGACCATGCCGTAGATGGCCGTCCCCGCCGCGCCGATGCCCGTCCAGACCGCGTACGCCGGACCGACGTCCAGTCGCTTGAGCGAGAGCGTCAGCAAGCCGAAGCTGCCCAGCGCGAAGGCGCAGAACGCGACCGTGGGCCACAGCCGGGTGAAGCCGTGCGAGAGCTTCAGGCACACAGCGAAGCCGGTCTCCAGCAATCCCGCGACCATCACCAGCAGCCACGCCATGTGCTCTTCCTCTCGTTGCTCCGGTGGGGCAGCAGGTCAAGCGCAGGAAGCCCAGTATGCAGCGGAGGCCGGGTGGAATCGGTCAGTCCCCTTCGCGTCTCTCCCGCGTCTCCAGCAGGCGGCGCAGCGAGTGCAGGCGGGCCGGGTCGGCGTGTCCGTCGGCCACCCACCGGTCGAGCGCGCAGGCGGGCTCGTTGTGGCTGCAGGCACGGGGGCACTCCGCGGCGCCCTCCTCCAGATCGGGGAAGGCGTGGATGACGCGTGAGAGCTGGATGTGGTTCAGGCCGAAGGAGCGCACCCCCGGGGTGTCGATCACCCAGCCGTCCGCGCCGACCGGTGAGGGCGGCAGCGGAAGCGCCAGCGCCGAGGTCGTGGTGTGCCGCCCGCGCCCGGTGACCGCGTTCACCACACCGGTGGCCCGCTGCCGCTCCACGAGCGCGTTGACCAGCGTGGTCTTGCCGACTCCGCTGTGCCCCACGCACACCGTGGTCCGGCCGCGCAACTGCTCGCGCACCTCCTCGGCGCCCGGCCCTTCGGCCAGCTCCGCCCGGCTGGTGACGACATGGCGCACCCCCAGCGGCGCGTACGTCTCCAGCAGCGGACCGGCCGGTGCCAGGTCGGACTTGGTCAGCACCAGCAGCGGCTCCAGCCCCGCGTCGAAGGCCGCCACCAGACAGCGGTCGATCAGCCGGGGACGCGGCTCGGGGTCGGCCAGCGCCGTGACGACGGCGAGCTGGTCGGCGTTGGCCACCACGACCCGCTCGTACGGGTCGTTGTCGTCCGCCGTCCTGCGCAGCACCGAGCTGCGCTCCGCCACCCGGACGACGCGGGCGAGTGTGTCCTTCTCGCCCGACAGGTCGCCGACCACGGCCACCCGGTCGCCCACCACGACCGCCTTGCGGCCCAGCTCGCGGGCCTTCATCGCGGTGACCGTGCGCCCCTCCACCAGGCAGGTCAGCCGGCCCCGGTCGACGGTCAGGACGAGGCCCTCGGCCGCGTCCTCGTGCTTGGGCCGGGTGTGGGTGCGCGGGCGGCTGCCCCGGCGCGAGGGACGCACCCGGATGTCGTCCTCGTCGGTGTGCTTGCCGTAGCGGCGCATCGCGGGCGCCCTCTCAGGCTCTCGCTCCGGCCCCGGACGCGAGTCCCAGCAGCTCGTCCCACATCCGCGGGAAGTCCGGCAGGGTCTTGTACGTCGTCGCGACGTTCTCCACCTCGACGCCCTCGACCGCCAGGCCGAGCACCGCGCCCGCGGTGGCCAGCCGGTGGTCGTCGTAGGTGTGGAAGACGCCGCCGTGCAGCGGGCGCGGCCGGATCCGCAGTCCGTCCTCCGTCTCGGTCACGTCCCCGCCCAGGCCGTTGATCTCCTTGACGAGCGCCGCCAGCCGGTCGGTTTCGTGCAGCCGCAGATGCCCGACACCGCGCAGCACCGACTCGCCCTCGGCCAGCGCGGCGACGGCGGCGATGCCCGGGGTGAGCTCGCCCACCTCGCCCAGGTCGATGTCGATGCCCTGGATGCGGCCGCCGCCGGTGAACGTCAGGCCCCGCTCGTCCAGCACGCAGGAGCCGCCCATGGCGGTGAAGATCTCCCGCAGCGCGTCACCGGGCTGCGTGGTGTGCTCGGGCCAGTCCGGGACGGTGACCCGGCCGCCGGTCACCAGCGCCGCAGCGAGGAAGGGCTGCGCGTTGGACAGGTCCGGCTCGACCGTCAGATCCCGGCCGAGCAGTGCCCCCGGCGTCACCCGCCACACGTTCGGGGCGCCGCCGCCCTCCGGCGCGTCCACCTTCGCGCCCGCGGCGCGCAGCATGTCCACGGTCATCCGGATGTGCGGCATGGACGGCAGCGTGCGCCCGGTGTGCCGCACCTCGACACCCTGGTTGAACCTCGGGCCGGACAGCAGCAGGGCGCTGACGAACTGGCTGGAGGAGGACGCGTCGATCTCGACCGGGCCGCCCGCCAGCGAGCCGTTGCCGTGCACCGTCATCGGCAGCGCGCCGCGCCCCTCGTCCTCCACCCGGGCGCCCAGCGTGCGCAGCGCGTCGATGACGCCGTGCAGCGGGCGCTCGGAGGAACGCGGGTCGCCGTCGAAGCGGATCGGCCCCTCGGCCAGCGCCGCCAGCGGCGGCAGGAAGCGCATCACGGTGCCCGCGTTCCCGACGTCCACGGTCGCCGGGCCGCGCAGCGCCGTCGGGATCACCCGCCACGCCTCGCCGCCGGGGCGCTCGCTGTCGGCCGCGGTGGCCGAGGAGGAGGACGAGACGGTCTCCTCGATCCCGACCCCCAGGGTCCGCAGCGCTTCCGCCATCAGCAGGGTGTCCCGTGACCGCAGCGGGCGGCGCAGCCAGCCCGGTTCGGAGGAGAGCGCGGCCAGTACCAGGGCGCGGTTGGTGACCGACTTGGACCCCGGCACGGTGACGGTCGCCTCGACCCGGCCCGGTGCGGTGGGAGCGGGCCAGAGTGCGGTCTCTGCGGGGCTGGTGCGCTGGTCGGTCATGGAGCCACTGTAATGGCTGGTGGTCGGCGCCCCGCTTGGTCGGCACCCCCGCCCGCGGTCGCGGCCGGGCCCCGGCTCACAGCCCCAGCAGCCAGCGCCCGCCGCCGACGAGGGAGCACAGCGCGACCGCGTGGAAGAGGAACAGCCACGCGGCTGCCGGGAGATGGCTCAGCCGGGCGAGCTGGTCGGCGTCCGAGTCCGGCAGACCGGGCCCGGCCGGGCCGCGGCGCGCGCCCTGTCGTCGCCGCTTGCCCTGCAGCTCGAACACCGGCCGCACCCCGCCCAGCAGCAGGAACCAGACCACCACGTAGGCGAACGCCGCCTGCACCTGGGGGCCGGTCAGCCAGGAGATGAGCAGGAACGCGCCGCCGGTCAGGACGAGGGCGAGCACGCCGTAGGCGTTGCGGATCATCACCAGCATCGCCACCAGCAGCGCCGTG
Source organism: Streptomyces sp. WMMB303 (assembly GCF_029351045.1). Classification (NCBI taxonomy): domain Bacteria; kingdom Bacillati; phylum Actinomycetota; class Actinomycetes; order Kitasatosporales; family Streptomycetaceae; genus Streptomyces; species Streptomyces sp. WMMB303. Next base: position 5,692,276 of record NZ_JARKIN010000001.1, on the reverse strand, counting down.
GCTCCCCACAGGAGTGCGGTGATGTGGTGGGAGGACAGCAGCCAGGCGCCGCACAGGCCGAGCAGCGGGGGAGCGGTGTAGCCCGCGGCGGCGGTCAGCACCATGCCGAGACCGTGCGGCTTGCCGCGCGAGACCGTCAGCCCCGAGGTGTCCGAGTGCAGCCGTATGCCGTCCAGCCGGCGCCCGGTGAGCAGGGCTATGAGCCCGTGTCCGCCCTCGTGCGCGATGGTGACCGCGTTGCGCGAGATCCGCCACACACCGTGCGGCGCCACCGTGAGCAGCGCGACGAGACCGGTGACCAGCACCAGCCACTCCTCGGGGGGCTGCTGGCCGCCGACGACCCGGTCCCAGACATCCGTGATGCTCGCGTTGTCCATGTTCGGGGTGCTCTCCTCGTGTGCTCGTGAGCCGTGCCGCTCCGCGTCCGGTCGACGCACGGCGACGGCCCGGCGTGCCGTGGCAGTCTTGCAGGCATGTGCGGACGGTATGCAGCGAGCCGGAGTGCCGAGGACCTGGTCCGGCTGTTCGAGGTGGAGAAGTGGGAGCCCGCCGAGGCGCCGGGCCCGGACTGGAACGTCGCTCCCACCAAGCAGGTCCACGCGGTCCTCGACCGCCCTCTCAAGGGAAGTGACGACCGGCGGCCGGTGCGGCAGCTGCGCACGCTCAAGTGGGGTCTGGTGCCCGGGTGGGCCAAGTCACCGGACATGGGCGTCAAGATGATCAACGCCCGGGCCGAGACCGTGCACGAGAAGCCCGCCTACCGCCGCCCCTTCGCCGCCCGCCGCTGCCTGCTGCCTGCCGACGGCTACTACGAGTGGGTCACCGCACAGGGCGAGCTGAAGCTCGAACAGGAGGGCAAGCGCAAGCGCCCCCGCAAGCAGCCCTACTTCATTTCCCCCGCGCCGCACGCCCCCGCGCCGCACGCCCCCGCGCCGCACGCTCCGGCCGTGCACGGAGCCCAGCAGGAGCAGCCGGTGATGGCGATGGCCGGCCTGTACGAGTTCTGGCGGGACAAGACGCTGCCCGAGGATCATCCGCAGGGCTGGTGGGCGACGTGCACCGTCCTGACCACCGCGGCGGAGACCACGCCGCTGGCCGACGCGGACGAGCAGAGCGAGGGCGGCCCCCGGTCGCTGGCCGACATCCATCCCCGGATGCCGCTGATGCTCACCCCGGACCGCTGGGACGCCTGGCTGGACCCCGCCCGCACCGACTCCGGGGAACTCCGCGAGCTGCTTGCCCCGCCGCCGGAGGGCCTGCTGCGCGCCTGGCCCGTCTCCACGGACGTCAGCAACGTCCGCAACAACGGCCCGCACCTCCTCAAGGAGCTTCCCGCGCCGGAGGAGGAGACGCTCTTCTGAACGTGCCGGGCGTTTCTGCGTGTGCCGGGACGTGCCGGGTGCCTGCTTGCCGAGGGTTTCCGCGCGGACCGCTGGCAGGATGCCGGTATGAGCACGCAGCAGCAGGCCCCGCAGCCGCGGAGGGCCGGACCCCGGGCCGAGACCGTCGTCACACCGGCGGGCGAGGCCAGGATCACCTGGCACGACGCGCGTCCGGCACACATGGTGCTGGCGCTCGGGCACGGCGCGGGCGGCGGGATCGAGGCCCGGGACCTGCGCGCACTGGCCGCGGCGCTGCCCGCCCAGGGTGTGACGGTGGCCCTGGTCGAGCAGCCCTGGCGGGTGGCGGGGAAGAAGGTGGCTCCGGCGCCCCGCACCCTGGACGCCGCGTGGAGCGCCCTGTGGCCGGCGCTGGCGCTGCCGGGGCTTCCGGTGATCGCCGGGGGGCGCAGCGCGGGTGCCCGCGTCGCCTGCCGCACCGCGGGAGCGCTGGGCGCCTGCGCGGTGCTGGCGTTGTCCTTCCCGCTGCACCCGCCCGGCAGGCCGGAGAGGTCCCGCGCCGAGGAGTTGACCTCGGTGGAGCTGCCGGTGCTGGTGGTGCAGGGCGGCCGTGACCCGTTCGGGCGCCCCGAGGAGTTCCCGGCGGGTACGGCTCCGGTGGAGGTGCCCGGCGCCGACCACGGCTTCGCCCTGCCCAAGTCCGCCGAGCTGACCGAGGCGGCGGCGATGGGGCTGGTCACCGATGCCGTCACCCGGTGGATCACCGGTGGCCGGGAGGCGTGGCGACGCCGCGGATGAGCGTTCCCCGCGGGGACCGGGAATGATCGGCGCACCCGGATGGTTGTGCGGGGTGTCCGGTCGTGGAGCAGGTCCGCGGCCGGGAACAGTGTGAGAGCAGCCATACCCTCCATGAGGAAAGGGAGCCGCCCCGATGGGTTCTGTCGCTTGCCCCCAGCGTCCGCGGGCCGCTGACCTGGACTGGGCCACGGTGGCACTGTCCTCCGGCGCGAAGATTCAAGCGGCGGGCGGTGGCGGTCGTCGTCTATTCTCCGATTCGGGCGGGTCTTCGTTCGGGCTCGCCACCACATTGGAGGAGGTGGGTCCGGTCACCGGGACCGAAGGCGGCTCGAGCGCAGAGCAGGAGACAGCGGCGTCGGAGACGGTGGAGCAGCGCAGTGCGCGCTTCGAGCGGGACGCGCTCGCGTTCCTCGACCAGATGTACTCCGCCGCGCTGCGGATGACGCGGAACCCGGCCGATGCCGAGGACCTGGTGCAGGAGACCTACGCGAAGGCGTACGCGTCCTTCCACCAGTTCCGTGCGGGCACCAACCTCAAGGCGTGGCTGTACCGCATTCTGACGAACACCTTCATCAACTCCTACCGTAAGAAGCAGCGCGAGCCCCAGCGCAGTGCCGCGGAGGAGATCGAGGACTGGCAGCTGGCCCGCGCCGAGTCGCACATGTCGACCGGGCTGCGCTCGGCCGAGGCGCAGGCGCTCGACCACCTGCCGGACTCCGATGTGAAGGAAGCACTCCAGGCCATCCCCGAGGAGTTCCGCATCGCCGTCTACCTCGCCGACGTCGAGGGCTTTGCGTACAAGGAGATCGCCGACATCATGGGGACACCCATCGGTACGGTGATGTCCCGTCTGCACCGCGGACGGCGCCAGCTTCGCGAGATGCTGGAGGGCTACGCGCAAGAGCGCGGCCTGGTCCCGGCCGGTGCCGCGGCGGACGGGTCGCAAGACCGGAAAGGCTCGGGCTCATGAGTTGCGGAGAGCCGCACGAGACGGACTGCTCCGAGGTCCTCGACCACCTCTACGAGTACCTCGATCGGGAGATGCCCGAAGGCGACTGCGCCAAGTTCCAGGAGCATTTCGACGAGTGTTCGCCCTGCTTCGAGAAGTACGGTCTGGAGCGCGAGGTCAAGAAGCTCGTCAAGCGCTGCTGCGGTCAGGACGACGTCCCCTCCGACCTGAGGTCCAAGGTCATGGGACGGATCGAGGTGATCCGCCAGGGCGAGGCCCGCGAGGTCGCGGACGCCGGCTCGGGCCAGGAGGCTGCCCCCCGGCCCGCATCCGGCGGCGCGGCGGCCGAGACCGCCGACGCGGGCGGCTCCCGGGACGACAAGAACCCCGGCTGACCGCCAGGCGGCACCGGCCCCGGTGAGCACCAGGGGCGTCGAGCAGCCCGGCCGGGCACCGAAGGACGCCGACAGCGCCGTTGAGTACCGCACGACGTCAAGAACGCGGCCGCTGTCCCCAGTTCGCGCCGGGCGCGACCTGTCGACGGCTGGTACGGGATGTGCAGGGGACCGCCTTTCTCCTTCCTTCGGGTGAGGAAGGGCTGTCTCGTACGGGGGAACCTGCCGGAGTGCCGTGAGCCGCCCCGCAAACTGCTCCTAGTGTCCCCGCCATGCAGCAGGCGGGGAGGAGGCCGGAGATGCGGCTCACGAGGAGCAGGCCCGAGGCGGCGGCCGCCGCGGCGACGGCGCACGGTTCGGCGCCCGCACGGACGATCGGGACGGCGGAGGGCAATCGCGCGGCACTCGTGCTGGCCGTCCTGCTGACCGTGCCGGTGGCCATCGTCCTGTGGCGCAGCGCCTACGGTCCACTCGCCGTACTCCCCGCGCTGGGACCGGTGTGGCTGGGCTGGTGGGGGCTGCGGTGGTGCCGCCCCGAGCGCGTGGCCCGGCAGACCGCGGTGCGGGCGCTCTCCCAGGCGGTACAGATCAAGGATCACTACACCCGCGGCCACGGCGAACGGGTCGGCCTCGCCGCCGTTCTGATCGCCCGCGAACTGGGTCTGGACGAGGAGCGCACCGAGACGCTGCGCTGCGCGGGCGTCCTGCACGACATCGGCAAACTCGGCGTCCCCGCAGGACTGTTGTGCAAAGCCGGCCCGCTCACCCCCGCCGAGCGCCGCATCATGGAACGGCACCCCGAGCAGGGGGCGGAGATCGTCCGCGGGCTCGACTTCCTGGGGGAGGCCCGGGCCGCGGTCCTCCACCACCACGAGCGGATGGACGGGACCGGGTATCCGCGGGGGCTGTCCGGAGCGCAGATCCCGGAGGCGGCCCGGATCGTCGCCGTCGCCGACGCGTTCGACGCGATGACCTCCACCCGCTGCTACCGCCCGGGGCGGCCCGTCGCCGCGGCGCTGGAAGAGTTGGAGCGCTGCGCGGGCACCCAGTTCGACCCCCGGATGGTCGCGGCGCTCGGCCGGGCGCTGAGTCGGCACGGCTGGCCGTTCGCCGAGGTCTCCGGGGTACGCGCGGCGGCATCGCCGATCGGCTGCCGGAGCGCCGCCCAGGTTGCCGGAGCGCGGATCGGCGGCGTCGCCGTATGACCGGGGGCACGGCGGCGCGGCTGGTCGCCCTCGGCAACGCGGCTGCCGCACTGGTGGTGTGCGGTGCCCTGGGCGTCACCCTGTGGCGAGGTCTCGCCCGGCCCGGTGCCGCGCTGGCCTTCGGACTGCTGGTCGCAGCCGGGGAGTTGGCCCGGGTGCGGCTGCCCGAGGAGCGCGCCGCTGTCCGTACCACCGGGCTGCTCTCCGGCGCCGCGGCGCTCGGTTACGCGCTCTGCGGCCAGGTGGCCGGCGCGTCCGCCGGGCACGGTCCCGCGCAGGCCGTCGCGGTGGCTCTCGTCGGCTCCCTGGTCGGACTGACCCCGCTGGTGGCCCTGGGGCAGGCGCCGCCGCCGCAGGCCCTCGCCCGGCTCGTGCTCGGAGTGGGCGCGGCGGCCTGGTGCTGCCAACCGCTGTACGACCGGGGCCGGTCGGACGGCGTCGCGGTGCCGGACGGGCTCCTGCCGCTGTGCCTGCCGGCGGTGGCCCTGCTCGTCGGCTGCCTCGACGCGGTCCTGGCCGCCGCCGCCGTGCGCGCCGAGGGCTCCGGGGCCGCTTCGGCGGGGCATCACGGCCGGGCCGCGCGCCACCCGTTGCGGGACCACCTGGCCACGGTGCCCGCGCTCGCCGCGACCGCAGTGCTCTTCGCGCTGGCCGTCGCCGCCGCCGGGCTCCCGGCGCTGCCGCTGTGCTGCGCCCCCGTCCTCGTCATCCAGTTCGCCCTGCGCCGCCGTGCTTCCGCCCGGGCCACCCACCGGCCCACCCTCGCCTCCCTCGCGCGGGCCCCCGAGGTGGCGGGCTGCACCCCGCGCGGGCATGCGCGCCGGGTGGCGGACCTCAGCCGCGCCGTGGGGCGCGAGCTGAATCTGACCGGCGGGGAACTCACCGCGCTGGAGTACGCGGCCCTCACGCACGATGTGGGGCAGCTCTCACCGGCCGACCCGGTGCCCGGTGGTGCCACGGCGGTGCTGGACCCCGGCAGCCAGCGCCGGGTGGCCCTGCTGGGCGGTGCGGTGCTGCGGCAGGCGGGTGTCCGCCGACGGGTGGCCTCGGCGGTGGAGGCGCAGGCCGATCCGTATCGGGAGCAGCCGGTGACCGCGCGGGTGCTCCGCACGGTCAACGCCTACGACGACCTCGTCGGCGACAGCGGGACAGCCGGTGCCATGGCCCGTGCGCGGGCCCTGCACCGGCTGCGCGCGGCCACGCGTGATCACGAACCACGCGTGGTGGAGGCCTTGTCACGGGTCGTGTCGAGGGCGGCGGAGGTCTGACGCACGGGTAATGAGCGGGCACCCGAGCGGGCATGGTTGGATGCGAAGGGGGAACCGCGAGAGGCGAGGACGGGCGAGCGGCGCCCGGAGTGCACAACCCCATCGGCAGACGGCGGGCCGGGCGCGGGCCGGGCCCGAGGACAGGCGGAACGGCGGGATCGGCGGGAGCACATTGAGGATCTTCGGCAAGGTGCGGCACCGGCCCTCCGCCTCATGGCGGCAGGCGACGGACCGGGCCTTCACGCTTATCGGCGACGGGCGCTACGAGGACGCGGGCGCCCTGCTCACCCGTGCCGCCGACCTGGAGCCGTGGCTCTCGGAGTCCTGGTTCAACCTCGCGCTGCTGTACAAGTTCCGGCATGACTGGGAGCAGGCCCGCACGGCGGGGCTGCGCGCCGTGGCGCTGCTGGACCGCGAGTCCGGGGCGCCCGACTGGTGGAACGTGGGCATCGCGGCCACCGCGCTCCAGGACTGGCCGCTGGCCCGCCGGGCCTGGCAGGCGTACGGGCTGCATGTGGCCGGTCCCTCGCACGGCGCGGCCACTGCCGAGGAACCCACCGGGATGCAGCTCGGCAGCGCCGCCGTACGGCTCTCTCCGGAGGGCGAGGCGGAAGTGGTGTGGGGCCGCCGTATCGATCCGGCGCGCATGGAGATCCAGAGCATCCCGCTGCCTTCCTCGGGGCGCCGCTGGGGCGAGGTCGTGCTGCACGACGGTGTCCCGCACGGCGAGCGCACCACCGCGGCCGGGCCGTCGTACCCGGTCTTCGACGAGATCGAGCTGTGGGCGCCCTCGCCGGTGCCCACCTGGGTGGTCCTGCTGGAGGCGGCCACGGAGAGCGACCGGGACGCACTGGAGCGGCTCGCGGCCGACGCCGGGTTCGCCGCCGAGGACTGGTCCTCCTCGGTGCGGCTGCTGTGCCGGGCCTGCTCGGAGAGCGCCATGCCCGCCGACGAGGGCGACGGCACCGTCCATCTGGATCCGCACGACCACAGTTCGCCCGGTCATCCCGGCCCGCTGGGGCATATGACACAGGGCGGGCCCGGTGAGCTGTGGGTGCCCGAGCGCGAGTGCGGGCTGGCGGCGCCCGCCGCGCTGGTGCACGGGCTGCTGGACGGCTGGGTCGCCGACAGCCCGGACACCCGCGAGTGGCGGGATCTTGAGGAGGTCTGCTGAGCCGTCGGCGGCGGGCCCGTACCCTGTAGGGCGGGTCCGCACGGGGCCCGACGAGCCGGATCACCGGCCGCTCTCAGCTCTCACGGGTCGCAGGAAGGCGTACGACGGCATGGCGCAGCAGCAGGAAACGACGGCCGGGGCGGCCGCTGCCCCCGAGGGCGAGTTCGTCGACGACGTGACGGACGCGGCGGCTCGCGAGGAGGCGCACACCGAGCGGGGCACGGCCCGGCCGGTCACCGTCGTCGGCAACCCGGTGCTGCACCGGGAGTGCCGGGAGGTGACGGAGTTCGACGACGAGCTGGCCGCACTGATCGACGACATGTTCGCCAGCCAGCGCGCCGCCGAAGGGGTCGGCATCGCCGCCAACCAGATCGGCGTCGACCTGAAGGTGTTCGTCTACGACTGCCACGACGACGCGGGTGTACGGCACGTGGGCGTGGTCTGCAACCCGGTGCTCGACCAGCTCCCCGCCGAGCGACGGGTGCTGGACGACGGCAGCGAGGGCTGCCTCTCGGTGCCCGGCGCCTACCACCCGCTCGCCCGCCCCGACCAGGCCGTGGTGCGGGGCCGGGACGCGCAGGGCAAGCCGATCGCCGTGCGCGGCACCGGCTACTTCGCCCGGTGCCTGCAGCACGAGACCGACCACCTCTACGGCTACCTCTACATCGACCGGCTCTCCAAGCGCGAGCGCAAGGACGTGCTCCGGCAGATGGCCGACAGCACGCCCCGCTACGAGACGGTTCCCAACGAGTGAGCCGAGCGGCCCGGGCCGAGCGGCCGGGCCGCCGGTGTGCGGCAGCGGAAACCGGGCGGGAGCCTGGGCCACCTGGCCCCCGCCCGGGGTCTGTGGGGCGTTCCTCAGAACTCGTCGTCGAAGGAGACCGACCCCTCCACCGCCACCTGGTAGGCCGAGGGGCGGCGTTCGAAGAAGTTCGTCAGTTCCTGGACGTTCTGCAGCTCCATGAACGAGAAGGGGTTGCCGGAGCCGTAGCGCTCCGGGAAGCCCAGCCGGCGCAGCCGCTGGTCGGCGACCGCCTGGAGGTACTCGCGCATGGAGTCGGTGTTCATCCCCGGCAGGCCGTCCCCGCACAGGTCGCAGGCGAACTGCAGCTCCGCCTCGACGGCCTCCTCCAGCATCGCCGTGACCTCCTTCTCCAACTCCGCGTCGAAGAGCTCCGGCTCCTCCTGCCGCACGGTGTCCACCACGTCGAAGGCGAAGGACATGTGCATCGACTCGTCGCGGAACACCCAGTTGGTCCCGGTGGCCAGCCCGTGCAGCAGCCCGCGCGAGCGGAACCAGTAGACGTAGGCGAACGCGCCGTAGAAGAACAGCCCCTCGATGCAGGCGGCGAAGCAGATCAGGTTGAGCAGGAAGCGGCGCCGGTCCTCGCGGGAGGCCAGCTCGCCGATGTTCTCGACGGCATCCATCCAGCGGAAGCAGAACTGGGCCTTCTCCCGGATGGAGGGGATGTTCTCCACCGCGGCGAAGGCCGCCGCGCGCTCGTCGTGGTCGGGCAGGTAGGTGTCCAGCAGGGTCAGATAGAACTGGACGTGCACGGCCTCCTCGAACAGCTGCCGGGACAGATACAGCCGCGCCTCGGGCGAGTTGATGTGCTTGTAGAGCGTCAGCACCAGATTGTTGGCGACGATCGAGTCCCCGGTGGCGAAGAACGCCACCAGCCGGCTGATCATGTGCTGTTCGCCCGGGGTGAGCTTGGCCAGGTCGGCGACGTCGGAGTGGAGGTCGACCTCCTCCACGGTCCAGGTGTTCTTGATCGCGTCGCGGTAGCGCTCGTAGAAGTGCGGGTAGCGCATCGGGCGCAGCGTCAGTTCGAAACCCGGGTCGAGCAGGTTCTTGGCGGCTGTCGGGTCGCTCGTCATTACTGGCATGCCTCGCAGGACTCGGGGTTTTCCAGGGAGCAGGCGAGGGCCTCGTCGGCCGTCGCGAGGGCGGGGGCGGGCGCGGGCACCGAAGCGGTGGCTCCGGCCGCCTGCGCGATCCGGGTCGCGGGGCGCGACCGCAGGTAGTACGTGGTCTTGATGCCGCGCTTCCAGGCGTAGGCGTACATCGAGCTGAGCTTCCCGATGGTGGGCGAGGACAGGAAGAGGTTCAGCGACTGGCTCTGGTCCAGATACGGGGTGCGGGCCGCGGCCATGTCGATCAGCGCCCGCTGCGGGGTCTCCCACGCCGTCCGGTAGAGCGCGCGGACCTGCGCGGGGACCCACTCCAACTCCTGTACCGAGCCGTTGGCCTCGCGCAGCGCCTCCCGGGCGCGCGCGTCCCACAGCCCCCGCCGCTTCAACTCCGCGACCAGATAGGTGTTCACCTGGAGGAATTCGCCGCTGAGCGTCTCGCGCTTGAACAGGTTGGAGACCTGCGGCTCGATGCACTCGTACACCCCCGCGATCGAGGCGATGGTGGCCGTCGGCGCGATCGCCAGCAGCAGCGAGTTGCGCATCCCGGTCCGGGCGATCCGCTGCCGCAGCGCCTCCCACCGCTGCGGCCAGGCGCGCTCCCCGGCCGTCGCCGGATAGTGGTCGGGGTGCAGTACGCCGCGCGCCGTGCGGGTCGCCTCCCACGCGGACAGCGGCCCGTGCCGCTCGGCCAGTTCGGCGGACGTCTCGTAGGCGGCCAGCATGATGCGCTCGGCGATCCGGGTGGACAGCTCGCGGGCCTCCGGGGAGTCGAAGGGCAGCCCGAGCCGGAAGAAGACGTCCTGCAGGCCCATCACCCCCAGGCCCACCGGCCGCCAGCGGGAGTTGGAAGCGGCGGCCTGACCGGTCGGATAGAAGTTGATGTCCACCACGCGGTCCAGGAACGTCACCGCCGTGCGGACCGTGGCGTCCAGCCGCTCCCAGTCCATCCGGTCCGTCAGCGCGCCGCCGTCGTCCTCGCTCAGGTGCGCGGCCAGGTTCACCGAGCCCAGGTTGCAGACGGCGGTCTCCCCGTCGTCGGTGACCTCCAGGATCTCCGTGCACAGGTTCGAGGAGTGCACGATGCTGCCCGGTTCCGCGGTCTGGTTGGAGGTGCGGTTCGCGGCGTCCTTGAACGTCATCCAGCCGTTTCCGGTCTGTGCGAGGGTGCGCATCATCGCGCCGTACAGCTGCCGCGCCGGCAGCCGTTTGACCGCGCGCCCTTCGGCCTCGGCGCGGCGGTAGGCGGCGTCGAACTCCTCGCCCCACAGATCCACCAGCTCCGGCGTCTCGGACGGGGAGAAGAGCGACCACTGCCCGTCAGCCTCGACCCGGCGCATGAACTCGTCCGGGATCCAGTGCGCCAGGTTCAGGTTGTGGGTGCGGCGCGCGTCCTCCCCGGTGTTGTCCCGCAGCTCCAGGAACTCCTCGATGTCCGCGTGCCAGGTCTCCAGGTAGACGCAGGCCGCCCCTTTGCGGCGGCCGCCCTGGTTGACCGCCGCCACGGACGCGTCCAGCGTGCGCAGGAACGGCACGATGCCGTTCGAGTGCCCGTTGGTGCCCCGGATCAGCGCCCCGCGGGAGCGGATCCTGGAGTACGACAGGCCGATGCCGCCCGCGTGCTTGGACAGCCGCGCGACCTGCTGGTAGCGCTCGTAGATCGAGTCCAGCTCGTCCTGGGGGGAGTCGAGCAGGTAGCAGGAGGACATCTGCGGGTGGCGGGTGCCGGAGTTGAAGAGCGTGGGGGAGGAGGGCAGGTAGGCGAGCGAACTGGTGAGCCGGTAGAAGTCCGCCACCTCCGCGAGGGCCTGCGGCGACTCGTCCGCGGCCAGTCCGCAGGCCACCCGGAGCAGGAAGTGCTGCGCCGTCTCGACGGGGCGCCGGGTGAGCGGGTGCCGCAGCAGATAGCGGGAGTGGACCGTCCGCAGCCCGAAGTAGCCGAACCGGTCGTCGGCGCCGTCCTCGACGGCCTCGTGCACCAGCGCGTCCAGCCGATCGGCGTGCCGGCGGACGAACGCGTGCGTGCCGTCCGCGATCAGCCCCTCCGCGTGGCCCAGCGCCACCGCGTCGGAGAACGAGACGACGCCCTCCGCCGCCGCCTCGTCCCGGATCGCGAGGGTCAGCAGCCGCGCCGCCAGCCGGGAGTACCCGGGGTCCTCGCTGATGCGGCTGGCCGCGGACTCGATGGCCAGGGTGCGCAGTTCCACCGCGTCCGCGCCCGGTTGCCTGCCGCGCAGCGCCGCGGCCAGTACCGGCGCCGGGTCCGTGTCCGGGAGGTCGGCGGTGAGCGCGGCGAGGGTCGCGCGCAATGCGGCGGCCGAAGGGTCTTCGGCGGCCTCGTCCCCCGTGGCGGAGCCGGGGGCGGCGGGTGCCGGAAGGGTGGGGGCGGTGGTGACGGTCACGCGGTGCTCTCCCTCGCTGCTCACTGGCCGTGGGCAGCGGCACGGAGGGAGAGGCGCGCGCCCGGCTGCCCCGCTCGGGCACCGAGCCCGGTCCCGGGCCCGGACCCCTGTTCAGGGCACGGCGCGCTCCGCCCACCGGTCCAACCCACGAGACCTGGACGATCGTCTGGCCGCCGCCGGCAGGTACTCGGACTCGCGGGCGGGCTTGCGCCGGCCCCTCACCGTTGCGGGACAGTTCCGGATTCGCACCGGATTCCCCTGCATCGAGGGCGACAGCCGTGAGACACCATACATCTTGTGCTCGGCCTAAGCGGACACCCCATATCTTGTGCCGCCCCGGGTCGTGTCGGGCAAGGGCTCCCGTCCCCCGCGGCGCGCCGCGGGGGCGGCACGCGGGCCGGGAGCGAAGACCCGCCACCCGGACCGGGCGCGGCGCGTGGCCGGGGCGGGGGAGCGTTCACAGGCGCAGTGCGTAGGCCCACAGCGTGACGCCCGGGACCGGGCTCCAGTCCCGGTCGGGGTCCCGGTGGAACCCGAGGCGCCGATAGAGGCGGTGGGCGGCGTGCATGGTCGGCTGGGTCGAGAGCACCAGCCCCGAAAGGCCCAGCGCGCGTGCCCGATCCGAGCAGGCCGTCACCAGCGCCTCTCCCACCCCGCGCCCGCGGGCCGACTCGCGCACGCCGAGCATCCGGAACTCGCCCTCACCCTCGCGCGCACGCTCCGCGAAGGGCCCGCCGCGGCCGACGAAGGTGACGGTGCCCAGCAGTTCGCCCTGGTGCCCCGCGGCCACGAGCAGCTCCGCGTGGTCGGCGCGGCCCGCCGCGTCCCGCAGGGTCTCCAGGTACGGGTCCGCCTCTCCGCGGTCCAGCAGCCCGCCGCTGAGGTAGGCCCGGGCGACCAACTCACCGAGCTCCGGGTGCTCCTCGGGCCTGGCCGTTCTCACGGTGATGTCCATGCCGGCCATCATCCGCCACACCACCGACAGCGCGGCCCGCCGCCCGGGCGTTTGGCGGCGCCGCGGTCAACCGCTCCGCGGGCGCCCGCTCAGCAGCAGCGGAAGCCCTCGCGCGGATCGCTCTCGCGGGCATCGGTGCGGCGCCGCTCGAACTCCTTCCTGCTGGGGACCTCCGCGTCCGGGCCCTGGTGCCGGCGCACATGGGCCACATACCGGTCGTAGGCGCTCTCGTCGGTCAGTTCACGTACGTACCAGCGCACCCAGCGCCCGGCCCGCAGCACCGGGCGCACCACCCGGTCGGCACCGGCCGCGCTCACCGGGAGTCCCCGTCCGCTCCGCCGCCGGACGGCCCGGTGGCGGCCGACCCGGCCATCTCGGCCATCTCGGCCTTCTCCTCCTTGGTGGCGATCAGCCCGGCGGGCGCCGTCAGTGTCGACTTCCGGTAGGGCGCCTCGTGCATTCGGGTGCCTTCCGGGTCGCGCACCGCGCGCACGCAGGTGCGGGCCGCGTCGGCGAGGACGACGACGACCAGCAGCGCGAAGAGCGCCGAGAGGACGCCGTCCACGGTCGAGTTGGTGACCACCGTGTGCATGTCGTCCATGCTCTTGGCGGGGGCGATGATCTTCCCCTGGTCGATGGCCTCCTGGTAGTCGGCGCGCTGCTGGAAGAAGCCGATCTTCGGATCGGTGGAGAAGACCTTCTGCCAGCTGGCCGTCAGTGTGACGACCGCGTCCCACGCCAGCGGTACGGCGGTGACCCAGGCCCACTTCAGCCGACCGGACTTGACCAGCAGCGTGGTGCAGACCGCGAGGGCCACGGCGGCCAGCAGCTGGTTGGCGATACCGAAGAGCGGGAAGAGCTGGTTGATCCCGCCGAGCGGCTCGTGGACGCCCACCCACAGGAAGTAGCCCCACAGCGCCACGATGACGCCGCTGGACAGCAGCAGGCCCGGCCACCAGCTCACCCGGCGGAAGGGCTTGTATACGTTGCCGAGCATGTCCTGGAGCATGAACCGGCCCACGCGGGTGCCGGCGTCCAGCGCGGTAAGGATGAACAACGCCTCGAACATGATGGCGAAGTGGTACCAGAACGCCTTCATCCCGGAGCCGCCCACGACTTCCGAGAAGATGTTGGACACCCCGATCGCCAGGGTGGGCGCGCCACCCGTCCGGGAGAGCAGCGACTGCTCCTCGACGGCCTTGGCGGCGGCGGCCAGTTGGTCGGGGGAGATGCTGTACCCGAAGCTGCGCACCGCTTCCGAGGCGGCCTGCACGTTGTCGCCGATGACACCGGCGGGCGCGTTCATGGCGAAGTAGAGGCCCGGGTCGATGATGCTGGCGGCGACCATCGCCATGATGGCGACGAACGACTCCATCAGCATGGAGCCGTAGCCGATCATCCGGATCTGGGTCTCCTTCTGGATCATCTTCGGCGTGGTGCCCGAGGAGATCAGCGCGTGGAAGCCGGAGAGGGCTCCGCAGGCGATGGTGATGAAGACGAACGGGAAGAGCGAACCGGCGAACACCGGTCCGTCGCCCACCCCGGCGAAGTCGGTGATGCCCGCCATCTTCAGCGTCGGCAGGGTCACCACCACGCCGACGGCCAGCAGCCCGATGGTGCCGATCTTCATGAACGTCGACAGGTAGTCGCGCGGCGCCAGCAGCATCCAGACCGGCAGGATGGAGGCGATGAAGCTGTAGACCAGGATCCAGATGACCAGGGTGCCGGGCTCCAGCGTGAAGGTGTCCGCCCAGGACGACTCGGCGACCCACCGTCCGGCCACCAGGGCGAACAGCAGCAGCGCGATGCCGATCAGCGAGACCTCGGTGACCCGTCCGGGGCGCAGCACCCGCAGATAGAACCCCATGAACAGCGCGATCGGGATCGTCATACCGATCGAGAAGGTGCCCCAGGGCGACTCGGCCAGCGCGTTGACGACGACCAGCGCCAGCACCGCCAGCAGAATGATCATGATGGCGAGGACGGCGAGCAGCGCCGCCGCACCGCCGATCGGCCCGATCTCCTCGCGCGCCATCTGGCCCAGCGACTTGCCGTCCCGCCGCATGGAGAAGAAGAGCGTCACCATGTCCTGGACGGCGCCGGCCAGGATCACGCCGACGACGATCCAGATGGTGCCCGGCAGGTATCCCATCTGGGCCGCCAGCACCGGGCCGACCAGCGGTCCGGCACCCGCGATCGCGGCGAAGTGGTGGCCGAGCAGCACGCGCCGGTCGGTGGGGTGGAAGTCGATGCCGTTGTCGAGCCGCTCGGCGGGCGTGGCCCGCGTCTTGTCGACGCGCAGCACCCGGGTGGTGATGAAGCGTGCGTAGAAGCGGTAGCCGATGGCGTAGGAGCCGAGCGCGGCCGCCACCATCCACGCGGCGGAGACCTCCTCGCCGCGGGCGAGGGCGAGCATGGCCCAGCCTGCCGCGCCGATCAGCGCGACGGCGGTCCAGACGGCTATGGATCGTGGACTGAGCTTGCCGGCCGGTTGTGCAGTGCTGGGCACGTGCGTCCCTCCTCGACCTCACCTGCGCACCATTCGAGGTGGCGCGCCTCCCACGACGGCAGGCCGACCGTAGAACACCGACTTGATCAGCGCCATACCTCAGGAGGGGGGAACCGCGATCCGCGGCGCGGAACCGGGAACCCGCGGCGCGGTCCCGCTGGTTGCGGTGGGCGGCCGGTGGCGCCGGCGGGGCGGCGGAGTCAGGCCGTGGGGCGCTGGAGGGTGGCCACGAACTTGTAGCGGTCGCCGCGGTAGACCGAGCGCACCCACTCCACGGGCTCCCCGGCGGTGTCCCGGGAGTGCCGCGAGAGCATCAGCATCGGCAGTCCGACGTCGGTGCCCAGCAGTCCGGCCTCGCGCGGGGTGGCCAGCGAGGTCTCGATGGTCTCCTCGGCCTCCGCCAGGTGGATGTCGTAGACCTCGGCGAGCGCGGTGTAGAGCGAGGAGTACTTGACCAGGCTGCGGCGCAGCGCGGGGAACCGCTTCTGGGACAGGTGGGTGGTCTCGATCGCCATGGGTTCGCCGCTGGCCAGCCGGAGCCGCTCGATGCGCAGGACGCGGCCGCCCGCGGGGATGTCCAGCAGCACGGCGAGCCGGTCGTCGGCGGTGACGTAGCCGATGTCCAGCAGTTGCGAGGTGGGTTCGAGCCCCTGGGCCCGCATGTCCTCGGTGTAGGAGGTGAGTTGCAGCGCCTGCGAGACCTTGGGCTTGGCGACGAAGGTGCCCTTGCCCTGGATGCGCTCCAGGCGGCCCTCGACGACGAGTTCCTGGAGCGCCTGCCGCACGGTGGTGCGCGAGGTGTCGAACTCGCCGGCCAGGGTCCGCTCGGGCGGTACCGGGGTGCCCGGTGGCAGGGTCTCGGTCATCTCCAGCAGGTGCCGCTTCAGCCGGTAGTACTTGGGCACGCGCGCGGTGCGGGCCGCCGGTCCGTTGCCGCCCGCGGATCCGGTGTCCGCAGCGGCCGGCGCCACCGCGCCGCCCCCGTCCGTGCTCATGGCCCGCCTTCCCGACTCCTGTGGTGCTGCCGTCACCGGCTTCCTCCGTGTTACGTAGCGGCTCACATCGTGGCACGGCCCCGGTCCGGGCGGGCGTCCCAGCTCAGATGTCGTTCCGATAACGGAACCGACAGCGAGCTTTATACACCGTTGACACCCCTAAAGGTCTAGGCCAAGCTCTCTTCATCTCATTGGTCTAAACCAACTCCGTCCGGAAGCCACTCCGGATTTGCGGTGCGGAGCGTTCCAGTGTGCAGGGGAGAATGCTGTGGTACGCATACATAGGGGCCTCATTGCCGCGGCCGGTGTCGCGGCGCTGATGGTGAACGTCGCGGCCTGCGGGTCGGACGGCGACAAGAAGGACGGCCCCGAGAGCTTCAAGGGCCAGACCCTGACCCTCTGGGCGATGGACGGCTCCACGCCCGATCAGTGGACCAAGGACGTCAAGGCGGCGTTCGAGAAGAAGACCGGTGCCAAGCTGAAGCTGGAAGTCCAGCAGTGGAACGGCATTCAGCAGAAGATCACCACCGCCCTCTCCGAGTCCGACCCGCCGGACGTGATCGAGGTCGGCAACACCCAGACCCCCGCGTACGCGCGCACCGGCGGACTGGCCGAGCTCAGCGACCTGAAGAAGGGGGTGGGCAAGGACTGGACGCCCTCCCTCAACAAGTCCGCGGTCTACGACGGAAAGCAGTACGCGGCACCCTGGTTCGCCGTCAACCGCACCGTCATCTACAACAAGAAGATCTGGTCCGAAGCGGGCATCAAGGGCACGCCGAAGACCCGCCGGGAATTCTTCGACGCGCTCGAGAAAATCGGCAAGAAGACCGACGCCGAGCCCCTCTACATGCCCGGCCAGAACTGGTACTTCCTGGACGGCCTGCTCATCGGCCAGGACGCCGACCTGGTGAAGAAGAAGGGCGGCAAGTGGGTCTCCAACCTCGCCGACCCGAAGGTCGGCAAGGCCATGGACATCTACAAGAAGTACGCCTCCTACTCCGAGGCGCCCAAGGACAAGGACGAGGCCACCCCGCAGCAGGCCGAGGTCTTCGCCAAGGGCAAGACCGGTGCCTTCATCGGGCTGAGCTGGGAAGCGGCCACCGCGATCAAGGCCAACAAGAAGATCGAGAAGGACATCGGCTACTTCACCATCCCGGGTGAGACCGCCGACGAGCCCGAGGGTGTCTTCCTCGGCGGTTCGAACCTCGCCGTCGCGGCCGGCAGCGAGAAGCAGGAGCTCGCCAAGGAGTTCCTCAAGATCGCGCTGTCCGACAAGTACGAGGGCGAGCTCGCCAAGGAGGGCGGGGTCATCCCCAACAAGGCCGCGCTGCAGAGCAATCTGAAGGGCAACCCGGCCGCCGAGGCCGCCGCCCCCGCGGTCGAGGGCGGCGGCCTGACGCCGCTCATTCCTGAGTGGGGTGCCGTGGAGAACCCGCCCAACCCGATCAAGACCTATATGACGTCGGTCCTGAAGGGGAAGTCGCACGCCGCCGCAGCCAAGGCTGTCGAGGACGAGATGAACAAGAGGCTGTCGCAGCAGCAGTGACCCGTTCGCCAGGGCGGGGGTGGGGGCGGTGCCTGGCACCGCCCCCACAACCGGGTGGGAGTTTGAATGTCTGTGAAAACCGATGAGGCGGCGCCTCCTCGTGGCAGGACGCCCGTCAGGACGGTGGAGGTGTCCGGCCCGCCGTCGCGCGGCAGCCGGGTCACCAGGAAGGGCACCCTGCCCTACCTCCTGCTGCTGCCCGCCCTCGGGCTGACCGCGGTCTTCCTCGGGTATCCGCTGGTCACCAACGGCATGTTGTCGTTCCAGAACCTCAACATGACGCAGCTGATCCAGCACGTCACCGAGTGGAACGGGTTCGCGAACTACGCCGACGCGCTCGGGAACGACACGTTCTGGCGGGTCACCCTGCGATCGGTGATCTTCACCGTCGTCAATGTCGTCGTGATCATCGTGGTCGGCACCCTGGTCGGACTGCTGCTCGCGCGGCTCGGGTCCAAGATGCGGCTGCTGCTCTCGATCGCCCTGGTGCTGGCCTGGGCGATGCCGATCATCGCCGCCACCACCGTCTACCAGTGGCTGTTCGCCCAGCGGTTCGGTGTCGTCAACTGGGTGCTGGCCAAGCTCGGCTTCGACTCGATGGCCGACTACAACTGGACCGGGACGCAGCTGTCCACGTTCTTCGTCATCTCGCTGCTGCTGGTGTGGACGTCCGTCCCGTTCGTCGCGATCAACCTCTATGCCGCGACGACGACCATCGCCCAGGAGCTGTACGAGGCCGCGGCGCTGGACGGCGCGGGGGCCTGGCAGAGCTTCAAGAACGTCACCTTCCCGTTCCTCAAGCCGTTCCTGATGGTCGCCACGTTCCTCGAAGTCATCTGGATCTTCAAGGCGTTCCCGCACGTGTTCGCCATCAACCAGGGCGGCCCCGACCGGCTCACCGAGACGCTGCCGGTGTACGCGTTCGTCGAGGGCGTCGGCAACCAGCACTACGGAGCCGGTGCGGCGATCTCCGTCCTGACGATCCTGATCCTGCTGGCCCTGATGTCCTACTACCTGCGGCTGGTGATCCGGCAGGAGAGCGCGGACGAGGCCGAGGGTTCCGAGAAGAGCAAGGGGGGCAGGGCCTGATGCGACGGTCACTGCTGGGCCGGATATGGCCGAACGCGACCGCACTGGTGCTGTTCGTGGCGTTCGCCTTTCCCGTGTACTGGATGTTCAACACGGCGTTCAAGCCGAACGGGCAGATCATCAGCGAGGACCCCGTCTGGTTCCCCACCTCGCCGACCTTCGAGCACTTCAGCACGGCGGTCAACGCCGAGAACTTCTGGACGCTGGTCCGCAACTCCGTCACCGTCACGGTGCTGGCCGTCGGACTCTCGCTGCTCGTGGCGCTCTTCGCCTCCTTCGCGCTCGCCCGGATGCGGTTCAAGGGCCGCAAGGGCATCCTGCTGACCTTCATGGTCGCCCAGATGGCGCCCTGGGAGGTCATGGTCATCGCGATCTACATGATCGTGCGCGACGCCGAGATGCTGAACAGCCTGGTGCCGCTCACGCTGTTCTACACCGTCATGGTGCTGCCGCTCACGATCATCACCCTGCGCGGCTACGTCGCCGCCGTGCCCAAGGACCTGGAGGAATCTGCCATGGTCGACGGCTGCACCCGGCTCCAGGCGTTCCGCCGGGTGATCTTCCCGCTGCTGGCCCCCGGCCTGATGGCCACCTCGCTGTTCGGATTCATCACGGCGTGGAACGAGTTCCCCCTGGTGCTCATCCTCAACAAGGACGACGAGGCACAGACGCTGCCGCTGTGGCTGTCGAAGTTCCAGACCGCCTTCGGCGACGACTGGGGCGCGACCATGGCGGCAGCCTCCCTCTTCGCCGTGCCGATCCTGCTGCTCTTCCTCTATCTCCAGCGCAAGGCCGTCGCCGGCCTGGCCTCCGGAGCGGTCAAGGGATAGGCCGCAGGACAACGGGACACCGGGAAGACAGGGACAACTGTGCGACACCGCCGCCCGACCCCACGGCACAGCAGTGAAGTGAAGGGACACCGCGCCGCATGACCACCTCACTCCGAGCCTCCGACACCCTCACCCGCGACGCCCTCGCCGTCCTCCAGCCCGGCTTCGCCGGCACCTCCGCACCCGCCTGGCTGCTGCGGCACCTGGAGGAAGGCCTCGCCTCGGTCGGCCTGTTCGGGCGGAACATCGAGTCCGCCCAGCAGCTCGCCCTGCTCACCGAGCAGCTCCGCGACGTCCGCCCGGACCTGCTGGTCGCCATCGACGAGGAAGGCGGCGACGTCACCCGGCTGGAGGTACGGACCGGCTCCTCCTACCCCGGCAACCTCGCCCTCGGCCGCGTCGACGACCCCGACCTGACCCGGGCGGTGGCCTTCGAGCTGGGCAGCAGGCTCGCCGCGGCCGGCATCAACCTCAACTGGGCGCCCTCCGGCGACGTCAACTCCAACCCGGACAACCCCGTCATCGGTGTGCGCTCCTTCGGCGGCGACCCGCAGCTCGTCGCCCGGCACACCGTCGCCTACATCGAGGGCCTCCAGGCGGCCGGGGTCGCCGCCTGCGTCAAGCACTTCCCCGGGCACGGGGACACCGCCGTCGACTCGCACCACGACATGCCCCGCATCGACGCCGACCTGGCGACCCTCCGGGCCCGCGAGCTCGTCCCGTTCGCCGCGGCGGTGGAGGCGGGCAGCAAGTGCGTGATGAGCGCCCACATCCTGCTCCCGGCGCTGGACGCCGCGCGCCCCGGCACCCTCAGCCCCGCCGCGCTGACCGGGCTGCTGCGGGCACCCCGCGACCAGGGCGGCCTGGGCCACCAGGGGCTCATCGTCACCGACGGAATGGAGATGCGGGCCATCTCCGCGACCTACGGCCTCGAACGCGGCAGCGTCCTCGCGCTCGCCGCCGGGGCCGACGCGATCTGCGTCGGCGGTGGACTGGCCGGCGAGGACACCGTGCTGGGGCTCCGCGACGCGCTGGTGCGCGCGGTGCGCGACGGCGAGCTGGCCGAGGAGCGGCTCGCCGACGCCGCGGCACGGGTGCGCGGCCTGGCCGCGTGGGCGCGGGGGGTGCGGCGGCCGGACACGGGGGGTTTGGCCGACCCCGCCCTCCGCGCGGACCCGGCCGCTCCCGAAGCGGGCATCGGGCTGGAGGCGGCGCGGCGCGCGCTGGCGGTGACCGGGCTGGAGCGCTACCGCCGTCCGCCCGGGCCGCTGTACGTCGCGGCGCTCACCTCGGTGGCCAACATCGCGGTCGGTGACGAGACCCCCTGGGGACCCGCCGCCGAACTGGAGCGGATGGTGCCGGGCACCCGGACCGGCACCTACCGGGCCGCCGACGAGGACGTGGCCGCCGCGGTGCTCGGCGACGCGGGGAAGCGGCCCGTGATCGTGGTCGTCCGCGACCTGCACCGGCACCCGTGGATGGCGGACGCGGTGGCCCGGCTCGTGGCCGCACGCGAGGACACCGTCGTGGTCGAGATGGGCCTGCCCCAGGCGCCGCCGCAAGGTGCCCTGCACATCGCGACGCACGGTGCGGCCCGGGTCTGCGGGCGGGCCGCGGCCGAGGTCATCGCCCGCGGCTGAGACCCGGTCCCACGCCAGGGCCGGGGCCCGGGACCGGGACCCGGAGCCGACCCGGGGCAAAACGTGCCCAACCGCCACGCCGTAGGATCGAACCGCGACCGCACGTGAACATCACCCCTGGGAGGGACCCGCATGTCCTCGAACGCCCCGTCCGAGCCGGGCACCGTCATGTCCGGTGAGATGGCCGAGCAGCCGGCCGTGCTGCGCCGCATCCTGGACGAGGGCGCTCCCGCCATCCGCGAGGTGGCCGAGCGGATCGCCGCGAAGAACCCCCGCTTCGTCCTGCTGACGGCGCGCGGCACCTCGGACAACGCCGCGCTGTACGCGAAGTACCTGCTGGAGATCCAGCTCGGCACTCCGTGCGGGCTGACCTCCATGTCGACGACGACCGCGTACGGCGCGCGCCCCGACCTCACCGACTGCCTGGTGATCACCATCAGCCAGTCCGGCGGCAGCCCGGACCTGGTGGCCTCGACGGAGGCGGCCCGGGAGGCGGGCGCGATCACGCTCGCCGTCACCAACAACGCCGACTCGCCGCTCGCACGGGTGAGCGAGTTCCACATCGACGTGCTGGCCGGCCCGGAGAAGGCGCTGCCCGCCACCAAGACCTACACGGCCGAGCTGCTGGCGCTCTACCTGTTCGTGGACGGTCTGCGCGGCGGAGGCGGCACCGAGGCGGCCAAGGCGCTGCCCGGGCTCGCGGAGGCGGTGCTGGACCGCAGGGCCGAGGTCAAGGCGCTGGCGGCGCGCTACCGGTTCGCCGAGCGCATGGTGCTCACCTCGCGCGGCTACGGCTACCCGACGGCGAAGGAAGCCGCGCTGAAGCTGATGGAGACCAGCTACATCCCGGCACTGTCCTACTCCGGTGCCGACCTGTTGCACGGTCCGCTGGCGATGGTGGACAACATCTCGCCGGTGATCGCCGTGGTGGCCGACGGCAAGGGCGGCGAGGCCCTGCAGCCGGTGCTGGAGCGGC
Source organism: Streptomyces sp. WMMB303 (assembly GCF_029351045.1). Lineage (NCBI taxonomy): Bacteria > Bacillati > Actinomycetota > Actinomycetes > Kitasatosporales > Streptomycetaceae > Streptomyces > Streptomyces sp. WMMB303. The sequence goes on along the minus strand of NZ_JARKIN010000001.1, from coordinate 5,670,291 downwards.
TCAGCGACCGGGGAGCCGACCTGATGGTCATCGGCCGCCGCGAGGAGGTGGAGCGGGCGTCGGCCGGCTTCGCGCTCCCCACCGAGGGGCTGCCCGAGGAACTGCAGCCGCTGATCCAGATCCTTCCGCTGCAGATGCTCGCCTACGAGGTCACCATGGCCCGCGGTCAGGACCCGGACGCGCCCCGCTCCCTCGCCAAGGTCACCGAGACCCGCTGAGCGGGGGCGCGGTATGGCGCAGCCGTCCATGAAGCAGCCGAGCACCGCGGACAGCCTGGTGGAGCAGCTCATCGACGTCGGGGCGACCGCCGTGCGGCGTGGCTTCGTCCTCGCCAGCGGCGGCAATCTGTCGGCCCGACTGCCCGGCTCCGAGGAGTTCGTGGTCACGGGTGCGGGTACCTGGCTGGACCGGCTGACACCCGAGCACTTCACCGTCATGAACATGGCGGGCGAAGTCGTCGGCGGCAACCCGGAGCCCTCCAGCGAGTGGAAGCTCCACCAGCGCACCTACCGGGTACGCGAGGACGTCAACGCCATCGTCCACATGCACCCGCAGCACGCGGTGCTGGTCGACGCGCTCGGCCACGAGATCCGGCTGCTGACCCTGGACCACGCGGTGTACGTGCGCTCCGTCGGCCGTACCGACTTCTACCCGAACGGTTCGGACGAACTCGCCGACACCGCCGCCGAGCAGGCCAAGGAGCACAACTGCGTGCTGCTGGCGCATCACGGCTGCTCGGCGCTGGGCGAAGACGTCGGGATGGCCTTCCGGCGGGCGATGAACCTGGAGGAGGCGGCCACGGCCACCTACCGGGCACTGCTGCTGGGGGACCGCACGACGCGCTTCCCGGTACCGGCGGACGAGGCGATCCGGCACGCCTGAGCCCCGCCCGCAGCCGTGGGAACATCTCCCGCGGCTCCGCTTCGCGGACGCCGGAGGCCGGGGGAGCCACGGGGAGCCGGCAGCGGCCCCGGACGTCATGGAAGGCCGGGAGAGCCGGCCGGGAAGGCGCCACGGGCCCGGAACGCACTGCGGAGCCGGAACGCACTACGGAGCCGGAACGCACTACGGGCCGCGGCGCCGGTACGGGACCCTCAACCCGTCCGGCACCGCAGCCCGGAGCTGCAAGGCCCCGGCGCTGTCAGGGCAGAGAGCGCCGCGGGCCTCGATCCGCCCTCCTGTGCGGGGAGGACAGAAGTTCTTCCGGAAGGATTCTGGACTAGACCACGGCTGTCTGTCTACGGATCGGGCGTTTCCGCCTCCCCGCACCCGCTCCGGCCCGCCGCGCGCCGGACGGGGGCCGACCGGCGTCGGCCGGCGCGGCGGCCTGCCGTACCCTCGGCCCCGTGCCCTCCATGAACGACCTCGTACGCCAGCACACCACCCTCTCCGCCGTGGAGCTGGAGTGGCTGCACCTGCTGGTGTCCGAGTGGCAGCTCCTCGCCGACCTCTCCTTCGCCGACCTCGTGCTGTGGGTGCCCACCCTGGACGGCACCCGGTACGTCTCGGTCGCCCAGATGCGCCCGAACACCGGCCCCACCTCGCACCAGGACGACATGGTCGGCCACCTGGTGCCCCGCGGGCGTCGGCCGCTGCTGGACGCCGCGCTGGACGAGGGCCGGATCGTGCGGGAAGGGGACCCGGAGTGGCGCGAGGAGGTGCCGGTGCGGGTCGAGTCCATTCCGGTCCGCCGCGAGGGCCGGGTCCTGGGGGTCATCGCCCGTAACACCAATCTGCTGACGGTCCGCACGCCCAGCAGGCTGGAGCTGACCTATCTGCAGAGCGCCTCCGACCTCGCACAGATGATCGCCGCGGGAAGCTTCCCGTTCCCGGGGCACGAGGTGGACATGGACCACGTCCCGCGGGTGGGGGACGGGTTGATCCGGCTGGACGCCGACGGCCACGTGCAGTACGCCTCCCCGAACGCGCTGTCCGCCTACCACCGGCTGGGACTCGCCGCCGACCTGGTCGGGCTGCATCTCGGCGAGGCCACCGCGGAACTGGCCCCCGCCCGCGGGGCGGTCGACGAGGCCATGGTCAAGCTGGCCAGCGGCTGGGCGCCCCGCGGAGCCGAGGTGGAGGCCAACGACTGCATCGTGCAACTGCGCGCCATCCCGCTCAAGCCCAAGGGCACCCGGATCGGTTCGCTCATCCTGCTGCGGGACATCACGGAAGTGCGCCGCCGCGAACGCGAGTTGATCACCAAGGACGCCACCATCCGGGAGATCCACCACCGGGTGAAGAACAACCTTCAGACGGTGGCCGCGCTGCTGCGTCTGCAGGCTCGCCGAATGGACTCGGAGCAGGGCAAAGAGGCGCTCGGCGAGGCGGTGCGGCGGGTCGGCTCGATCGCCATCGTGCACGAGACGCTGTCCCAGAACCTGGACGAGCGGGTGGACTTCGACGAGATCGCCGACCGGGTGCTCGCGATGGTGGCGGAGATCTCACCCGGCCGGATCACCGGACGCCGTACCGGGCGCTTCGGGATTCTCGGCGCCGAGGTCGCCACCCCGCTGTCCATGGTGCTCACCGAGGTCCTGCAGAACGCCATCGAGCACGGGTTCGGCGCCGAGGAGCAGGGCTCCGTCGAGGTGCACGCCGTGCGCGGAGCGGCCACCGGGCAGGACGGGGCGCGGCTGCTGGTCACGGTGCAGGACAACGGCCGTGGTCTGCCTGCGGACTTCGACCCCAGGAGCGGCGGAAATCTCGGGCTGCAGATCGTCCGGACGCTGGTGGAAGGGGAGTTGGGCGGCACCTTCGACATGCTCCCCGGCAGCACGGGCGGCACCCGGGTGCTCTTCGACCTTCCGGTGGCCGCGGGCTAGTGCCCCCGGTGGCCCGGAAGCGGGCCCGGGGAGTTCCGGGGAATCCCCGGGGGAGCGCGACGAAAGCGCCGAGCCCCCCGGGTCCCTGGGCGAGGACGGGGGGCTCGGCGCTTCAACGCTCTGCTTTGGGCTTCACGTTCATGCTCTGCTTTGAGCTTCACGTTCTGCTTTGAGTTGTGCGGGCGCTCCGCGTACTGCTGGGCGCTCCGAGGGCACTGCGTGCTGCGTCTCGGGCTGCCGCTGGTGCAGGGCTGCGTGTCAGGTGTGTCAGGCGGTCGCGGCGTTGTTCCGCGCCCGGTTGCGGGCGGCACGGCGCTTCATCGCGCGGCGCTCGTCCTCGCTCAGACCACCCCAGACACCGGAGTCCTGACCCGACTCCAGAGCCCACTGCAGGCACTGCTCCATGACGGGGCAGCGGCGGCAGACAGCCTTGGCTTCCTCGATCTGCAGCAGCGCGGGACCGGTGTTGCCGATGGGGAAGAACAGCTCGGGGTCTTCCTCGCGGCAAACGGCGTGGTGACGCCAGTCCATGGCTGCTACCTCTCCTCGTGTGTGGCTTGCTTGTGAATGTGAACGCTTTCACGAATCCCTTGACGGGGGAAGTGGGGCCTCACAAATGTGATGCGGGTCCCACTGAAGTCAAAGAAGGGGATTCCGGCTCTCAAGGGGGCCCTGATGGCGGGGCCGTCCCGATCGCCATGAAGAGACTCGCAAACCTCGGCGGCGGATACAACCCCTTCCGGAAACTTTTTTTTGAATCCTTGGTGTCGACTAGCTCACAGCCGTCATTCGAGGGGGTGGATCCTGGCCTAAACGTTCGAGTGGAAGGACTTTGGCCCCTTCCACTTACACAATCACACGCAGTGCACGCCGTACGCCTGTGAAGCTCACGCTCGTTCGCAGTCCCAGGTGGTCACCGTCCATCTGAAACGGCAATGGCGCCTGGGAATGCAAGGTGAACCGGGTGAGGTCGTGCAGTGTCACCGCGTGCTTGCCGCGGGGCCCCCGTTCCGGGCTGGAGGTCAGCAACTGGGTGCCGTAGCGGCTCACGGCCAGCGGCGTCAGTCTCTGCAGTCCCAGCACGTCGAGGCCGGTGTCGAAGGACGCCTCCGGTGCCGCGTACAGCGGCTTGTTCCCGAAGTACGACCAGGGCGCGGTGTTGCACACGATCGAGAGCGCCAGCTCCGTGACCGGTTCGGCGTCCTCGCGCTCCAGGGTGATCGTCCCGGTACGGCGGTGCGGCTCGTTCAGGAACTGCCGTACGACCTGGCGCACGTACAGCGGATGCGTGGAGCGCTTTCCGCGCTCCCGCTGCTGCTCCACTCTGCCGATCACCCCGGCGTCGAACCCCAGCCCCGCGGTGAAGGTGAACCAGCGGTCGGGGATCTCCGCGTCGTCCGAGCCCGGTACGCCCCCGGCGATCCCCAGCCCGACCGTCCGCTCCGAGCCGGCCTCCAGCGCGTCCAGCAGGTGCCCGGTGGCCTCCACCACGTCGTTGGGCATCCCCAGGGCGCGTGCGAAGACATTGGTGGAGCCGCCCGGGACGACGGCCAGCCGGGGCAGCCGCTCCGGGTCGGGACCGTCGTGCAGCAGCCCGTTCACCACCTCGTTGACCGTGCCGTCCCCGCCGAGCGCGATGACCAGCTCGGTGGTGCCGCCCTGGGCGGCCTGCCGCGCGAGGTCCCGGGCGTGGCCCCGGTACCGGGTGGTGGCCACTTCCAATTTGAGATCGCTCGCGAGGGCATGCGCCAGCACGTCACGGGTCCGGGCGCTGGTGGTGGTGGCTGCCGGATTGACCACGAGGAGTGCGCGCATGGAGTGAGCGTACCTACCGCGGGGTACACGGCCCAGCCCCGTCGGCGCCGGAGGGCTACGCTGCCATGGTGAGCGAAAGGTCGAAGCGGGCGGACGCCGCCACGGAAGCGGGCGAGGACGAGGCGACGGGGCTGCGGCAGGAGGCGCGCGGGCCGCGCAGGATCGTCGTCGCCGCCGTACTGACCGGTGCCGAAGGGCTGGTCGTCGCCGCTTTCGGGGTCGTCTCGCTGGTACTGCTGGTCACCCGGCGGCCGGATGACACGACACAGGCCGTCACTCTGGCCGTGACCGTCCTCGCGCTGTCCGTACTGCCGTTGGCCGCGGCCCGCGGGCTGTGGCTCCGGCGCCGCTGGAGCCGGGGACCCTCGATGATCGTGCAGCTCATCGCACTGCCCGTCGCCTGGCAGCTGGGCCGGAACGGGGGCGGTTCGCTGGCCGCCGCCGTCGTGCTGGGCCTGGCGGCCGTCGTCGTACTGGGGTGTCTGGTGAATCCGAAGGCCACCGAGGCGCTCGGGATCGGCCGGGGTTGAGTCCCGGGGCCGGCCCGTCCGGTGCGCAGCGCCCCTTCCCGCCACCCGCGGGACGCGCCCCGGGTCAGGGGAAGGGGCGGAGCCGGAGGATCACTCCTCCACCAGCAGGCGGTCCCGCAGTTGCGCCAGGGTTCTCGCCAGGAGCCTGGAGACGTGCATCTGGGAGATGCCGACCTCCTGGGCGATCTGGGACTGGGTCATGTTGCCGAAGAATCGGAGCAGCAGGATCTTCTTCTCCCGCGGCGGCAGCTCCTCCAGCAGCGGTTTGAGGGACTCCCGGTATTCGACGCCCTCCAGGGCGTCGTCCTCGGCGCCGAGGGTGTCGGCGACGGCCGGGGACTCGTCGTCGGTGTCGGGTACATCGAGCGACAGGGTGCTGTAGGCGTTCGCGGACTCCAGACCCTCGAGGACCTCCTCCTCGGAGATCGCGAGCCGCTTGGCCAGTTCGTGCACGGTCGGGGCGCGCCCGTGGAGCTGGGAGAGCTCGGCGGTCGCGGAGGTGAGGGACAGCCTCAGCTCCTGGAGCCGCCGGGGCACGCGCACGGCCCAGCCCTTGTCGCGGAAGTGGCGCTTGATCTCGCCGACGACCGTGGGCGTCGCGTACGTCGAGAACTCGACGCCGCGCTCGGGGTCGAAACGGTCGACCGACTTGATCAGACCGATCGTCGCGACCTGCGTCAGGTCGTCCAGCGGCTCGCCGCGGTTGCGGAAGCGGCGGGCCAGATGCTCGACGAGGGGCAGGTGCATACGCACCAGGTGGTTGCGCAGCTCGGCGCGCTCGGGCCCGTCCGGCAGCGTGCGCAGCCGGACGAAGAGCGCCCGCGCGCCGCCGCGTTCCTGCGGGTCGAGCCCGTGGGGCTCGCCCGCGTCGTGGCCGGCGGCCCGCTCACGCCGCTCGTGCTGCTGCTGGTCCATAGCGTCCGCCCGCTCTGCCTGCTTGGGTCGCTGCATGCTGGGGTCGGCCGGGTGCGGCCGGGGCTGTTGCTCGGGAACGCCCCGGGAGACCGCCCCCGGGCGGCCTGACCACATCTGACTTGCCTCGTGCTCGGTCACGATGCTCCGGGGCCCGCACCGCGCTTCTTGTGCAGGCTGATGCTGACCGTACGGTCATCCGACACTGCTGAACCCACCTCACCGGCCAGGGCCGAGAGCACCGTCCACGCGAAGGTGTCGCGTTCGGGAGCGCGGCCATCGGTCGTCGGCGCCGAGACGGTGACGTGCAGCGAGTCGCCGACGAGCTGGAAGACACAACTGAGTACGGAACCGGGGACGGCCTGCTGGAGCAGGATCGCGCACGCCTCGTCCACGGCGATCCGCAGATCCTCGATCTCGTCGAGGGTGAAGTCCAAGCGGGCAGCGAGCCCGGCGGTGGCCGTCCGCAGCACCGACAGATAGGCACCCGCAGCCGGCAGCCGGACCTCGACGAAGTCCTGCGATGCGGGCTCTCCTGCGATCTGGGACACCCTCACCTCCAAGGTGGCACGAGCCGGTCGGGCCTCACGGGCCGAAGCGGCTGTTGATTCGTTTCGTCAGTGACGCTATCGCGATCCGTGTCACGATGCCGCACGCATCGATCACTGCCGCCTCATTCCTGAGCGTCACCCATAGTAAACATATGGGTACTTTCCGTGGCTAGAGGGTGGAGGCCCCAAATCCGCCGCGATTACGCTGTGTTGGCCTCATGGGGTCGCCGTGGGCCGCTTTCCGGAGCGACTCCCGAAGTCCCCGCGGCCACCCTGTGTGGCCGGTCGGGGGTGCCTCGGCGACGCCGGAAGGGCCTGCCATGTCAGTACCCGTCACCTGATGCGTTCATAGCCCCTCGCGGCACACCCTCCGACAAGGGCCGAAACCCGCCCCTGTGACCGACCCCGAAACGGGCCGGAGGTGCCCGAGAGGCGCGAGGGGTGGCTACTCAGCGTGAAGACGGGAGGAGATGCGGTGCGGATCCATGCGCGGAGAGTGAAGGAAATCCTCACGTTGTGTCACCGCTTCGAGGGGAACGCCCGGCCGGTGACGACGGCGGTCACCGTGCCGCCCCGGGGGAAGGCGCCCTCCTGGGCGAGCCGGGTGAGCGCGAACAACAGCTTGGCCACATAGGTCTCCTCCAGCGCGGGCAGCCCGTGCCGCCGGGCGAAATCCGCCGCGAAGTCCGACAGCTCCGGTCCCGTCTTCGCGTAACCGCCGCCGTGGAAACGTTCCTCCAGCCACCAGTCACCGCGCGGTCCCCCGAAGGACTCCCGCTGGAGCCGCGCGATCTCCCCGGCGAGGAAGCCGCCCTTCAGCACCGGCACCCCGAGACCGCGCTGACCTGCCGAAAGGCCCGCCGCCATGCCCGCGAGGGTGCCGCCGGTACCGCAGGCGACGGCAGCCACATCGGTATGCCCGCGCAATTCCGCGCCCAGCGCCGCACACCCGCGCACGGCCGCCGCGTTGCTGCCGCCCTCCGGGACGACGGCGCAGGGGCCGAAGCGGGCACGCAGCTCGTGGTGGAACGCCGGGTCGGCGCGGCGGCGGTAGTCGGCGCGGGTGACGAAGTGCAGCAGCATGCCGTCTTCGGCGCAGCGGGCGAGGGACGGGTTGAGCGGCCGGTCGGCCAGCTCGTGGCCCCGGACCACCCCGACCGTGCGCACCCCGAGCAGCCTGCCCGCCGCCGCGGTGGCGCGCAGATGGTTGGAGTAGGCCCCGCCGAAGGTCAGCAGCCGGCGGTGGCCGCTCTCGGCCACCGCCCGCAGATTGGGGGCGAGTTTGCGCCACTTGTTGCCGGAGGGGTACAGGTCCACGGGTCCCGGCGCCGCCGGGCCACCGGCCGCCGCGTGCACGAGGTCCTCCCGCTTCAGCAGCAGCCGCACGCCCCGGCGGGTGAAGCGCTCGTCCTCGACCTCCTGGAGCGGGGAGGGCGGGCGGGGCCGCAGGGCCGCGGCGATGTCGACGGGGTGGCTCACCCCTCCATTGTGGCGGCCGGGCTCAGGCGTCAGCGGACTCCGGCTCACCTCCCGGCCGCGGGGACACCGCGGGGCCGGTCACTTCAGGCGCTCTTCGATCCGCTCCCGCAGGGCGTCCATGGTGAAGCCGCGGGGGTCGCTCTTCTGGTCCGTCCACTCCAGGTGGCCGATGACCGACCGGGCGCCCCAGTCGTGGTGCCGGCACAGCGCTGCCGCGGCCCGCACGATCGCCTCCAGCTGCTCCTCCGGCCACGGGTCCTCGCCGTCTCCGAGGTTCTCGCACTCGAAGCCGTAGAAGTACCGGTTCCCGTCGGTGTTCTGCTGGTTCGGCCGCGGGGTGGCGCGCTCGGCGACAACGGCGCGCAGCACGTCGTCGTCGCCGGAGCCCGCGTGGTTGGCCCGGCCGTGGCCGGTCAGATGCACGGTGCCGTCCTTGGTGACGCAGCCGTGGGCGAGCGGTCCCGGCAGGTCCTGGCGGCCGTCGTAGATCAGATCGACCGTCGCGGACGAGCCGCTGGTGACGGTGTGGTGGATCACGACACCGTGCACCGGGCCCCACGGCCCCTGCTGGTTGCGGTTGTGGTTGCGCCAGTCCCGGACCTCCTCGACCCGGGCCCCCTCTTTCCGGAGGGCCCGGACGAACGCGGTCGCGGTGATGGGTGTGGCCATGCTCGCCTCCGGCTGCCGGGTGTCCGGCCGTGGCCGGAACCTGTCCCGGGGACATACCCGTTGCGGCGCCGCTTCTAGCCGCGCCGGGCCGCACCCGCGGCGGGGATCACCTGTACGAGGAGGTCCCGCACCCGGGGGTCCCGCCCGTAGGGCCGCAGCAGCCCCGGTATCCGGGAGCGGGCCGCCCGTACCCGGCCGGAGCGGACCTGCGCGGACACCTCGAGGAATCCGGTCCACGCGGCGCACGCCTCCTCCAGCCGGCCGCGGGAGAGCAGCAGTTCGGCCAGTTCCGCCTGGCACACGGCGCGGGTGCGGCGCTCGCTCGCGGGCCGGGCGTGCAGCGAGGCGCGCAGGTCGTCGATGGCGCCTTCGCGGTCGCCCAGCGCCGCCCGCACCTGGCCGGCCTGGTAGCGCAGCGCCGCACTCCGATACGTGCCGACGGGCTCTCCGGTGGGGCTCTCCGGGCCGGTGGTCAGATCCACCGGGGACCGGGCCAGTTGCCGCTCGGCGCGCTCCAGTGCCTCCAGCGCCCGGCCCTCCCGACCGCAGGCCGCGTCCGCGACGGCCAGTCCGGCATACAGGAACGCGCGCGCCGAGGGGTCGGTGTCCGCGGGCGCCGCGGCCAGGGCCGCCCGGGCGAGCAGCAGGCTCTCGCGCGGGTGCCCCAGCTGGTGCGCCTGCGAGCTGAGGGCCCGGCGGGCCAGCGCGACCCCCTCCGGGTCCGCGGCCTCCGCGGCGAGTTCCGCCGCGGTGAGGAACGCGCGCTGGGCGAGCCCGTGCCGCTGCTCGTCCACATAGACCCGGGCCAGCAGGAAGCTGAGCCGTGCGGCCCCCGCCTGGATGCCGCGCTGGTGCACGCCCTCCTCGCCGCGGCGCAGCGAGCGGACGAGCCCCGAGAGGCAGGCGGCGAGCGGGGTGCGGATATGACCGCCGCCGTACCGGTCGGCCTGCAGCGCGAAGAACCGGGCGTGCTCGTGGACCGAGGCGACCTGGCCCGGCTCGGGGGTGCGCACGGAGCGGGAGCCGCGGGCCGTGCAGCCGTTCCGGGCACCGGGCAGCGGCGCCGGCGTGGGGGAACCCGGTGCGGTGGCAGGTTCGTCTGCGGCCGGATCGCCGCCCGGGTCCGGCGGGGCATCGTCCGCACGGCCGTCCCGGTGCCCGGGTGCCGCTTCGGTGAGCAGCCGCAGGCTGTACGGCGCCGGGGGCGGGGTGTCCGCGCGGGGCGGCGGGATCACCGGCGCGGTGAGCGCGGTGAGCTGGTCGGCCGGGGCCAACGGCCTGCCGAGGCCGAACAGGCGGGCGTCCACCGGATGTTCCCGGCCCCCTGCCAGGGCCTCGGTGTCGGCCGCCGGGGCGCCGGAGCCGCGCTGCTCCCGGAGCCGCTCCCGGTGCCCGGTCGGTGCGGGTCCGGCAGCCGGCCGTGGTCCTTCCTCCGCCGGGTCGGAGGTGTCGTCCCCGCCGCCGCTGTCGCCGCGCGGGCGGGCCGCCGTGCCGGGGCGGCAGCCGCGCGCACCGAGCATGCCCAGGTCCGCCACCGTGATCCGGCGGCCGAGGCGGCGCGAGAGCGCCTCCGCCATCAGGTGTTGCACCCGGGGGTCGGGGCGGCTGCCGCGCAGCCAGTGGGCGACTGAAGTTCTGTCGTACCGGAGGTGGATGCCGACCTCGGCGCCGAGACGAGCCAGAGCCCGCGCGAACGCCGCCTGCGTCCACTCGCTCTCCTCCAGCAGGGCGCGCAGCGCGCGGTTGGGGGTGCGGATGCGGGAACCGGTGCTCGGGGACGCCGTGACGCGTACGGGGTCAGCGGGTCGCATGGTTGTTCCTGGGGTGGAACCGGAGGGGGTCGTTCACTGTTCTGCCTCACTTCCGGAATCAGGTGATGTCTTTCCGTAGCTCTCCGTGTGCTTGATGTGCTGTCATGCACCCGGACGTTTTCAGGGAACCGCATCGCTTCCCGCTGCGGGAGCATGTGCCGGGCGCACGACTGCGTGGTGCTTTCACACCCCGTGTGAAAGCAGGTCCATTACTCTGCGAAACGACACGTTGGACCCGACGGAGGGCGGCATGGAGCCCAACAGCCAGCTGGACGCGCTCCTTGACCAGGCAGGGATGTCCCGAGCCGGTCTTGCGGCGAGAATCAATCGATTAGGCGACCAAGCAGGGATAACCCTGCGTTACGATCACACGGCCGTGGCGCGCTGGTTGAAGGGACAACGGCCACGTGGCAGGGTCCCCGAGTTGATCTGTGAGATCCTCGGGCACCAGCTCGACAGAACCCTCACACTCAGTGACATCGGCATGGATGTCCCGACGGACGGCCGGCTTCCCGGGCCCGCGCTCGGCTCCGAGGCGGCCGGCCTGGACCGGTTCGTGGAGCGCGCGGCCTCCCTGTGGCGCTCCGACCGGGTGCACGGGGACCGGCTCGGCCCCGCCCTGCTGACCGGCGGCGCCGCTGTCGCACCGGTGTGGGAATGGGAGAACCCGCCCGAGGACCGGGACGTCTCGCGCACCGGCGGCGCCGAGGTCACCGGCGCGGATGTGGGCGTACTGCACGCCGCCCGCGGCCACTACGAGCATCTGTACCGCAACGCCGGGGGAGTCGCCACCCGCGGCCGGGTGGTCGGCTTCCTGCACGGTGAGGTCGCCCCGCTGCTGCGCGGCAGCTACGACGACACCATCGGCCGGGCGCTGTGCCGTGCCGCCGGCTCGCTGGCGGCCATCAGCGGTATCTGCGCCTACGACGCCGACGCGCAAGGGCTGGCCCAGCGCTACTTCCACCAGGCGCTGCGGCTGGGCAAGGCGTCCGGCGACCTGGTCTTCGGCGGCTACGTGGTCGCTCTCCTCGTCAATCAGGCGCTGTTCCTCGGCGACACCCGGCACGCGCTCGCCTGTTCCGAGGCGCTGCTGCGCACCACGGGTCCGCGCATCAGCGCCGCGCTCGCCACGGATGTGTACGCGATGCAGGCCGGTGCGTACGCCCGGCTCGGGGACCGGCGCAGCGCGCACGCCTGCATGCGCCGGGCCGAGGCGTACTCCGAGCGCATCCGCCCCGAGGAGGAGCCCGAGGAGACCAGCTACGTCCAACCGGGGCTGGTCGAGGTGCGGTTGGCCGAGGCGTTGATCCTCCTGGGAGAGCTGTCCGCGGCTGCCGAGTACGCCCAGCGGGCGGCGCGCGCGCCCGCGCACGCCCGCGGTCGGGTCAATCGGCTCGCCACCCTCACCGACGTGGCGCTGCACGCCGGGGAACCCGAACGCGCCGCGGTCACCGCCGCGCAGATGGTGGACACCGCGCAGGGCATCGAGTCGCAGCGGCTGCGCGGGCGCATGCGCAGGGTCAGGAAGCGGCTGGAGCAGCACCCCGGGACTTCGGCGGTCGAAGCGGCGAAGCTCATCGAGGACTCGCTGAGCGTGCCGTTCTGAGCCGGGGCGCACACTGCGCCCCTGTCAGCGGGAGCGCACGACATGCTGGGATGTGCCCAACCTCCGTCGGGAAGGGGGCACATACGTGCGATGGAAGAACCTGGGTGAACACACTGTGTACGAGAACCAGTGGCTTCGGGTGAATCTGGCGGATGTGGAACTGCCGAACGGGCGCCACCTGGATCACTACCTGATCCGACTGCGGCCCGTCGCCGCGGCGACCGCGGTCAACGAGCGCAACGAGGTGCTGCTGCTGTGGCGGCACCGCTTCATCACGGACAGCTGGGGGTGGGAGCTGGCGGCGGGCGTCGTCGAGGAGGGCGAGGATCTGGTCGAGGCGGCGGCCCGGGAGATGCTGGAGGAGACCGGCTGGCGCCCCGGACCGCTCCGTCACCTGATGACCGTCGAGCCGTCCAACGGACTCACCGACGCCCGGCACCACATGTACTGGTCGCCGGGGGCCGACTACGTGGGCCCTCCGGAGGACGACTTCGAGTCCGAGAAGCGCGAATGGGTCCCGCTCAAGGAGGTGCCCGACCTCATCGCCGCGGGCGAGGTCCCCGCGGCGAACATGGCCGCGGCGCTGCTGATGCTCCACCGCGTCCGCTTCGGGTGAGCCGGCTCGGGCCGCCCCTCGGCCGGTGAGGAGCGGCCCGAGCCCGGTGGCCTCAGCTCCTGAGGAAGTCGTCGCCGTTCTGCGCCACGTGCTCCTGGACGGCGGCGAGCGCCCGCTGGACCTCCTGCGCAGAACCGGTGCCCTGCTGCTCCGCGTAGTAGGCGGCCCCCAGGCGGCGCAGCAGGTCGTTGCCGGCGCGCTGGGCCTGGACCTCCCCCACCTTCTCCTTGCCCTGCGCGATGCCCCGCTGAGCCTGCTCCTTGGCGCGGTCGAGAAAGCCTGCCATGGTCCTGCCTCCGTCGTGTACGGCTCTACCGGCCGGGTCGGCTCCGGTACACCCGTCAACGTATGCCGTGATCAGCCGGTTCCCCGCCGTCCCCGGCTGCGCCGAACCGGCTGGTCAGTCCATTTCACACGATCGCCCGACGGTCCTTCGGGGCGCCGCGGGGGCCGGTGCCCGGCGGCGGCGGAGGGGGCACCGGCGGGCGCGGTTACGGTTGTCCGGTGAACGCACAGCCAGAGGCCGGGGACGGCACCGTCCGGTGGGACGAGGGAGGCCGCGAGCGGACCGCCGCGTGGCGGTCGGAGAGCAGGGCCCGGCCGCCGCGGCGGATCGCCGTCGCCGACGACCGGATGGCCGCCGACCTCGCCTACAAGCTGGTCTGCGAGGGGACCGCGCTGCTGTGGCGCGGCGACTACCACGGCGCCCGGCAACTGCTGGCGGCGCTCGGCCGCCGGGTGGACCGCAAGCAGCCCAAACCGGGGGCCACCCCCCTGGAGGGCTTCCACCTCCACCGGCAGGCCCGCTCGCGCCGTGCCCGGATCCTCGGCATGCTGCTGGTCCCGCTGGAGACCGCACCCGGCGGCTCGTGGGCCGTGCCGCTGCGCCGCGCGCCCGAGGTGGGCCCCGCCTGTGTGGCGGCCTACGGCGCGCCCGGCGCCGTGGGCGACGTGGCGCTGGTGTCGCTGCGCGAACTGCAGGGCGTGCTCGGCGCGTACGAGTGGTGGCGCAACGGGGTGCCCGTCGACGCGCTGGGCGGCGACCGGATCCACCCCTACCACGGGGTGTTCTCGCCGGTGCGCGGCGAATACGTCGACCTGGTCGCGCGGGCTCCGCTGCCGGACCGGCCGGCTGCCGGGCTGCTGGCCTTCGACGTCGGCACCGGGACAGGCGTGCTGGCCGCGGTGCTGGCCCGGCGCGGAGTGGGCCGGGTGATCGCCACCGATCTGGGCGAGCGGGCGGTGGAGTGCGCGCGCGAGAACGCGGCGCGGCTCGGCGTGGCGCAGGCGGTCGAGGTCGTACGCTCCGACCTGTTCCCATCCCCGGACGCCGGGCGCGCCGACCTCGTGGTCTGCAACCCTCCGTGGGTGCCCGCCAAACCGACGTCCGTGCTGGAGCAGGCGGTCTACGACCCCGACAGCCGCATGCTCCGGGGCTTCCTCGCGGGGCTGGCCGAGCGGCTCGCCCCCGGCGGCGAGGGCTGGCTCATCCTCTCCGACCTCGCCGAGCACCTGGGCCTGCGCCCCCGCGAGCAGTTGCTGGAGTGGATCGCCGGGGCCGGACTGGAGGTGGCCGGCCGGCTGGACGCGCGGCCCCGGCACGGCAGGGCGGAGGACCCGGAGGCGCCCCTGCACGCGGCCAGGGCCGCCGAGACGACGCGGCTGTGGCGGCTGCGCCCGGCGGCCGGCTGAGCCGCCGACGGCTGCGCCCGCCGGATCGACAGCACCCGCCGTACCCGCCGCACCGGCCGCGGTCGGCCCGCCCTGCCGCGGGTCAGCCCTTCGGCCCCGCCGACCGGTGCCGGACCCAGACGTTGGGTTCCACATAGACGGCGTGCCCCCGCACCGGATCGCAGTGCACCGGCGCCAGCGCACCCGGCACCCGCACCTCCCCCGCGCGGTCGAACGGCAGGCCCGTCCACTCCCGCCACCGGGCGAGGGACGCGCTGACCGTCATGGAGGCGGGCGCGATCTTCTCCACGGTGCCGCCCACGCGGACGTGTACCCGCAGCCACGGATCGGCGGGCAGCCCGTCGGCGCGCAACTCGCCGATGTGGTCGGCCATCGGCACATCCGGCCGCTGCTGCTTGGCCGTCGGGCGTACCGGGGCCACCAGTTCCCGGTGCCCCTGCCGGTGCGCCGCCGCGCGCAGTCCTTCCAGCATCCGGTAGGAGAGCCCGCGGCCCCGGTGTGCCGGGTCGACGGTGATCTCCAGCGCGCTCACCGCCGTGGCCGGACGGCCGCGCCGCCGGTCGGCGCAGGCCCACGTCAGCACCCTGTCCCACCCCTGGTCGGGGGTCTCCTCGCGGCCGGCCGAGTGGGCGTCGAAGGGCACGCCGTACCCGCGTGCGACGACGCGGTCCCCGTCCGTGGCGACGACGCAGTACTCCGGGAAGTCCTCCGGGACCCGCGGGAGCAGAGTGCCGGCGGCCAGGTCGTGCGCGACGAAGGCCGGCCAGTCGTCGGCGATCTCGTCGAGCCTGCCGGTCAGTTCGGGCCGGTCGGCGAGGCGGGTGATCTCGACGGTGCCGGTGCTGTGGGGCGTCATGAGCGGGACGGTTCCACAGGCGGTGCCGTGCGGGCCACGGATTTACCCGGGGCGGCCGCGCCGCCCCGGGGGACGGACCGCTGACTCCCGGGCACGCGCCGCCGGGTACGCAACCTCTGTCCTTTATGGGGCAGTTGACTACTATGGAGTTGGTTGAGATTGATTTCCCACCCTATAGTGGAGTATCGTGCCGCGTCGGCCTCTCGTTGTGCCTGTCATGGCGACTCTGTGCCGACCTGCTGTACAGGTCCCGCCACACGTGATCACGATGGCGGACACGCTCGCACTGGCGCGTTCCCAGCACGCGGAACATCCTCAGCTCCCGCTCGTGCTGCGGCTGATCGAGAACACCGGAGTCCGGACCAGACATCTCGTCCAACCCCTGGAACTGACCCTCCGTCATCCGGGTTTCGCGGAACGGAACTCGGTCTACGAGGCGGAGGCCAAGGCCCGGGTGCCGCGGGTCGTCGGCCGGGCGCTGGCCGCCGCCGAACTGGAGGCCGAGGAGATCGACCTCATCGTCTACGTCTCCTGCACCGGCTTCATGATGCCCTCGCTGACGGCCTGGCTGATCAACACGCTGGGGTTCCGCTCCACCACCCGCCAACTGCCCATCGCACAACTGGGCTGCGCGGGCGGCGGTGCGGCCATCAACCGGGCACAGGACTTCTGCACGGCCTACCCCGAGGCCAACGCGCTGATCGTCGCGTGCGAGTTCTGCTCCCTGTGCTACCAGCCCACCGACGTCGGCGTCGGCGCGCTGCTCTCGGACGGCCTCTTCGGGGACGGGGTGGCGGCAGCCGTGGTCCGAGGCTCGGGCGGAACGGGCATCCGGCTGCTGCGCAACGGGTCCTACCTGATCCCGGACACCGAGGAGTGGATCTCCTACGACGTGCGCTCCACCGGCTTCCACTTCCTGCTGGACAAGCGGGTGCCCTCGACCATGGGCCCGCTGGCGCCCGCGCTGTGCGAACTGGCGGCCCGGCACGGCTGGAACGCCTCCGAGCTGGACTTCTACATCGTGCACGCCGGCGGTCCGCGGATCTTGCTGGACCTGGGGAAGTACCTGGAGGTGCCGCAGCACGCCTTCCGGTTCAGCCGGGCCACGCTGACGGAGTACGGCAACACCGCCAGCGTCGTCGTCCTGGACGCCCTCCGCAGGCTGTTCGACGAGGGCGGACCCGGGGAGGGCGCGCGCGGGCTGCTGGCCGGGTTCGGTCCCGGCATCACCGCGGAGATGGCCCTGGGGCGATGGGGAAGCGCCACGGCACAGGCCGGCCCGGCGGACGCCGTCCGGCACCGCCCCGGAACCCGGCACGTCCCGCCGCCCGCCGGGACGGAGAGGCCCCCCGGCCCCCGCCCGGAGAACCCACCGGAAGGAGCAGTGAGCCCGTCATGACCTTCACCGGAGCAGCGGAGCCCGGCTCGGAGCGCCGAGCCCGGCCGCCCAGCGGCCTGGTCGTACCGCCGGGTCAGGGCCGCACCCTGCGCACCGCCGCCCAGCAGGTGACCTTCAAGGTGACCGGGCAGCACTCCCGGGCCGCCTCCAGCTTCGAGGTCGTCGTACCGCCCGGCTTCGACGTGGGCGCCCATGTGCACACCCGCAGCGAGGAACTCTTCTACGTGCTGGAGGGCGAGCTGGAGCTGCTCGCCTTCGAGCCCCGGGTGCGCACCCGGGACGGCTGGCGGGAGTGGGAGTCGGCCGCCGGAGACCGGCCCGTGCGCGCCACCGCGGGCACCACCGTGCTGGTGCCGCCGGGCTGCCCGCACGCGTTCGCCAACCCGACCGGTTCCCCCGCGCGGATGTTCTTCCAGGCGGCACCGCCGCCCGACCACGAGCGGTACTTCGACGAACTGCTCGACATCCTGGCCGCGGACGGCCCGCCGGACGAGGCGGCCGTCGCCGAGTTGCGGGCCCGCTACGACATCGAGCAGCTCACCCCGCTCAGGCACGGCCCGCCCCCGGGACCGGCGCCGAAGGAGGCCCCGCACCGGACCGAGAAGGGCTGACCATGACGGAGTGCCCGCTCTACGACGTCCCGGCCGATCCGCCGGAGCTGGAGTTCGACCCGTTCCTGCGGGCGGCGCTGCAGAGCCCGCCGTCCCGCATCCGGCTGCCGCACGGCGAGGGGGACTGCTGGCTGGTCACGCGGTACGACGACGTCCGCTTCGTCACCTCGGACCCCCGGTTCAGCCGGGACATCGTCGGCCGCCCCACCCCGCGCATGACCCGGCATCTGATCCCGCTCGACCGCGCCGTCAGCTTCGTCGACCCGCCCGAACACGCGCGGGTGCGCTCCGTGGTGGCGCCGGTGTTCGGCAGCGGCGCGGTGGAGCGCCTCCGGCCCCGGGTCCGGGCGCTCGTGGCGGAGCTGGTGGACGGGATGCTGGCGGCGGGGCCCCCGGCCGACGTGGTGCGGTATGTCGTCTCACCGCTGCCGCTGGCCGTGGTGGGGGAGCTGCTGGGGGTACCGCCCGAGGACCGCACGAAGGTACGCGACTGGGCCTCGACGCTGCTGACCCGTGCCTCGGACGAGGCGGCGGCCGAACGGGCCCGGCAGGTGAAGGCCGCCGCCCGGCAGTACTTTCTGGGTCTGGCGGAGCTGCGCCGGTCCCGGCCGGCCGGCGACCTGCTGACGCGGATGGTGGCGGCGGTGGACGCCGGTCGCATCGACGAGGAGGAACTGCTCGCGCTGGCCACCCTGATCGGGCTCAACGGGTGGCACGCGGTGCGCAACAACACCGCCAACATGGTCTACCTGCTGCTGATCCGCCCCGAGCTGCGCGAACGGCTGCGCACCGAACCGGAGTCGCTGCCGCGTGCGGTGGAGGAACTGCTGCGCTGGATCCCGCACAAGCACGGGGTGGGGCAGCCCAGGATCGCCACCGAGGACGTCGAGGTGGGCGGTGTGCTGGTCCGCCGCGGCGAGGTGGTGCAGGTGTCCTACGTGGCGGCGGGCCGCGACCCGCGCCGCTTCCCCGACCCGGACGCGGTCGACATCGACCGCCAGGGCCCGCCGCACCTGGCCTTCGGGCACGGGCCGCACCACTGCGTGGCACCGCTGCTGGCCCGGATGGAGGCGGAGGAGCTGCTGTCGGCGCTGCTGCGCCGGCTGCCGGGGCTCCGGCCGGCCGTGCCCGCCGAGGAGATCGCCTGGCAGGGCAGCGTCCTGATCAGAGGACCGGTCGGGCTTCCGGTCACCTGGTGAGCGCAGCGGCGGCCGGTGCGGGGCGGGTTCCGGTGCCCGCGCGGCAGCGCGCTGCCGGCACTCCCGTCCGGCGCCGGGACGGGAAACGGCCGCACCCGGTCCGGACGGGACTCGGCAGGAGTCCCGCGGACCGGGCGCGGCCGTGTGTACCCGCGGAAGGGTGACCTGCGGGCCGGGTCAGCCCTGCTTGGTCTCCCAGAAGATCTTGTCGATCTCGGCGATGAGCTCCAGCGCCTTCTGCCCGGTGGCCGGGTCGGTGGAGCCCTTGGCCGCGCTGAGCGCCTTGAGGGTGTCGTTCACCAGCTGGTGCAGCTGCGGGTACTTCTCGAAGTGCGGCGGCTTGAAGTAGTCGCTCCACAGCACCGAGACGTGGTGCTTGGCGAGTTCCGCGCGCTCCTCCTTGATGACGGTGGCCCGCGTCCGGAAGTGCGGGTCGTCGTTGGCCTGGTACTTCTCCTGAACGGCCTTCACGGATTCGGCCTCGATCCGGGCCTGCGCCGGGTCGTAGACACCGCAGGGCAGGTCACAATGGGCGCTGACCTGCACCTTGGGGGCGAACAGTCGGGAGAGCATAAAAGCCGTCCTTCCTCGTGATCGTCTTCTCACGTGCGAGATTACTCCGTGTGGGAAGTCTTTTCGCGTGTGCCCCCACGGGCTCAGGACAAAAGTCCGAGGACGGACTGGATCTGCTGGAGTGAGCGGGCCGGAGACGGCCGTGGGACCGGAGGCGGAGATATGCCGGAGCGTAGGCCGCAGCGCGGGCCGAGCCACGGGACGGAGCGCCGGGAGGGGGATCGGAACGAGGGGCCGCTGAAACGGATCGGGCTGGCCGAGGTCTACAACCCCTCGATGCGGCCGACCCTGCTGCCCGGCGACCAGTTGGTCGTCGGCTACGGGGCCGCCGTGCGTCCGGGGGACGTCGTGGTGCTGCGCCATCCGTTCCAGCACGACCTGCTCATCGTCAAACGCGCGGTCGAACGGCGCCCCGGCGGGTGGTGGGTGCGCGGTGACAACCCCCGGGTGAAGAACGACAGCCGGGAGTTCGGCGCGGTTCCGGACGACCTGGTCGTGGCCCGGGCCTGGCTGCGGGTGCGCCCGCCGCGCGGGGCTCAGCGCTCGCCGGGTTCCGTGGTGCGCTGGGCGGTCTCCGCCGTGCGCCCGCTGGTCGGCCCGCTGCGGTCGCGGCCGCCCGCGGGGTCCGGCGTGCCCTCGGAGGCGGCCGGGCTGCTCTCGAGGCGTTTGCGGGCCCGGTAGGCCGCCACGTTGGCGCGCGTCGCGCAGCGGTCGGAGCAGTAGCGGCGGGAGCGGTTGGTGGAGGTGTCCAGGTAGGCGTTGCGGCAGGGCGTGGCCTGGCAGATGCCCAGCCGGTCCACGCCCAGGTCGGTGAGGTGGAAGGCGAGCCCCATGCAGGCCGTCGCCGCGTAGGCGGCGGTGGCGTTGGCGGGCTGTTCGGCCAGGTGCATGTGCCAGCGGGGCCGCCCCTCGTCGTCCAGGTCCCCGTGCCCGGAGATCTGCGGACTCGTGGGGAACTCCATCAGCAGGGCGTTCAGCAGGTCGACCGCGCGGACCTCGTCGCCCTCGGCGGCCGCGGTGAAGACGGCGCGCAGTCGGGTGCGTACGGCGCGCAGCCGGCTGACGTCCGCCTCGGTCACACGGCGCGCCATGGTCCCGTGCGACCCGAAGAGTTCGAGGACGGCGCCGACGGAGGTGAGGGTGTCTTCGCCGCGCTCGGGCTGCTCGCTGTTCACCAGTCGCACTGCCAGATCTGAGTAATAGTTCAGTTCCACTTGTGGTCCTTACGGCGGGCGGTCTATCGTCAGTAATGGTTGAAAGTCGTTAGAGCGTATTACGGCGGAGGACGGGTATGGCGACCCACGCACGGAGCACTGCCGACTGGCGGCGCCGGCAGGAGAGTTGGGACCGGCAGCAGGAGTGGTATCTGCCCGACCGCGAGGAGCGGTTCCGGGTCATGCTCGACATGACCGAGGCCCTGGTGGGCCCCGAGCCCCGGGTGCTCGACCTCGCCTGCGTTACGGCAGTATCTCGGACCGCGTGCTGCGGCGGATGCCGGGCGCGACCACCGTCGGCGTCGACCGGGACCCGGCGCTGCTGGCCATCGCGCGCGGCACCTTCGAGGGGGACGGGCGGGCGCACTTCGTCACGGCGGACCTGAGTGACCCCGACTGGCCGACCGCGCTGCCTCCTGGCCCCTACGACGCGATCCTGACGGCCACGGCCCTGCACTGGATGCGCACCGAGCCGCTGCGCGCGCTCTACGGCCGGCTCGTGGGTCTGGTACGGGAGGGCGGGGTGTTCCTGAACGCCGACCACATGCCGGACGAGTCGACCCCGCGCATCAACGCCGCGGTGCACGTCTTCGACGAGGAGCGGCGCGCGCGGCGGACCGCCGAGGGGGCGCAGGACTGGAAGGGGTGGTGGCGCGCGCTGGGGGAGGACCCGGAGCTGGGGGCGGTCGCCGCCGAACGGTTCGCCCTGTTCGGCAACCCGGCCGAGGTGCGGCACAGCGACCACAACGACGAGGAGTTCCAGAGCGCCGAGTGGCACGCGGCCGCCCTGCGCGAGGTCGGGTTCGGCGAGGCCCGCGCGGTGTGGTCCTCGCCCGCCGACGCCATGGTCCTGGGACTGCGCTGAACGGTCCGCACCAGGTCCGGGCGACCGGGCCGGTGTACGCCGCCGGGCCGGCACCCGCGCCGGTCCGGGCAGGCGCCCGGGCCGCCTGCCCACTGGGCGGGGCGGGGCGGCCCGGGTGGGGCTCAGCGGCGGGCGACACCCTCCGCGCGGGCCGCCGCCGCCACCGCGGAGGTCACGGCCGGGGCGACGCGCTCGTCGAAGGGTGAGGGGATCACCCGGTCCGCGCTCAGCTCGTCGGCCACCACGGCGGCCAGCGCCTCGGCGGCGGCCAGCTTCATGCCCTCGGTGATGTCCGTGGCGCGCACCTGCAGGGCTCCGGCGAAGACGCCCGGGAACGCCAGCACGTTGTTGATCTGGTTCGGGTAGTCGCTGCGGCCGGTGGCCACCACGGACGCGTACTTGCGCGCCACGTCCGGGTGGATCTCCGGGTTCGGGTTGGCCATGGCGAAGATGAAGGCGTCCTCGGCCATCCGCGCGACGGCCTCCTCGGGCACCGTGCCACCGCTCACGCCGATGAACACGTCGGCGCCCTCGAGCACCGACTCCAGGGAACCGGTGCGGTTCCCCTTGTTGGTGAAGCCCGCCAGGTCCCGCTTGACCTGGGTGAGGTCGCCGCGGTCGCGGGAGACGACGCCCTTGCGGTCGCAGACCGCCACGTCTCCGATACCGGCCTCCACCAGGATCTTCGCGATGGCCACCCCGGCGGCGCCCGCGCCGGAGATGACGGCGCGCAGCGAGCCCAGCGCGCGGTCGCTCAGCTTCGCCGCGTTGCGCAGCGCGGCCAGCGTGACGATGGCCGTGCCGTGCTGGTCGTCGTGGAAGACCGGGATATCCAGCTTCTCCTTGAGGCGGGCCTCGATCTCGAAGCACCGGGGTGCCGAGATGTCCTCGAGGTTGACCCCGCCGAACGAGGGCGCCAGCCGCTGGACCGTGTCCACGATCTCGTCCGTGTCCTGGGTGTCCAGCGCGAGCGGCACCGCGTCGACGCCGCCGAACTGCTTGAAGAGGATGGCCTTGCCCTCCATGACCGGGAGCGAGGCGCCGGGGCCGATGTCGCCCAGCCCGAGCACCGCGCTGCCGTCGGTCACCACCGCGACGACCTGGGACTTCCAGGTGTAGTCGTCGACGAGCTCGGGCTGCTCCGCGATGGCGCTGCAGACCTTGGCGACGCCCGGCGTGTAGGCGAGGGACAGGTCGTCCGCGTCCCGCACGGGCACGGTCGCCTGAACGGCCATCTTGCCGCCCCGGTGCAGGGCGAACGCCGGATCGATCACGTCCGACTCCAGCCCGTCCTTCTGATTGACGATCTCCGCTGCCACTGTGTTGAACCCCTTAGTCGAATCTGGTGAGGGTGACCGCTCCCTGCGGTGAGGAACGGGCGGGCACCGCGTCCGCTTCCCGGGCGAGCGGCCTGCCGCTGCCCGGAGGGAGGTACGGACGCCGGGCGCGCCGCACACGCGCCCTGGTCCCCGGGTGAGGGGTGTAATCGACCTTTCTACCCGACACCCGCCGCCGGGGACGACCTACTTCCGGCCGCACCGGTGTCCAAGCTGGCGGAATGCGGGGCAAAGCGCCTCGACTCCGACTTGAAGTCCGCAGGGTGAGACGGTCTGGCGATGTGAGAGACCGCACTCCGGCCCGTAACCCCCTTTACGGCCGTTCCCACCGCCCTGTATCCGGAGTCCTGTATCCGTTATCCGATTTTGACCTCGGAGGCGTCCTGCTGCCGCTTGTCCGGATGGCAAGATGCCCCCCATCGTTCATCCGTTCATCCGTCGGACACGGTCGCGACATCCGAAGGTGTGTGCCCGACCCCACGGCTGCTCTCCCTCATCGCAGGAGGACCCGCTCATGACCGCTAGCAGGCGCATGACCGCCGGCCGGGCCGCACGTACGGCCGCTCGACGCGCCGGGATCATCCCCGTCGCCCTCCTCGCCGGCGGCGCCCTGCTGCTGACCGGCTGCGGCGACCAGACCGAGGGTGCCGACGGCGGCAGCTCCGGCGAGAAGGCCGAGCTGAGCTCGAAGCTGCCCGACAGGATCCGCAGCGCCGGCGTCATCAAGGTCGGCACCGACGCCGCGTACAAGCCGATGGAGTTCAAGGAAGGGGCCGACATCGTCGGTCTGGACCCCGACCTCGCCAAGGCGATGGGAGAGAAGCTGGGGGTCCGCTTCGAGTTCACCAACGGAACCTTCGACGGTCTGATCACCTCCATGCAGACCGGCCGCTTCGACATGATCATGTCGTCGATGACGGACACCAAGGACCGCCAGGAGGGCCTGGACGACAAGGGGAAGAAGGCCGGCAAGGGCGTCGACTTCGTCGACTACCTCTCCGCCGGCTCCTCGATCCTGGTGAAGAAGGGCAACCCGGACAAGATCGACTCCGTCGACCAGATGTGCGGCAAGAAGGTGGCCACCCAGCGCGGCACCACCTCGCACGAGATCCTCAAGACGCAGACGAAGAAGTGCGTCGAGGACGGCAAGAAGAAGATCGGCATCGAGGCGTACAACACCGATGACGAGGCCCGGGTGCGACTGAAGGCCGGCGGTGTCGTCGCCGACATCTCGGACTTCCCGGTCGCCGCCAACGCGGCCAAGTCCGGCTCCGACTTCGAGGTCGTCGGTGACCAGATGCAGTCCGCCCCCTACGGCATGGCCGTCGCCAAGGACAACAAGCAGCTCCGTGACGCCCTCCGGGCCGCGATGGACGCGATCATCGAGGACGGCTCGTACAAGAAGGCGCTGGAGAAGTGGGGCGTCGAGGACGGCGGCGTCAAGAAGGCCGCGATCAACGGCGGTTCCTGAGCCGCCCGGCGACGACGCACCAGACACACCCCGCAGGACGTCCAGGACGCTGAGAGGCAAGCCCCCGTGACACCACCCACCACCGACAAGATCCCCTCCGGCGGGGCACCTCCGTCGAAGGACGCACCGGAGGCCATCAAGGCCATCCCCGTACGGCACTACGGGCGGTACGTCTCCGCCGTCGTGGTCCTCGCGCTGCTGGCGCTGCTGATCCGCGCCTTCGCCACCGCGGAGGGGCTGCGCTGGCAGGCGGTGGGGGACTTCTTCTTCAACGACCAGATCCTCGAGGGCGTCCGGAACACGCTGGTCGTCAGCGTGCTCTCGATGCTCATGGGGCTGGTGCTGGGGATCGTCCTGGCCGTCATGCGCATGTCGAAGAACCCGGTGACCTCGTCCGTCGCCTGGGGCTACATCTGGTTCTTCCGCGGCACGCCGGTCTACGTGCAGCTGCTGCTCTGGTTCAACCTGGCGCTGATCTTCCCGGTGCTGAACCTGATGCCCCTCTACAAGGACGAGATGACCGACGTCATGACCCCGTTCATGGCGGCGCTCCTCGGCCTCGGGCTGAACGAGGCGGCCTACATGGCGGAGATCTGCCGGGCGGGCATCCAGTCGGTGGACGAGGGACAGACCGAGGCGTCCCAGGCGCTGGGGATGACCCAGGGCCAGAACATGCGGCGCATCGTCCTCCCGCAGGCGATGCGGGTGATCGTGCCGCCCACCGGCAACGAGTTCATCAACCTGCTGAAGACCTCCTCGCTCTGTTCGGTCGTGATGTACGAGGAACTGCTGCGCAAGGCGCAGAACATCGGCAACACCTCCAGCGCCGTCGTCGAGATGCTGCTGGTCGCCACCATCTGGTACCTGGTCATCACGAGCATCTTCAGCGTGGGCCAGTACTACCTGGAGCGGCGCTACGCGCGCGGCTCCCTGCGCCAACTGCCCGAGACCCCGTGGCAGCGCGTACGCAAGAACGTCTTCGCCTTCGGGCGCGGTACCGGATCGGGGGCGCAGGGCGCATGAGCACGTCGGTCAAGAAGACGGAGAGCGGCGGCCCGATGGTCAGGGCCGAGCGCGTCTGCAAGTCGTTCGGCCACGTCGAGGTCCTCAAGGGCATCGACCTCGAGGTGAAGACCGGCGAGGTGTTCTGCATCGTCGGTCCGTCCGGATCCGGCAAGTCCACCTTCCTGCGGTGCATCAACCACCTGGAGAAGATCAACGCCGGCCGGCTGTACGTCGACGGCACGCTCGTCGGCTACCGCGAGAAGGGCGGCAGGCTCTACGAGCTGCGCGACCGCGAGGTGGCGGCCCAGCGCCGCGACATCGGGATGGTCTTCCAGCGCTTCAACCTCTTCCCGCACATGACCGCGGTGGAGAACGTGATGGAGGCGCCCGTCCAGGTCAAGCGGACCCCGCGCACCGAGGCGCGCAAGCGGGCCGCGGAGCTGCTGGACCGGGTGGGGCTGGCCGACAAGATCGACTCGTTCCCCGCGCAGCTGTCCGGAGGCCAGCAGCAGCGCGTGGCCATCGCGCGGGCGCTGGCCATGGACCCCAAGCTGATGCTCTTCGACGAGCCCACCTCCGCACTGGACCCGGAGCTGGTCGGCGAGGTGCTGGACGTGATGAAGGCGCTGGCCCGGGACGGGATGACGATGGTGGTCGTCACCCACGAGATGGGCTTCGCGCGGGAGGTCGGCGACTCGCTCGTGTTCATGGACGGCGGTGTCGTCGTCGAGTCCGGCAACCCCAGGGACGTGCTGACCGACCCGCAGCACGAGCGCACCAAGTCGTTCCTCTCGAAGGTGCTCTAGGTGTTCTGTCTCGGGAGGTTGTGGACGGGTGATGCAGGTCTCGGCTGAGGGATCTTGAACGGGTGAGGGCCTTCCGGGTTCGGTGTGGATTGCGACGTCTACACCGACCAGAAAGGCCCTCGTGCCCCACCGTAATGCACCCCTGACCGAGACCGGACGTCTGCGTCTGGCCCGTTGCGTGGTCGAGGACGGCTGGCCGCTCCGGCGGGCTGCCGAACGCTTCCAGGTCTCGCCGACCACGGCTCAGCGGTGGGCTGAGCGCTACCGGCTGCTGGGCGAGGCCGGGATGACCGACCGCTCCTCGCGTCCCCGTCACAGCCCGCGGCGGACGCCGACACGGACCGAGCGAAGGATCATCAAGGTCCGCCTCCTGCGCCGGTGGGGCCCGGCCCGCATCGCGCACCTGCTGGACCTCGTGCCCTCGACCGTGCACCGCGTGCTGACGCGGTTCGGGCTGGCCCGGCTGACCCATCTGGACCGTGCGACCGGCCGCGTCATACGCCGCTACGAACGCGAACATCCCGGCGAGCTCGTCCACGTCGACATCAAGAAACTGGGCAACATCCCCGACGGCGGCGGCCACAAGGTCCTCGGCCGCCAGGCCGGCCGCAAGACCCGCAAGAACGCCGGCTACAGCTACATCCACACCGCCGTCGACGACCACTCCCGCCTCGCCTACAGCGAGATCCACACCGACGAGAAGAAGGACACGGCCACCGGCTTCTGGGCCCGGGCACACGCCTACTTCACCAGCGTCGGCATCACCGTCGAACGCGTCCTGACCGACAACGGCGCCTGCTACAAGTCCCACACCTGGCGCGACACACTGGCAGCGGCCGGGATCACCCACAAGCGAACCCGGCCCTACCGGCCCCAGACCAACGGCAAGGTCGAACGCCTCAACCGCACCCTGCTCGACGAATGGGCCTACGCCCGCCCCTACCGGTCAGAACAGGAACGACGCGACGCGTTCCCGCAGTGGCTGCACACCTACAATCACCACCGCGGACACACCGCACTCGCAGGCAAACCACCCGCCAGCCGCGTCCCCAACCTCACAGAGCAATACATCTAGGCCGTCGTTCTCCGGGAACCGCGGTCCGGTCCGTCCCGCCCCGCCGGGCCGGGACGGACCGCGGTTCCCGGAATACCGGCGCGCGGTGTGATGCTGTGTCCGCCATGGCACATCACGCATCCTTGGGCAGGGTCGGCATCTGGGCCTCCGCACTGCGTACCGACGACGCGGCGCGGCGCCCTCTGGTCGAAGAGGCCGCCGCCGAACTCGACGAGCTGGGGTACGGCACCCTCTGGGTCGGCGGCAGCCCCTCGCCGGACATGGCGTACCGGCTGCTCGCCGCCACCTCTCGGGCGACCGTCGGCACCAGCATCCTCAACATCTGGGAGCACGCGGCTCCCGAGGTCGCCGCCCGGCACGCGCAGCTGACGGACGAGTTCGGCGGCCGCTTCCTGCTCGGTCTCGGCGTCAGCCACCCGGAGACGCGCAGCGGGCACGCGCTGGACCATCCGCTGGCCGGCCGGCCCCGGTCGGCCATGCGCTCCTATCTCGACACGCTCGACAACGCGCCGCGTCCGGTGCCCGCCGCCGGGCGTGCGCTGGCGGCGCTCGGTCCGAAGATGCTGCAGTTGGCCGCCGAGCGGTCGCTGGGCGCGCTGCCCTACCTCGTCACCGTCGAGCACACCGCGGAGGCCCGCGACATCCTCGGGGCCGACCCGCTGCTGGCCCCCGAGCTGAAGGTGGTCCTGCAACAGCCGGGCGCCGACCCCGCCGCCGCGTACGCCACAGCCCGCGACTATCTCTCCCGGTACCTGGCCCTGGCCAACTACCGCAACAGCCTGCTCCGGCTCGGCTTCGCGGAGTCCGACTTCGACGGCGGCGGCAGCGACCGGCTCGTCGACGCGCTGTTCGCCATCGGCGACGCCGAGACGGTACGCGCCAAGGCGGACGCGTTCCTGGCGGCGGGCGCCGACCACATCGCCCTCCAGGTGGTCACCGCCGCCACCGGCACCGACCTCCCGCGGGCGGAGTGGCGGGCGTTGGCCGAGGCCATGCCGCTGCGGGACTGAGCGGCGTCGAGGAGCGACGCCGGGCCCGACGGAGCTGCGCCGACGGCGTGAGATCGGTCGCTCCGGGGTCGGATGGTCTGTCGGTGGGTCGGCGAGGCGGCGTAGCGTCGGGGCATGTTTGCTGCTTACGCCGCTCGTATCGACAAGGAAGAGCCGCTCAGCGGGCTGGAGCTGGGGCAGAGGCCAGAGCCCAAGGTGCCTCCGGGATGGATGACCGTGGCGGTGAAGGCGGCGTCGCTCAACCACCACGACCTCTGGTCACTGCGGGGCGTGGGGATCGGCGAGGAGGCGCTGCCGATGATCCTCGGCTGCGACGCGGCGGGGGTCGACGACGACGGCAACGAGGTCGTCCTGCACTCGGTCATCGGGCAGTCCGGCCACGGGGTCGGCCCGCGCGAGCCCCGGTCCATCCTCACGGAGCGCTACCAGGGCACGTTCGCCGAGCGGGTCGCCGTGCCGCAGTGGAACGTACTGCCGAAGCCGGCGGAACTCTCCTTCGAGGAGGCGGCCTGTCTGCCGACGGCCTGGCTGACGGCTTACCGGATGCTGTTCACCAACGCCGGGGTCAGTCCGGGGGACTCGGTCCTGGTGCAGGGCGCGGGCGGTGGCGTGGCCACCGCCGCCATCGTGCTGGGCGCGGCCGCCGGGCTGCGGGTCTTCGCCACCAGCCGGGAGGAGGCCAAACGCAAGCGGGCCCTGGAACTCGGCGCCGAGGCGGCGGTGGAGGCGGGTACCAGGCTGCCGCACAAGATGGACGCGGTGCTGGAGACGGTGGGCGCCGCCACCTGGTCGCACTCGGTCAAGTCGCTGCGGCCCGGGGGCACTCTGGTCATCTCCGGTGCCACCAGCGGCCCGAATCCGCCCGCGACCGAGCTGAACCGGATCTTCTTCCTGGAACTGCGGGTGGTGGGCTCCACGATGGGCACCAAGGAGGAGCTGGCGGGGCTGCTGAACTTCTGCGCCGCCAAGGGGATCCGGCCCGTCATCGACTCCGTCCTCCCGCTCGACCGGGCCCGGGAGGGCTTCGCGAAGATGGCGGAGGGCGACCTGTTCGGCAAGGTCGTGCTGACGGTCTGAGCCGCGGCCGCGCACGGACGGCCGCCGTGATCCGGCCTTCACGCGTGCCCGGCCCGGCGTCGCCGGGCCGGGCACGCGGTCACGCCGGAAGGGGCGGCGCCGCTCCGGTCGTCCGGGCGGTCCCGGCGCTGGCGCGGATCTTGGACTGGCCGTGCCCCAGGAGTTCCCAGTCGTCCATGAAGCGGGCGCGCAGGCCGTGCCGCGCGGCCAGTTCGGTCAGTGTCTCGGTTCGGTAGTAGAAGTCCTCGCGCAGCACGTGGTGCTCGGCACCGACCGTGCGGTCGAAGGTGAAGTCGAAGAAGCCGCCCGGAGCCAGCACCCGGCCCACGTGCGCGAAGCACTCCTCGATCACGTCGAGCGGCGAGTGCGAGAAGACGCTGTGCGCGTGGACGACGTCGAAGTGCGCGGCCGGCAGGAAATCCAACGTCAGATCCTGGGTCAGGGTCAGATGGGGAAGCTTGGCCTGGAGATTGCGCTCAGTGAGCGTGCGCTTCGCGGCGATCAACACGTCGGGGGAGATGTCGATGCCGTAGTAATGGCCCGCCTCCAGGTGCTCGATGAAGCGCCAGCCCGCACGCAGATTGCCGCAGCCGATGTCCAGCATCCGCGCCGACGGCGCCAGGCCGTGCCGCCGCAGATAGCTGAACTGCAACTCGCCCAGCTTCAGCCACCCCTCCCGGGTCGGGCTGCCGACCGCCGCGTCCGGATCGCGCCGGGTGTCGGAGGCCATCACCGCACGGTAGTAGCTGACGTGGTCGCGGTGCTTGAACGCCAGCCACCGGTCGCGGCCCGCGCGCCGGAGATGGCCGGGGACGCGCTGCGGGTGCGCCAGCGCGTACCGGGCCTTGTGGGCGAGGGCGGTCCGGTCGGCGACGAGATTCTTCCTGCTGGCCATACGGGCTCCGGCGGCGAGGCGGTGGCACGGGCGGGGACGGCGGCGGGGCGGCGCCTCCGGTGCGCGGGCACCGCACCTGACACCGCGAGCGCTCTGCCTCGAGTGTCGGCGGCTGCGGCCGCCGCCGCACGGCCGGGCTCCGCCGTCCGGGGCCCGGATCACCCGCAGGAGTGACCCACGGCCGGTGGGGAAGGCCGCGGGCACGGCGGGCGGCTGCCGGGAGGCGGCCGCACCGGAACGCCGGAGCGCGAACCGCTCGCCGCGTCGCCTCCGCCGGAACCGGTGTACGGCGCGGGGTGAACGGGCCGCTCAGCCCACCGGCTCGGCGATCCGCGCCACCCGGCCCGGTGCGCCGGACAGCAGGTCGGCGTGGCCGAGCGCGAAGTCCCCGTTGGGCAGCAGCCCGGAGAAGTGCTCGCCGCGTACCGCGGCGGGCAGGAACTCCCGCAGCCGATGGCGCATTCCGCGGCCGTAGTCCACCGGTGCGCCCCAGTCCGGTGGTGTCTCGTCACTGCCGTAGAGCACCCAGTGGTCGACCGGCACCTTGCCCACCATGCCGGGAGGCCGACCGGTGTGGGCGTCCAGCGCGGGCGCCGTCAGCACATCGGGCGCGAGCGGCGGGTACCACATCAGCAGGGGCTTGGCCTGGGCCGCCTCGGTGTTGTCGAAGCAGCACACGGCCATCGCGTACCCGGGATAGCGCTCGGCGTAGAACCGCAGCAGCGCCGGGTCGAGGGACGGCCGCCTGGGTGCGGGAACGCGGTGCAGCGCGGCGGGCAGCGCCGTGGGGTCGGAGGCGAGCAGCACCGTGTAGATGTCGTGCTCGAAGACCTGCACCTCCGGCGTCGGCGTGCCGTGTCCCATCCAGGCCATGCCGCCCGCAGCCACCGATCGGGGCCGTACGGCCTCCACCATCCGCTCCAGCACGTCGGAACTGCGCCCCACATCGAGGAAGTTGTCCTGTGTCATCGTCCGTGCGGGCAGATGCAGCAACATGGCGTTGGGGCCGTCGGCGCGGTTGACGGCGGTGTTCTGGTAGCCGAGGACGTGCACCAGCCCGTGCTCGGGGTGGTGCAGCCGTCCCATGTACAGCGTGGTGCCGGAGAAGTCGGCCGGGCCCAGGGAGACGCACATGGTCCCAGGCTCCCAGGCGGCCTGGAGAGCGCCGGCCGGACCCCTCGGGAACGCCCGATTCAGCAGGATGTGGGCTCGCGGGGCGCGGAGTCAGCCCGCGTGCGCGAGACAGCGCCGGGACACCCGGACGGAGGTGCCCAGTACGGCGTGCGAGGCGGCGGACAGCGCCCCCGCGAGCAGCAGCAGCGGCCACCGCGCGGTGGCGGCGGCGGTGCACGCCAGGGTCAGGGTGGCCGCCGCCATGGCGGCACTCGCGCCGGTCCCCGTCCAGGCGACCAGCCGGGGCAGCGCCTCGGGGACGCCGAACCGGCGCGCCGATGGGCCGCCGGTCCCGGCCAGGGCGGCCACGGCCAGCAGCGCGCTGACGGCGGCGAGGAGCGCCAGCGGAGCGGCCGCCGTGCCGAGGGTCGTGCGCGCCAGCGCCCAGCACGCCAGCAGCAGCGGGGCGCAGAGCGCGGCCGCACGCGCGGTGTGCCGGGTCTGGGCGAGCGCCAGTTCCCGCCGGCATGCGGGCGCGACTTCGGCCACCGGCCCGGAGTCGCGCACGGCCCGGTGTGCGGCGTCGGCGCGCGGTACGCCCTCCCGGACGTAGGTGTCCGCCGCGTCCAGCAGCCCGTGGTGGATCTCCTCGACCATGCGGGACGCGGCACGGGCCGGCCCCGGCAGTGCCGCGCGCAGCTCCGCGGTGTAGGCGAGCAGCGGGTCGGGGCGCCGCTGTGGCGCGCTCATGTCGCGGGCCGGTGCCGGGCGGGCCCGAGGGCCGCCGGGCCGCTGGTGGGGGCGTTCCCGGTCGACCCGGACGGGTCGAGCACCGCGCCGATCGCCGCGGTGAACTGCCGCCACCCGGTGCGCTCGTCCGCGAGTGTCCGCCGCCCGGCTCCGGTGAGGGCGTAGCAGCGCCTGCGCCTCTCGCCGACGGACTGCCAGTCGCTCGCCAGCAGACCCAGCCGCTCCAGCCGGTTGAGCGCGGGATAGACCGTGCCCGTCCGCAGCTCCAGCACCCCGCCGCTGCGCTCCTGGACCGCGGTGATGATCGCGTATCCGTGCAGCGGCCCGTCCTCGAGCGCGGCCAGCAGCAGCCCGTCGAGGTGTCCGCGTACCGCTTCCGTCTTCATGAGTCGAGTGTAGGCAGTGAATATATTGCTGTGCTACCTATTGGCTGCCAACGTATCGACGTCGGTGCCCCCAGCGGACGCGTCGGCGGCCCTGCCGCCTCGCCCTGTCGAATCGGAGCCCTGGTGACCAAGCTGCTGCTCTCCCTGCACGTCCTGGCCGCGATCCTGGCGGTGGGGCCGATCTCCGTCGCCGCCTCGATGTTCCCGCGCAGAGCCCGGGAGTTGCTCGCTTCGGGTGCTTCGGGTGCTTCGGGTGCTTCCGGTGCCTCTCGTGGCCCGGGTGGCGAGGCGTCGCCCGGCGGCGCGGCGGGTGCGGCGCTGCTGCACCGCGTCTGCCGGGCCTACGCCGTCTTCGGTGTGGCCGTACCGGTCTTCGGTGTGGCCACCGGCGCTCAGCTCGGGGTCCTCACCGACGCCTGGCTGCTCGCCTCCGTCGTCCTGACGACCCTCGCCGCGGTCCTCCTCGGCGCCGTCGTCCTGCCTCGCCAGGCGCGACTGCTGGGCGCGGCCGGTGTCGGCCTCGACGAGGGCGAGAGCGTGCCGCGGATACCCGACCCGCGTGCCGCAACGGCCCGACTGGCCATGGTGACCGGCGTCTTCAACCTGCTGTGGGCGACGGTGGTGATCCTGATGATCCTCCGCCCGGGCTCGACCACCAGCGCCTGACACCCGGTCCGCGGCGCGGGACACCCCGGGCAAGGGTCCCGCGCCGCGACCGGAAGGGCGTGCTGCCGCCCGGGTCAGCGCTCCCGCTCGTAGGTGGTCATGCTGATGCCCGACGCGAAGTCGCGGGTGGCCACGGGCAGGAACGGGGTCGGCGCGAAGTCGCCGTCGAAGAGCGGGACTCCGGCGCAGGCCAGCCGGGGGCTGCGCTTGATCATCAGCTCGTCGATCTCCTCCAGCAGCGGACCTGCCAGCTTCCCGCCGCCCGCGAGCCAGATGTCCTGGCCCTGCCGCTGTTTGAGCTCCTGTACCACCTCGACCGGGTCCCGGTCCCGCACGATCTCCACCGCCGGGTCCGTCTCGGTCGGGAGCGTGCGGGAGAAGACGATCTGGCGCAGATGCGCGTACGGACTGGTGACGCCCTGGCTGAGGGCCGGTTCGTAGGTGCCGCGGCCCATCAGCACCGTGTCGAAACGCCGGTTCGGGGCCTCCGACAGGCCCATCGCCGCCCGTGCGGGGGTGGGGAGCGTCTCGGGCAGATTCTCCACGGTGGCCGCGACGAAGTCGTCGGGCACCGGGAAGAAGTCGTACTCGCCCTGCGGGCCCGCGATGAATCCGTCGATCGTGACGGCGACGTAGTAGACGAGTTTGCGCATGAGGTTGCTCCTTCGTGGCCGGTGGCTGTTCTGCCGGGGGCGGGATGAGGTGGTGCCGCGGCCCCGTCGCCGAGGAGTGTGTCCGCGGGTGAGCCGGGCGTGAGGGGATGGTGCCGTCGGGATCCCGGGTGGGGTCGAGCCGTCGGCGCGACCGGGTCTCGGGCCGGTGGGCACCTTTGCGCCTCACGCGGAGTACTCTGGTTGAAGTGGTTTGAACATAGTACTTCAAGTGAAGTGGTGCAAGGGGGTTCGGAAAGAACCGCCAACCGTCAGGAGACCAGGGAGTCGTCATGCGGCAGAACACCGAGCGGCGCACCGCGCTGCTCGACGCGGCCATCGAGGTGCTGGCGCGGGAGGGCTCCCGCGGGCTGACACTGCGCGCCGTCGACAAGGAAGCCGGAGTGCCCACCGGCACCGCCTCCAACTACTTCGCCCACCGCGGCGACCTGCTCACCCAGGCCATGCGCCGCACCCGTGAGCGGCTCACGCCGGACGAAGCGGCACTGGCGGCGCGCATGAGCGCCCCGCGCACGCTCGGGCTCGAAGTGGAGCTGATGCGCGACCTGCTGGCCCGCATGCGCGCCGACCGCAGCAGCTATCTGGCCATGCTGGAACTGCGACTGGAGGCCACCCGCCGCCCCGAGCTGTACGAGGAGCTGTCCGGCTTCCTGCGCGCCGAGTTCCAGGGCCTGCTCGGCTACCACCGAGACGCCGGGATGCCCGGCGACGACCTGGGTGTCGCCCTTCTCTACCTCGCCATGGCGGGCCTGCTGCTCGACGACATGACGGCCCCGGACATCCTGCGCGACCCTTTCGGCGCCGACCGCCTGATCCAGGCGATGGTGTCCCGCGTCTTCGGCGACAGTGCGGCGCCGGACGAGGGAGGCGAGGAGGTGCGCGGCAGCTGACCGGTGGTCCCGGCAGAGCACATGCGAGGGAGCGGGCGGGTGGGAGGTGTGTTCCTCCCGCCTGCCCGCTCCGTGGCGCGTTGCCGGGGTGTGGCGGTGGCGTGTTGTTTGTGTCCGTCAGTAGGCGGAGTCGACGTTGTCCATGGTGCCGTAGCGGTCGGCGGCGTAGTTGCAGGCGGCGACGATGTTGGCGACGGGGTCGGTGAGGTCGTCGGGGGTGCCCTTGACGTGGTACTGGTCGAAGGTGGGCTGGATGACCTGGAGGAGTCCCTTGGAGGGGGTGCCCTTCTTGGCGTTGACGTCCCAGTCGTTGACGGCGTGGGGGTCGCCGGCGGATTCGCGGATGATGTTGCGCTTGATGCCGTCGTAGCTGCCGGGGATGTCGTGCTTGGCCATGATGGCGCGGGCCTCGCGGATCCAGCCGTCGAGGTTGTCGGCGTACTCGCCCTTGCCGCCATCCTTGCCGTTCTCGGTGCTCTTGGTGTTCTTGGCGGCGTGGTCGGCCTGGGCGGTCAGGTGCTGGGCGGTGGCGGCGGCCTGGTGGGTGGCAGGGCCGGCGGTCTGGGTCTGGGGCTGGGCGGCGTGGGCGGTGCCGGTCAGGGCGGTGGCGGCGATTCCGGCCGCGCCCAGGGCGGTCAGGCCGCTGACGGCCAGGCGGCGGGTGGGGCGGACGGTACTCAGGGCGGTGAGAGTGGTGCGCATGAGGGGCGGGGGACCTTTCGCGGGGGGACGTGGCGCCGCGTTCCGGCGTGGGGGTGCCGGTGGTCTGGTTGCGGCGTGGGGCCCACCGTGCGGGAGGCACCCCCCACCCGGGCAAACAGGTGACCTACGACCCGTATTCGTCCCTCCGTGCCGGTCCGGGGCCGTGACCCCCTCACCCACTCCGATACCGGCATTTCGGACATACGAGGGTGGGTCGTAGGTGACGTGGACCCTATGGGCGGCCTCACAACCCCCACCCCACCAGACCCCCTCCCCGCCACACCCGGCAACCACCCCCACACCCGCTGCAACCGGTTCCGGGTCCGCGCCGGGGACGTGCATGCGCTTCTCGTGCTGGGTGCATTCCTACGAGCACGCCACCGAGAAGCCGGACCCGGCGTTCTGCCGGACGGTCTGTCGGGAACTCGGCGCGAATCCGGACGAGACGCTGATGGTCGCTGATCACCGGCCGCTGACGGCGGTGCCGCGGGCGCGGCTAGCTGGCGCGGCTGGTGGTGCGGGCCGCCCGCGTGTGCCGGCCGTCCGCCCGCCCGGTCAGCCGGGCCAGGGAAGCGCCGCGTAGAGGCGGTAGTCCGCGCCGTCCCTGCCGTATTCGAGGGTGCCGCCGGCGAGCAGTGTGCGCTCCGCCAGTCCGATGAGGCCCTGCCCCGCGCCGGGGAGCCGCGGACCGGCGGGGCCGCGGGCGGCCCCGTCGTGCCGCACCGGGTTGCGGACCTCGACGGTGAGGCCCTCACCCGAGGCGCCGCGTACGGTCACGGAGACGGGCGCGGTGGGATGCGCGCCGTGCTTCCGGGCATTCGTCAGGCCCTCCTGGACGATGCGGTACGCCGTGCGGCCCGCGACCGCGGGTGCCGAGTCCGGGCCCCCCGTCACCGCGACATCGAGTGCGACCGTGGCGCCTGTCCGCCGGGCCTCGTCCGCCAGGTCTCCGATGTCGGCGAGCACCGGCTGGGGGCGGTTGCCGTCCTCCGGGGCACGCAGTACGCCGATGACGTCCCGCAGGTCCTCCAGCGCCCGGTGGGCACTGTCGCGGATCACAGCGGCGGCCTGCCCGATCTCCTGCGGGCCGGCGCCGGGGTTGAACTCCAGGGCGCCCGCGTGGACGCTCAACAGGGAGAGGCGGTGGCCCAGCACGTCGTGCATCTCGCGGGCGATGTCCTCCCGCGCCTCGCGTCGCGCCTCGGCCGCGGCCCGTGCGGCCCGCTCGCGCAGCGAGGCGAGGAGTTGCCGCCGCGACCGTACGTACAGCCCCCAGCCGATGCTCCCGGCGACCAGTGCGAAGTAGGTGGCGGCCGACGCGGTTCTGGGGTCGTCCGGCGCCGGTCCGATCGCCAGGAGGAACGGCACCGGCACGAAGGTCATGCATGCCAGGTACCCGGTCACGCGGGGCGGTCTGTTGGCCGCGACGGTGAACAGCGCCACCAGGATCGGTCCGGTGACGAAGTGCGAGAAGGGTTCCAGGAGCAGCAGTCCGACGGCGAGCGCCACCGGTTGCCGACGCCGCAGGAACAGCGCCGCGCAGGCCAGTGCGCCGGTCAGTTGGTCCAGGAACAGTGCGGTCTCTGAGGTGCCGGGGTCGATCACCACCGAGTCCGCGGTGAGTACCAGGAAGCACCCGGCGAACAGGAACGCGCCGGTGTCGACGGCCCGGTCCCGTACCCCGCGGAGGGCGCGGGAGGCGGTGCCGCCCTCCTCGTGGTGCCGCAGGGGTCGGCGTGTCCGTCGCGCGGCGCGGCGCGCCGGTTCGCTGCCGCGGTGGAGCAGCCGTCCCGCGGCGGGTGGCCGTTCGTCGCGTTCGATGCCGAGCAATCCCATGCGGCGAATCTACGGCGGACCGGAGGCTGTCGGGGCCGGTGCGCCGGGGGTTGCCGACTTCGGTATGACACCGGCGTGGGATCTCGCAGACTTTCGTCGCCTCCGCCGGGGCCGAAGCCCGATCCGGCGGCAGGCTCGAGCGGGCCAGTCTGCCGCCATGAAGAATTTTCTCGGGTTCGTGTCCTTCGTCCTCCTCACCCAGGGCGCGGGAGGCATCCTGCACGAGGTGACCGGCGGCCGGTTCAATCTGTGGACGGTGGTCCAGCGGATCGGTTTCCTCGACGGCTACGAGATCTACGCCTGCGTCCTGCTGCTCGTCCTCGCGGTCGCGGTCGGTGCGGCCTCGGACTCGGTGGGGCCGCGCGATTGAGCGTGGTCGACGTGGTCGACGTGGTCGACGGGGGTGGCGCGGGCGGCCGCGTCGGCGGTGCTCCCACCCGGCGGGGCGGGAGGGGCGAGGCCGCGGCATATTCTGAGGCGGCGGCAGGCCGCACTGCCACTCCCCGTACGGACCGACCAGGAGCAGAACCGTGTACTTCACCGACCGTGGCATCGAAGAGCTGGCGCAGCGGCGCGGCGAGGAGGAGGTCAGCTTCGGGTGGCTGGCCGAGCAGTTGCGCACCTTCGTCGATCTGAACCCCGACTTCGAGGTGCCGGTGGAGCGGCTCGCGACCTGGCTGGCGCGACTGGACGACGAGGACGAGGACTGACGACGAGCGACGAGGGCCGAGCGAGCCGACAGAGGCTGACCAGGCCCTTCCGGCCGGACGACGAGTCGACCGGCCCGGACCGGGCAGGCCGTCGCCGTCGGGAGAGGTGGAAGGGGAGGAAGGGCCGGAACGGGCCGGGTCCGGGCGTGCGTGAGGGCCGTTCGGCCCGGGAGGCCTTGCACGGCTCGCGATACGCGACATATCGTGTCTACAGCAATACGCGATATGTCGTCGCGCTGCGGTGCCGTACGGCCGGTCCGTACGGCTTTCCGTTGCGCCCGCAGTGCCCGAGCCTGGGAGGCCGCGCAGTGACCGCACCCGACGAGCGCTCGTGGGAGATCACGACGCCGCAGCGGTTCGAGTTCGACGATCCGGTGACGGAACTCCAAGTCCGCCTGGTGGGCGGGACCGTCAATGTCGTCGGTACCCAGGAGCCGACCACCCGCGTCGAGATCGACAAGATCAAGGGGCCGCCGCTGCGGGTCCGGCGGGAGGGCGGCAGACTCGTCCTCGCCTACGACGATCTGCCCTGGCGGGGCTTCCTCAAGTGGCTGGACCGGAAGGGCTGGCGACGCGAGGCCGAGGTCTCCGTCCAGGTGCCGGCGCACGTCGAACTGTCGGTCGGCGTCGTCACGGCCGTGGCCGTCGTCTCCGGGGTGCACGGCCGCACCCGGGTGGCCGGGGTCTCGGGCGACACGACCCTGGTCGGGCTGTCCGGTCCCGTGGCGGCCGACACCGTCTCCGGCAGCGTGGAGACCCAGCGCCTCTCCGGCTCGCTGCGCTTCTCCACCGTTTCCGGGGATCTGACGTGCATCGACGCCTCGGCCGATCAGATCAGGGCGGACTCGGTCAGCGGCGCGATGATCCTCGACCTTGCCTCGCCCCGCGGGGACCGGCCCGCCGACATCCGGCTCTCCAGCGTCTCGGGTGAGCTCGCGCTCCGGCTCCCCGACGACGCGGACCTCACGGTGGACGCGCACACCACGGGCGGCGCGGTCTCCAGCGCCTTCGACCACCTGCGCACCGGCGGCTGGGGCGACCACCGCATCACCGGCACCCTGGGGAGCGGCCGCGGAGCCCTGCACGCCGTGAACGTCTCCGGCGGCCTCGCCCTCCTCCGCCGGCCGTCCGGCGCTGACCTCTCCGAGGACGGCGCCGGCCCGGCCGATCTCGACCCCGATTCCGACGCCGGGTCCCGGGCCGAGGTTCCGCGGCCCGCACCGGGGCCCGGCTCCGGCCGCGACGCGCCCACCCGGGAGGCGGGGCCGGCCCGCGACCCGCACCCGTCCGGGCAGCCGGGCACCCCCTCTCCGGCGAAGGACCTGTGACATGCCTCCCGTCTTCGCTCACGGCCGCCTGCGCCTGTATCTGCTGATGCTGCTCGACGAGGCACCCCGGCACGGCTACGAGGTCATCCGTCTCCTGGAGGAGCGGTTCGAAGGGTTGTACGCGCCCTCCGCCGGGACCGTCTACCCCCGGCTGGCCAAGCTGGAGGCCGAGGGGCTGGTCAGCCACACCACCGAGGGCGGCCGGAAGGTCTACTCGATCACGGAGGCCGGCCGGGCCGAGCTGGCCGACCGGCAGGCCGAACTCGCCGAGCTGGAGGTGGAGATCCGCGACTCCGTGGCCGCGCTCGCCGCCGACATCCGCGAGGACGTCAGTGGCACCGCCGGCGACCTGCGGCGCGAGATGCGGCAGCAGGCGCGGGACGCCAGAGGCCGGGCCAAGGGCGGAGGCGGCCGCTCCGCAGCCGCCTCCGGGACCGGGGCGGCTCCCGGCGCGGAGAGCGCCTGGGGCGGCGCCCGGGAGGGCGTGCGCACCGACAAGGAGGGGTGGCGGCAGGCCAAGGAGGATATGCGCCGCGCCAAGGACGAGTGGAAGGAGCAGGCCCGCCGGGCCAAGGAGGAGGCCCAGCAGGCCAAGCACCAGGCCCGCAAGGAGCGCGAGGCGCACAGCGCGGCGCTCGCCGAGGTGCGGCGTATCGCCCACCAGGTGCAGGAGCAGGTGCAGACGCGGATGCGGGGCGGCGACTGGTCGGGCGCCGTCCGCGACGGCATGTCCGAACTCGCCCGTGAGATGGGCGATCTGGGGCGGTTCGCCGGTCAGTCGCCGCCCCGCCCCGCGGAGGAGCCCACCGGTCCTGCCGGAGCGGAGTACGAGGACGGGGGCGGTGTGCCGCTTCCCGACTCCACCGGTGACCCGGCGCGCGATCTGGAGCGCCTTCTGGACCGCTTCCGTGACGACGTGCGGGACGCGGCGCGCGATCACGGCGTCGGTGAGGGAGAGCTGCGGGAGGTGCGCCGGCATCTGTCCACCGCGGCGGCCCACATCGGGGTCGTGCTGCGCGGTTCGGGCGGGGGCGCCGACACCTCGGGCGGGGGCGGATCGACGGAGGGCGCCGCGGGCGGGAACTGAACGCCGCCCGCGGCGGGCAGCCGTGTGCTCCGCCGTTCCGCTAGGGGCCTGCCCGGCGCCGCGGGCGGGCGTGAACCGTGCACGGACGGGCGCCGGTCGGCTCGGGCGGCGTCTCAGGGCCACCGCCGTCACCCGGTGCGGGCGGCCTGACCGGGGCGATCGGTGCGGGGGCGCTCCCAGAGGCGGACCACGTGCGCGCGCAGAGTGTCCTCGGCCTCCTCGGCGGTCAGGTGCCCGATGAGTACATGACTGGTCAGGCCGTCCGCGAGGGCGAGCAGGGCGCGGGCCTCGCGCTGCGGATCGAGTGGCGCGGCGCTGCTGCTCTCCGGGCTTCCGGGGCCATCCGGGCTGTCGGGGCCGCCCTCGGCGGCCTCGGTGATCAGGCGGGCGAGGAGCCCCTGGAGGGCCTCGTAGCTGATCCGGATTCTGGCGGCGAGCGGCTCGCTGACCGCGGCCTGGGCGACGAAGGCGAGCCACACCCGGGCCTCGGCGCGGTGCGCGCCGTCGAGCAGGGCGATCTCGGTGGCCGCGTGTTCCAGGGCGGTGCCGGGCGAGGGCTCCGGGCTGTCGGACAGCCGGGCCCGCATGCGCGCGGTGACGCGCTCGCCGACGTGGTCGACGGCGAACACCAGCATCTCCTCCTTGGTGCGGAAGCAGCGCTGCACGGCGCCCAGTGAGACCTCCGCGTGGGCGGCCACGTCGCGCATCGTCACCCCCTCGGGGCCGTGTGTGTCGGCGAGTACGCAGACGGCCTCGGCGATCCGCCGGCGTCGGTCCTCGTAGTCCACCTGCTTGGGCATGCGGGGCGCCTCCTTAATTCGATACGAGTGTATCGGATCTGGGTTAGGGTGCTGCGGCCAGCACTTCGACTCAGGATTCGACACAGGAACGGGAGGGCAGCAATCGTGCGGGACGCCCTTTGGAGGATGCCGGCCGCGGCCCAGGCGGCGGCGGTCCGGAACGGCGACGTATCGGCCGCCGAATTGGTCGGCAGCCATCTGGATCGCATCGCCGACGTGAACCCGCGGATCAACGCGGTGACTCAGCTCATGGCCGAGCGCGCGCGGGAAGCCGCGGCGCGCACGGACGCGCGCCGGGCCGCCGGCGCGGAACTGGGGCCGCTCGCCGGAGTGCCCTTCACGGTGAAGGAGACCACGGGCGTCGAGGGCGTACCGACCACGATGGGAGTCCCCCGCTTCCGCGATCTGGTCGCGGAGGCCGACGCGCCCCCGGTGGCCCGGCTGCGCGCCGCCGGGGCCGTGCCCATCGGCCACAGCAACATCCCCACCCTGATCCTGGCCGGGATGCACACCCGCAGCGAACTGTTCGGCGACACCGTCAACCCGTGGGATCCGAGCCGGACTCCGGGCGGCAGCAGCGGTGGCGACGGAGCGGCCGTCGCCACCGGCATGGCCGCGCTCGGCCTCGGCAACGACTCCGGCGGGTCGGTGCGGATCCCGGCCTCGTTCTGCGGGGTGACGGGACTCAAGCCCACCGTCGGCAGGTTCCCCGCCGACCACCGGCTCTTCGGCTCGGACGACCCGGGACCGGCCTCGCAGATACTCGTCACCGACGGGCCCCTGGCGCGCACGACCGCCGATCTGCGGCTGGCGTACGAGGCGCTGGCCGGCTCCGATCCGCGGGACCCGCGGGCCGTTCCGGTGCCCGTCAACGGTGAGCCGCTGCCCGGGCCGGTGCGGGTCGCGGTCGTCGCCGACCCCGGCGGCCACGGCGTCCACCCCGCGGTCAGCGGCGCCGTCACGGCCGCGGCCGACGCGCTGCGCGACGCCGGCTACGACGTGCGGGAGGTGGCGGACGTTCCGCGGCTGGACGAGGCGCTGGAGGCGTACCAGCGGATCGTCCTGACCGAGTTCGCCCCCAACTGGCCGGTGCTGCGCACCCTCCTCGGTGAGGGTGGGGGCCGCTACATCGAGATGGACATGGAGAAGACCCCGCCCGCGACCGCCGCGGAGTTCATGCACCTGATGGGGGTATGGCTGAACGTCCGCCGCTCGTGGGCGGAGTTCCTCGACACCTACCCGCTGCTGCTGGGGCCGGTGTTCACCGAGCCGCCCGTCGAACCCGGCCTGGAGTCACGCGACCGGGCCGGACGGGAGCGGGTCGGCTCGGGAATGCGCCTGTGCACGGCGACCAGCTTCGCGGGCGTGCCCGCGGTCGCCGTGCCCACCGGAGTGGCCGACGGACTGCCGCTCGGTGTGCAGCTCGTCGGGCGCGCGTTCCGCGAGGACCTGTGCCTGGACGCCGCTCAGGCGGTGGAGGACCGTCTCGGCGTGCTCACCCCCCTCGACCCCCGCCCGGACGCCGCGCGGCCGGCCGCGAGCTAGGAGCGCCGCGCCGCAGGGCGACTGGCGTGCGGGGCCCGGCGTTCCGTCCGGTCCCCGGCCGGCTCCCGGTCCGGTCCCGGCCGGTGCGGTCGGGACCGGAGGGCCGGGAGGGTTCAAAGGTGGTCCGTACAGGGCAGGTTGAGGTCGAGCAGGGCCTCGACGGGAGCGTCGGCGGCGGAGGCGAGGGGGGCGCACATGGAGCAGGAGATCCGGGAGATCACATTGCCGGGCGGGGAGACGGTACTGGCCCGGGTGCACGTCCTGGACGACGACGAAGTGCCGTTGGAGGCCGAGGAGTTCCAGTACGACGACGTCGGCATGCAGGACATGCTCGTCGCACGGGCCCAGCAGCTCAACGAGGTGATCGGCGGAGTGGGCTCCGCGGTGCTCGCCGCCGCCCGGCACGCGCGCCCCGACGAGGTCAGCGCGACGTTCGGCGTCGAACTCGCCGTCAAGTCCGGCAAGGCCCTGGCCGCGGTCCTCGCCGAGGGTGAGGCCAAGGGCGCCGTCTCCGTCACTCTCACCTGGCGCAAGCCCGAGCTGGCGGGCCCCGGGCCGGACTCCGGCGCCGGGAGCACCGGCGCGCGCGACGGCTGACGCGCTCCGGCGCCGCAGTGCCCAGCGCACTCCCCGGTCGCCGCCCGGGCCGGGCCGCGGTGAACAGGTGACTGCGGACCGACGGGCCGCGGACCGACGGCGAAGCGGCGGACGGCGAACCGGCACACGCCGGACCCGCGGGCCGCGGCCCGGCGGACCTCAGGCCGGGGAGCGGACCACCGTCCCACCCGGCAACAGGGGGGGCGGGCGGGCTGTGAACCCGGGACTCCCGCCTGTCAGTTGCGGCCACTAGCCTGCTGGTGGGTCGAGGGGGACGCGGCGTAGAGGGGGGAGCGTTGTGACAGGAGCGCGAGCCGCGCGACGCGGCGGTTCACGATTCGGCGTGCTGCCGTGCGCGCCCTGTGCCGTATGAACGCCCCCGTGAACCTCGCCGACTCCGTTCGCGCCTCGGTCGTGCGCATCGGGGCACCCCCCGAGGGGTACGACGGAAGCAGCGGGACAAGCGGCGACAGCCGCCGCAGCGACAGGAGCCGGCGAGCGTTCTGGGGGAGCGGCTTCTTCGTCGCTCCCGGATGGGTCCTCACGTGCGCACACGTCCTCGGCAAGGGGGCCGCGCCCGTCTGGAGGGGGGAGCGCGCCATCGGCATCACGATCGGGGACGCCGCGGACAGCGCGGACGCCCCCGCCACGGACGGCACCGGCGGGGGCGGCGGCACCGTCCTCCTCGGAGAGCTGGCCTTCGGACTGCCGCGCCCCGAGGACCCCCAGGCACCACCCTCCCCCTGGCCCTTCCCCGACCTCGCGCTGGTGCGGGTGCCGGGCGCCGAGGACGCCGACTGCCTGTGGCTGAGCGACCGTTCCGTGCTGACCCCCGCGGAGATCGGACTGTACGGCTGGGCGCCGGGCGAGGTCCGGGGCGAGCAGATGTTCTTCACCGGGCTCGGGAAGGCCACCGGGGTCGTCGGCCGGCCGCTGATGCTCAGCGGCGACCAGCTGACCGAGGGCTGCTCCGGCGGGCCCGTGCTCGACCAGCGGCGCGGCACGGTGCTCGGTGTCAGCAAGGGAGCGGGGCGGCGGCCGGGCACGGGCCTGGCGACACCCGTCACGGCCCTGCGCAAACTGTGCGACGCGGGACCGCGCGGCGCCCGGGTGCTGCACGAAGTGCTCTCCGCACACGACAGGCACCACCTGAGCCGCTACACCGGATTCGGCCACAGCTGGCACCGGCAGCACGCCCGGCTGGGCCCCACCGGCGGCGAGCCCGCCTACGGATTCACGGTCGACCGGCGCGCGGAGCTGTACGCGCTGTTCGCCGAGATCGAGCCGCCCGCCGGGGCCGGGCAGGTGCTGCAACTGGCCAACGAGGCGCGGAACATGGTCCTGCGCCGGCCCTACACGCTCCGCGACCACGATCCGCGCTCCTGGCGGGAGGGTGCGGGCCTGCTCTACGACCCGCGGGACCACAGCACGGCCGAGGAGGAACCGTCCCCGGACCTCGCGCTGGAAGCGGTGGTGCTGTACGCCGCGAAGGTGACGGCCGCGCTCCACCGATCAGGTCCCGGGCGTACGCCGCGCGCGGTCCGCGCGCTGGCCGAACTGCGCGAGTGGGTGGAGCGCACGGCCCGGACCCTGCTCAACGACGTCATCCGAGCCCAGGTCCCCGGCGTGCTGGACGGCCACCGCGCGGCCTCCGCGCCACGCGCCGACGTACTGGTGGAGATAGATCCGGACATCTACGGCTCCGGTC
Source organism: Streptomyces sp. WMMB303 (assembly GCF_029351045.1). Lineage (NCBI taxonomy): Bacteria > Bacillati > Actinomycetota > Actinomycetes > Kitasatosporales > Streptomycetaceae > Streptomyces > Streptomyces sp. WMMB303. Next base: position 5,625,603 of record NZ_JARKIN010000001.1, on the reverse strand, counting down.
GGCACGCTTGGCGGGTGGCGCTGGTGCGCCCGGCCGACAAGGACGAACTCCCCGGTGAGGCCGCCGCCGGAGCCTTCGGGTGCCTGCCCGACGTGGACCAGACCGCGGAAGAGGACGGCGAGCGCGAGGAGATCACCGTCGAGCAGAGCCGGGAGGACGCGCCGCGCTCCGGGCTGGAGGAGGCGGTGCGCGGCGCGCTGTCCCAGGCGCTCGACCAGTGCGATGTGGACGACCATCTCGCGGCGGTGGAGTTCATGCTGCCCCGCCCGCTGTTCGACGAACCGGTGGACGCCTGGCGGGCCCGCCCCTACGACCCCGACGACCCGTTCAACCCGCACACCATGCCGCTGGGGCAGCGCAGACTCGTGGTCGTGCGCGACCGGACGCGCAAGGACCAGGGCTTCACCCCCGAGTGCCGCACCCGCGCCGCCGCCGTCCTCGCCGGCCCTTTGGAGGCCGTGCCGCTGCGCCGGGAAGTCCCCGGCCAGGGGCACGACACGCCCGGTTCCGAGGGCGGGCAGGCCACCTACGGAAGGCTGCGCGCCGCGACGTCCGGTGCGGTGCCGGTCTACTGCGCACGGGTCGGCAGCGGCCCGGGCGCGCGGGCCATGGCGGCGGCGCTCGGCGCCGGGCACGCCATGGCACTGTGGCGGCACGGCTGCGGCGACGGCCAGGACCACGACGACTGCGCCGAGTTCCACCGGCGCGCCGCCGAACTGCTGGCCGAGGCGCACTCCGCGCGGCAGGTCCCGCTGCACATCAGGACCCTGCGCAACCGCAACGCCGAGCCGGCCGATGACCCGGAAGAGTCAACAGGCGTCAACAGCATGCCAATTGATCCCTCGTCGGCCTGGGCACGGCATATCGTCCTGCTCTACGATCCGCCCCACAGGACCTCGGGGGACGGACCGCTGCGCGAACCACCGCTCATGCCCAGGCCGCCGACAGCGTTGAGGAGCACACCGTGAGCGATTGGCGCATCTACCGCGGTGCGGGGGTGCCGCACGAGGCTGTGCGCGAGCTGCCCGACCCGCCGCCCTGGCGCGACTTCACCGGCGCCGGCACCGGACCGGACTCCCCGGACGGCGGGACCGGCCCGGAGGGCGCCGACACCGCCAGGCGACTGGGCGCCCGGCGCCGCCTGGTCGAGAGCCTCCACCCGCGCCCGGAGGAGGTCGAGGCCGTCAACGCGGCCCTGTACCTGCGCCGTCCGCTGCTGGTCACCGGCAATCCCGGCACCGGGAAATCCACCCTCGCGCACGCGGTCGCGCACGAGCTGGGCCTGGGCAGAGTGCTGCGCTGGCCCATCGTCAGCCGCACCACCCTGCAGGACGGGCTCTACCACTACGACGCCATCGGCCGGCTGCAGGACGTCCAACTGGACCGCGCGGTGGCCGGAGACGGCACCCCGTCCGCCCGCCCGCCGATCGGCTCCTACCTGCGGCTGGGCCCGCTCGGTACCGCGCTGCTGCCCGCACGCCCCGCCGAGCCGGGCGGGGTACCGCTGCCCAGGGTGCTGCTCGTCGACGAGCTGGACAAGAGCGACATCGACCTGCCCAGCGACCTGCTGAACGTCTTGGAGGACGGCGAGTTCACCCTTCCCGAACTGGAACGCATCGCCGACCGCGAGCCGGTCACCGAGGTGCTGACAGCGGACGGCGACCGGGCCCGGATCGAGGGCGGCCGGGTGCGCTGCACCGCCTTCCCGTTCATCGTGCTCACCTCCAACGGAGAGCGGGACTTCCCGGCAGCCCTGCTGCGCCGCTGCATCCAGCTCGACCTCAAACCGCCCGGCGACGAGCAGCTCGCCGCGATGGTCCTCGCGCATCTGGGAGAGGAGGCGCTGGAGGACGGCGCCGAACTGGTCCAGCGATTCCTGCGGCGTCAGCCGGGCCAGGTCATCGCCACCGACCAGCTCCTCAACGCCCTGTTCCTCACCCAGCACGCCTCGGGCGTCGAGCGGGTCTCCCGCGACCGGCTCGCCGAGATGCTGCTGCGGCCGCTCGACCGCCCGAGGTGACCGTGACATGAGTGCGGCGTCGACCCCGCCGCGGCGCCCTCCGGGCAGTGGCCGGGAGTCCACCGCGGAACCGGGTCCCGCGCAGCGGTACCGGCAGGACGTCACGGAACTGGTCGCCCGGCTGCGCGCCGCGGGCCGGGAGTCGGGTTCCGAAGAGCTCGCCGAGGCGCTGTGGCTCGCCCGCTTCGCGGCGGGCGGCGCTGCACGGGAACCCGACGCGGACTCCACCGGCCCCCGCTACCAAGGGAGCCGGACGCCGCAGCCGGAGCCTCCCATGCCCCCAGTCGAGGACCACGACGCCGACGAACCCGCCGACCCCCACCCGGTCCAGGAGCGCACGGCGCCGGTCTCGCTGTTCGCACCGCGCCGGCACGGCGGGGGCACGCCCGCGGGCTTCCCGGTGCGGGCGCCCGCGGCGGGGGCGCTGTCCGGACTGCTGGAGCTGCAGCACGCACTGCGCCCCCTGCACGGCTACCGGCCGCCGTTGCCCCCGGCCACCGGCGCGCTGGACGAGGCGGCCACCGCCGACCTGAGCGCCCGCTCCACCACCGTGCTGCCGGTCTTCGGCACCGAGGTACGCCGCTACAGCGAGATCCAGCTCCTCATGGACGCCTCGCCCACCGCGTCGGTGTGGCAGCCCACCCTGGAGCGGCTGCGACAGACCTTCGAACAGCTCGGCGCCTTCCGCGACGTCCAGGTCCGCTACCTGCACCGCGCCCCGGACGGGGCCCCGCTGATCGGCACCGGCCCCGCGGCCGGGACCGCACGGCTGCGCCCCGCTGACGAGTACCGTGACACCACCGGGCGCCGGCTCACCCTCGTGGTCAGCGACTGCGTCGGCGCGCTGTGGCAGGACGGCCGCGCCCAGCGGCTGCTGCACCACTGGTCCGGGCGCGCCCCGCTGGCCGTGGTGCAACCGCTGCCGCCCCGGCTGTGGCCGCGTACCGCGCTGCCGGCCGAGCCCGGTCTGCTGCTGCGCGAGCGCAGCGCCGGCGGGCGCGTCACCTTCGAACCGGACAGCTTCGACGCGCCCGAGCAGGACGACGCCGTGCCGGTGCCGGTGCTGCTCCCCACGCCCGAGGCGCTGGGCAACTGGGCGCGGCTGCTGGGCACCGACAGCGAGCGGGCGGTCGCCGGCGCCGCGGCCTGGGTGCTGCCCCGGCATCCGGCGATGCCCGCGCCACGTACCTCCCCGGGCGCCGTTCCGGCCCGCACTCTGCTGCGCGAGTTCCGCAACAGCGCCTCACCCGGAGCCCTCGACCTGGCCGTGCACCTGGCGGTGGTGCCGCTGCTGCTGCCGGTCATCCACCTGGTGCAGGAGGCGATGCTGCCCGACACGGGGCCGATGGAACTGGCCGAAGTGCTGCTGTCCGGACTGCTGACCCGGCTGCCGGAAGAAGACGGCCCGCAGGGCCGCGAGGAGGCGGCAGACGACCGCGGAGAACCGTCCGGGCCGCGCTACGCGTTCGCGCCGGGAGTCCGCGAACTGCTGCTGCAGTCGCTCGACCAGGGCGCCGCCGTCCTCATCCTCAAGCACCTGTCCGGCTACGTGGCGCAGCGCTTCGGCAAGGGCACCCGCAACTTCGCCGCCGTGGCCGTCGCCCAGCTCTCCGGCCGCGCCGGCCGGGCGCATCCGGTCCGGTCACCCGGAGGTCCCGCGGAGGAGGTCACGGAGCCGGACGAGGCCGAGGACGGGGACGAGATGTTCGCCACGATCCCCGCCGAAGTGGTCCGCTTCTACCTGCCCGAGCAGACCGCGGTCGACCAGGTGGCCGAGGCCGAACGGCTGCTGCGCCGCTGGCGCGACCAGGGCGACATCCAACTCCTCCACCGGGCCCGCTCGGTGGGCGAGGCCGCCCGCGCCGCCGACCACGACAGCCCGCGCGCCCGGCTGGCCCTGGGCAGGGTGCTGCACGCCCTCGCCGGCACGGCCTCCGTACGCCGCAGCCCGCAGGGACCCGAGCCGTTACTCCGGGAGGCCGCCGAACTGCTGACCGGCGACGACCCCGGCACGCTGCTGGAGCGCGCCGGTGTGGAGTACTCGCTGTGGCAGGCGCGCGGCCGACAGGCGGCGCCCGACGCGGCGGGCACCCGGCACCTGCTGCGCGCCGAGGGGCTCTTGCGCTCACTGGCGGGCCGCACCACGGCGCCCGGCCGGGACACGACGGACCCGTCGCTCCCGGCGGACGCCGAGCGCACCCGTAAACTCCGGCTGGGCCGGGTGCTGCTCGCACTGGCCCGGACCGCGCCCGAACACCGTCACCGGGCGGCCGCCGAGGCCGCCGGCGAACTCCGCGAAGCGAGCGACATGCTGGCAGACCGCGCCCCCGGTTCCTCCGAGCCCTCCGGTGCCCCCACGACCTCCGAACCCCGGCCGGCGGCGGTGCCCGGACAGCACCCCGAGGAGCACCGGACGCAGCACTGCGGTGCCCTCCTGGACCTGGCGGCCGCCCTGCGGCTGAGCGGCGCACCGCCGCAGGAGCGCCTCGAGGTGCTGACCCGCGCCGGACGACTGGCGGGGGAGCACCCCGGACTGCGGTTGCGCTGTGTCCACGAGCGCGCCCGGGTGCTGCGCGAGACCGGGGACCTGGAAGCGGCGGCCGAGGCGTACGCGGAGGCCGAGCAGTTGTCGGACCGCGACAGCGCGCAGCGCGGCGACCTGCTCGTGGAGTGGGGGGAGATGCTGTTCACCGAGGTCGGGGCGCTCGCGCGCGCGGAGGGTCCGCTGCGCGAGGCCCTCACCCGTGCCCCGTCCGGCAGTCCCACCGTGGCCAGGGCCGGGCTGCTGCTGGGCCGCCTCCTGCTGCTCCGCTACGAACGCGAGAACTTCCTGCCCGACCTGTACGAGGGGTGTCATCTGCTGGAGCAGGCGGCCCGCCAGGGCCCGGAGGCCGAGAGCCGTGCACAGGCGTGGCTGCGGCTGGCCGCGGCGCGCGCGTACTTCCCCGCGGGCGCTCCCGAGCTCCACCAGGCGGCCGGCGAGTTCGGCAGGGCGCTGGCGGAGCTGTCCGGTACGCGTGCGGGCGGCTCCCTCATCGCGGCCAGGGCCCTGCACGGGCGGGCCGAGTTCCACCGCGCCCAGGGGCGCACCGGGGAGGCGCTGGCCGACTACCGCGCCGCGGAGGCCGAGTGGCAGCTGCTGGCCGGTCACCTCGCGGACCTCCCCTGGGCCGAGGTGCGCGCCACCCGGGACCGGATGGCCGAACTGGCGGGGTGACGGCCGGGCCGCGAGGTGCCGGCTGCCGAGGGGGCGGGCGAGGGCGGCCGGAGGGGCGACGACGGACCGAGGGGCGAAGGACCGACTGACCCAGAGCCGAAGGGGGACGAACCGATGCGGTGCACGGGGGAGGACGAGGACCGGCCGAATGCGGCGGCGGCACCACTCGCACGGGTTTCCGGACATCCGCCTCGGGAAAGAGACACCAGCCGTATCACGACCCCGGACCGGGGCCCCAGGGAGGAGAAGAGCGTGCCGAAGCGGACCGAGGGCACGTCCCGCAGCCCGGGCCGCGGGCCCGACGGCGCACCGCAGCCACCCCTGCCCGATCTGACGGGTGTGACCCTGCGCGCTCTTCGGACCTGCGACGATCCCGCCGTCAGCGCCGCGGTGGAAAGCACGCTGTACGCGCCCGAGGAACTGTCGCGGGTGTGGCGCTCGTCCGGCACCCAGGGCGGCCAGGTCGAGCGGCGGCACTCCGGCACTCCGCAGGTGAACACCCCGCGGACAGGTCGGAAACGGGGCGCGATCCGGTCAACCTCCGGTCCGGTCCACGGCGTCTCCGACCCGCCCGCGGGCCCGGGAGACGGCGTGGGTCGCCATGAACCCTCTTGAGATACCGGGCCCCCGGCTGCGCCGGATGGGGGAGACCCGACCGCTGCCGGGAGAGGTCGCCGCGCTGGAGGACTGGCTGCACAGCAGGCGCCTCGTCCTGCTCAAGACGCTGCTGACCCGGGCCGAGCGTGTCCCGCTCCCCGGCCCGGCGGCCCGCGCGCTGCGTGCGCACTGGACGCTGCTGGAGGACGCCGAGCAGCTCGACCCTGCCGCGGCGCGCCGCGCCCTCGGCTCCCCGGCGGCCGGAAACTGGCTGGCGCACGCGCTGGCCGCGCCGTCCGGGGAGGACTTCGCGGCGGTCGTCGCGGACCTGGGCGCGCTCGCCGCCGCCGTCGCCCTCGCGGCCGGGGCCGACTTCCGGCTCGACCTCCCGGTCCTGGCCGGCCGGCTGACGCTTCCCGGACTCGGCGCGTACCTGTGCGCGGCCCCCCGGGCACGGGTCGCCGCCCACGGCGGTACCGTCACCTTCGCCCCGCAGGGTGGGGCGCCGAGCTCCCTGGCGCGGGGCGCCCTGCTGCGGCACGAGGTGCCCCCGGCCGGTCCCTGGCGCCCGCTGAACCGGTTGCCCGGCGGCTGCGCCGTCCTGGACGACCGCGACCCCCACCTCGCCCGCGAGGAGGGCCGGGCCGGGCTCGCGGGCCTGCTGCCGGCCGCCGTGACGGCACCCGGCGAGGCCCGCGAGTGGCGGGAGCTGTGGACGCGGGCGCTGGCCCTGCTGCGCGAAGCCGACCCCGAGCGGGCCGCCGAGGTGGCGGCCCTCGTGCGGACCGTGGTCCCCGTCCGGTGGAAACCCGACGGACGGGCCAGCGCCACCCGGCTGGCGGCGCCCTGGGCGGTGCTGACGACCCTTCCGGAGTCGCCGCAGGAGATGGCCGAGGTGCTCGTCCACGAGGTGCAGCACAGCAAGCTGGCCGTACTGGGCGGAGCCGTACGGCTCGACCACGAGTCCGCCGGGAGCGTCTACCGGGTGGGCTGGCGCAGCGACCCCAGACCGCTGGGCGCCGTCGTGCAGGGCACCTACGCACATCTGGCCCTCGCCGACCTGTGGGGCAGGCTCGCGGACCGGGCCGCGGCCCCGGCCGCCGAGCGCGCCGCCGCCCGGCGCCGCGCTGCGGACTACCGGGCCCAGGTCGACCATGCCCTTTTCCTCCTTATGGGCTCTGGTCAACTCACGCCACAGGGCACAGAGTTCGTGGAGGGAATGCGCCGCCGGCACGAGCGGCTCGGCTCCCCGGGCGGGCCGGCCGTCCGCGCCGCGGGGCGAGCCCGGCGCGGTGGCCCGGCCGGCGACGCGGAAAACGCAGCAGACAGGCTGACCAACGGTCACTTTGGGTAATCTCGCCGTACATGTCGCCCGCAGGGCGGCGACGGCTGCTGGACGAGGGAGAACGCAGGCATGGTCGCTCAGCGGGAAACGGCTCGGGGCAGGCCGCCCGGAGGGGAGCCCGAGCACTTCGTGGTGGTCTTTCCCGGCTATCACCGAGGCTGGGGCAACTGGATCGCGCACCGGCTGGAGAGCCACGGGCACCGCACCACGCTCCAGCGCTGGGACCCGGACCGGGAGCAACCGCTGGAGGAAGCCCTCGGCGACCTCCAGCTCGCCACCGGGCGGGTGCTGCTGGTCATCAGCGACCTGTTCCTCCAGCTCGGCCCGCGCACCGAGGCCGACTGGAACGCCGTACTGCGCGGCTACGTGGCCCGGCACGCCGAGGAGTTCGCCGCCGTCAACCTCACCAACCGCGAACTGCTGCCCGCCACCGCCGTACTGGAGCCGGTCAATCTGTGGGGCGTCGGCGAGGAGGAAGCCGAGCGGCGGCTGCTGAACCGGCTGGGGCTGCGGCCCCGCAGGGTGCCCGTGCCACAGCCCGGCTACGCCAGCCGCTACCCCAACGATCCCCCCGCCGTCTGGGGCGAGGTGCCGCGCCGCAACGGCCGGTTCACCGGACGGGACGTCATCCTCGGCGACCTCCAGCAGCGTCTGATGGACGCCGAGCACGGCGCCGCCGTCTGCACCCTGGTGGGCACGGCCGGTATCGGCAAGACGCAGATCGCGGCGGAGTACGCGCACCGCTTCGCGCCCGACTACGACGTGGTCTGGTGGGTCAACTGCGACCAGCGCAACACCCAACGCGACACCTTCGGCGCACTCGCCGCCGAGATCGGCCTCGACAGTTCCGGGGAGGTCGGTGAGCGGGTCCGCGCGGTACGCGACGCGCTGCGCCGGAACGAGCCCTCCGGCCGCTGGCTGCTGATCTTCGACGGCTGGGAGGAGCCCGAGGACGCGGCCGGCTATCTCCCGCAGGGCGGCAGCGGGCACGTCCTGATCACCTCCCGCAACAAGAGCTGGCGGGCCGGCACCGACATCAAGCAGATCAGCGCCTTCCGCCGGGCCGAGTCCACCGGCTACCTGATGCGCCGCGCCCCGCACATCACCGTCGAGCAGGCCGACCAGGTGGCGAGCGAATTCCAGGACCTGCCGCTGCAGCTCGCCCAGGCCGCCGCCTGGCTGGGTGAGGAGGGCATGGAGGTACCCGAGTACCTGCGCATGGTGCGCGGCGTGGGGCTCACCCGGCTGGAGAGCAACACCATGCCGGACGACTACCCGTACTCGTCGCTGACCTCCTGGTCGATGCTGCTCAACAAACTGCGCAAGTCCGAACCGCGCGCCGTCGAACTGCTCTCCCTGTGCTCGGTCTTCGCCCCCGGCCGTATCCCGCTGGGCCTCGCCCGGGCCATCCCGTCCGGGGAACTCCCCGAGAGCCTGCGCTGGCTCAGCAACGACCGCTCCGGCTGGTCCCGCGCCCTGGACTCCCTCGTCAACTACTCGGTGCTCACCCGCGAGGCCCGCACACCCGCGATGGGCGACGTCGACCAGAACGACTCCGTGCACATGCACCAGGTCGTCCACAGCGTCATCGGCGAGCTGACCCGGGGTCGGGAGGACGAGGTCTACCGCGACACCGTGCACCGGCTGCTGGTCGAGGCCGACACCGGAACGCCGAACGACAGCCGCCAGTGGGGCCGGTACGCGGAGATGCTGCCCCATCTGGTGGCCTCGGCGGCGCCCGCCAGCAAGGAGCGCCGCGTCCAGGAGATGCTGCTCAACTGCCTGCGCTACTGCTTCGCCAGCGGCGAGTACAGCGTCGGCTCCGAGCTGGCCGAGAATATCCGCGCGGATTGGGAGACGTTCCTGGACCCCGCGGCGGACCAGATGCTGGCCCTCGCCACCCTCCAGGGCAATCTGCTGCGCCAGCGGGGCCGCTTCCGGGAGGCGCAGATGCTCGACAGCGCCCGGCTGCAGCGGCTGCGCGGAATGCCGCACGCCGACGGCCTCCACGAGGAAGCCGTCATGGACGCCACCAGCTGTCTCGCCTCCGACCTACGGCTGCTGGGGCAGTACGACGAGGCGCTGCAGTTGCAGGAGCAGGTCGTCGAGGTCTCCCGTAGGCTCTACGGCCCGTTGGAGTGGACGAGCCTGCTCGCGCAGCACAATCTGGCCGTCGGCCTGCGGCTACTGGGCCGCTATGAGGACGCCTACGAAACGGACCTGGACACCCTCCGCAAACGCGAGCAGGAACTGCGCGCCCGCCACCCGCACACCCTCGCCTCCGGCAACGCCAGCGCCCGCGACCTGCGGCTGATGGGCCGCTACCAGGAGGCGCTGGCCCGGCAGGAACTCGGCATGCGGCTGCACCTGCAGGTGCTCGGCGCCCAGCATCCGCAGACCCTCATGGCCCGGCACAATCTGCTGCTGTGCCAGCGCAGGGCGGGCGCCCCGGGCCAGGACATCGCCACCGCCATGGCGCTCCTGCTGGAGCAGCACGAGAAGGTGCACAACCGCAGCCACTACTCCACGCTGTCGCTGCTGACCGACTACGGCAACTTCCTGCGTGAGCAGGGGGACGTGGACCTGGCCCGGGAACTGCTGATCGAGGCGGAGGACGGGTTCCGCTCGCTGCTCGGCCAGGCGCACCCGGTCCCCACCGCGATGCAGTCCAACGCGGGTCTGGTGCTCCAGGCGGAGGGCGAACGCGACGGGGCGCTCAACATGTTCGAGCAGGCGCTGGTCGGGCTCACCACCCTGCTGGGCGCCGACCACCCCACCACCCTGGGCTGCGCCCTGAACGCCAGCGGCGGCCGCAACCTCAGCGAGGCGCTGGAGGACGCCTACGAGCTGAGCGGCGACACCCTGGAGCGTTCCCGGCGGGCGCTGGGCGAGGACCATCCGCTCACCCTGTCGTGCATGGTCGCCCACGCGGGCGACCTGCGCTCGCTGCGGCGCCGCGAGGAGGCCCGCGCGCTGGAGAGCACGGCCCTGGAGCGGTTCACCCACTCGCTCGGCGCCCAGCACCACCACACGCTCGCCGCCCGCCGGCGCACCCGCCCCTACTGGGACTACGAGCCCTACCTGGGCTGACCCGCCCGCCGGGAGCCGGGCCGCCGTGGGCAGCACGCGGTGCCGTCCCCGCACGGCCGAGGGCCCCGCCGCAGGTGTGCGGCGGGGCCCTCGGCTTCGTACGGCAGGGCCGCTCAGATCTCGAAGACCTCCTTGATGAGCTGCGCCTGCTCCTCCGCGTGCCGCTTGCCCGAGCCCACGGCGGGCGAGGACGAGGACGGCCGGGAGACGCGGCGCAGCCGGTCCGCGTTCGGCACCGGCTCCGAGCCGATGATCAGATCGAGGTGGTCGACCAGGTTCAGGGCGATGAACGGCCATGCGCCCTGGTTGGCCGGCTCCTCCTGCGCCCAGATGTACTTCTCGGCGTTGGCGAACCGCGCCATCTCGGTCTGGATCTCCTTGCCGGGCAGCGGGTAGAGCCGCTCCAGCCGGATGATCGCCGTGTCGGTCAGCCCGCGCTTGGCCCGCTCGGCGTCCAGGTCGTAGTAGACCTTGCCGGAGCAGAAGACCACCTTGCGGACCTTGGCCGGATCGATACTGCCGCTGTCGACCATGGTGTCGCCGAGGACCGGGCGGAACCCGCCGCTGGTGAACTCCTCCGTCTTCGAGGCCGCCGCCTTCATCCGCAGCATCGACTTCGGGGTGAAGATGACCAGCGGCTTGTGGTGCGGGTTGTGCACCTGCCAGCGCAGCAGGTGGAAGTAGCTGGAGGGCAGCGACGGCATCGCGACCGTCATGCTGTTCTGCGCACAGAGCTGCAGGAACCGCTCGATACGGGCCGAGGAGTGGTCCGGGCCCTGGCCCTCGTAGCCGTGCGGCAGCAGCAGGGTGACCCCGGAGGTCTGATTCCACTTCTGCTCGGCCGAGGAGATGAACTCGTCGATGACCGTCTGCGCGCCGTTCATGAAGTCGCCGAACTGCGCCTCCCACATCACCAGCGCGTTCGAGCGGGCCAGCGAGTAGCCGTACTCGAAGCCCATCGCCGCGTACTCGCTCAGCAGCGAGTCGTAGACGTTGTAGCGGGCCTGGTCGTCGGAGAGGTACAGCAGCGGCGTGTAGTCGTCACCGGTGTTCTGGTCCAGCAGTACGGCGTGCCGCTGGCCGAACGTGCCGCGGCGCGAGTCCTGGCCCGCCAGCCGGACCGGGGTGCCCTCCATCAGCAGCGAGCCGATGGCGAGCGTCTCGCCCATGCCCCAGTCGATCGTGTCGTCCTCGACCATCTGCGCGCGCCGCTGCAGCTGCGGCGTCAGCCGGGGGTGGACCGAGACCCGCTCGGGGATGTTGACCTGCGACTCGGCGATCCGCTTGACGACCTCCTGGCTGATGGCCGTCTCCACGTGCACCGGGAACTCCGCCTGCGGCGCGGGGACCTCGGCCGGTGCCGGCGCCGAGGTGGCGTCCCGGACCTCGGTGAAGACCTTCTCCAGCTGGCCCTGGAAGTCCTGGAGCGCCTGCTCGGCCTCCTCCAGCGTGATGTCGCCCCGGCCGATCAGCGACTCGGTGTAGAGCTTGCGCACCGAGCGCTTGCGGTCGATCAGGTCGTACATCAGCGGCTGGGTGAACTTCGGGTTGTCGGTCTCGTTGTGACCGCGGCGCCGGTAGCAGAGCAGGTCGATGACCACGTCCTTGTTGAACGCCTGCCGGTACTCGAACGCCAGCCGTGCCACCCGGACGACGGCCTCCGGGTCGTCGCCGTTCACGTGGAAGATCGGCGCCTCGACCATACGGGCCACGTCCGTCGAGTACATCGAGGAGCGCGCCGACTCGGGGGCCGCGGTGAAACCGACCTGGTTGTTGATGACCACGTGGATGGTGCCGCCGGTGCGGTAGCCGCGCAGCTGCGACATGTTGAGCGTCTCGGCCACCACGCCCTGGCCCGCGAAGGCCGCGTCACCGTGCAGGGCGAGCGGCAGCACCGTGAAGTCCGTGCCGCCCTTGCCGATGATGTCCTGCTTGGCGCGCGCGACACCCTCCAGGACCGGGTCGACGGCCTCCAGGTGGGACGGGTTGGCGGTGAGCGAGACCTTGATCTGCTCGCCGTCCAGGCCGGTGAAGACGCCCTCGGCCCCCAGGTGGTACTTCACGTCGCCGGAGCCGTGCATCGACTTCGGGTCGAGGTTGCCCTCGAACTCCCGGAAGATCTGCGCGTAGGGCTTGCCCACGATGTTCGCCAGCACGTTCAGCCGGCCGCGGTGCGCCATGCCGATCACGGCCTCGTCCAGCCGCGACTCGGCGGCCGCGTCGATCACCGCGTCCAGCAGCGGGATGACGGACTCGCCGCCCTCCAGCGAGAACCGCTTCTGCCCCACGTACTTCGTCTGCAGGAACGTCTCGAACGCCTCGGCGGCGTTGAGGCGGCGCAGGATGCGCAGCTGTTCCTCGCGCTCCGGCTTGACGTGCTGCAGCTCCACCCGGTCCTGGATCCACTTGCGCTGCTTGGGATCCTGGATGTGCATGTACTCGATGCCGGTGGTGCGGCAGTACGAGTCGCGCAGCACGCCCAGGATGTCGCGCAGCTTCATCATGGACTTGCCGGCGAAACCGCCGACCGCGAACTCCCGCTCCAGGTCCCACAGGGTGAGCCCGTGCTCGGTGATGTCCAGGTCGGGGTGCTTGCGCTGCTTGTACTCCAGCGGGTCGGTGTCGGCCATGATGTGGCCGCGCACCCGGTAGGAGTGGATGAGGTCGAAGACCCGCGCCGCCTTGGTGACGTCGTCGTCGTGCGAGGCGTCGATGTCCTGGTTCCAGCGCACCGGCTCGTACGGGATGCGCAGCGCCTTGAAGATCTCGTCGTAGAAGCCGCTCTCGCCCAGCAGCAGGTTGGCCACCTGGCGCAGGAACTCGCCTGACGCCGCGCCCTGGATGACGCGGTGATCGTAGGTGCTGGTCAGCGTCATCACCTTGGAGACGCCGAGCCGGTTGAGGGTGTCCTGCGAGGTGCCCTGGAACTCCGCCGGGTACTCCATCGCGCCGACGCCCATGATCAGGCCCTGGCCCGGCATCAGGCGGGGCACGGAGTGCACGGTGCCGATGCCGCCGGGGTTGGTCAGCGAGCAGGTGACGCCGGAGAAGTCCTCCATCGTCAGCTTGTTGTTCCGGGCGCGGCGGACGATGTCCTCGTACGCCTGCCAGAACTCGAAGAAGGTCAGCGTCTCGGCCTTCTTGATGCCCGCCACGACGAGCTGCCGCTCACCGTTCGGCTTCACCAGGTCGATGGCCAGGCCCAGGTTCACGTGGTCCGGCTTGACCAGGGTGGGCTTGCCGTCCTTCTCGGTGAACGCGTGGTTCATCGAGGGCATCGCCTTCAGCGCCTGGACCATGGCGTAGCCGATCAGGTGCGTGAAGGACACCTTGCCGCCGCGGGCGCGCTTGAGGTGGTTGTTGATGACGATGCGGTTGTCGAACAGCAGCTTCACCGGGACCGCGCGCACGGAGGTGGCCGTGGGCAGCTCCAGCGAGGCGTTCATGTTCTTGGCCACGGCCGCGGAGGGGCCGCGCAGCGCCACGTACTCCGGTCCCTCGGCGCTCTCCGCCTCGGACGCCTTCGCCCCGGCCGGCTGCGCGGGCTGCTGCGCCGCGGGCTTGGCGGGCGCGGCCTGCTTCGCCGCGGGCTGCGCCTGCTTCGGCTGCGCGGCGGCCGGAGCCTTCGCCGCCGCGGGTGCCTCGGCGGGCTGCGCCGCCGCCTGGCCGGAGGCGGCCGGCTGCTGGGCCGGGGCGGCCTTGGCGGGCGCCGGGGCGTTGTCCCGGGGGGTGCCCGCGCTGTTCGGCGCCGTGCTTCCGTCGGAGGACTCCGGCTGATAGTCAGCGAAGAAGTCCCACCAGGCTCGGTCTACCGAGTTCGGGTCCTGGAGGTACTGCTGGTAGATCTCGTCGACGAGCCACTCGTTCGGGCCGAACGACGGGCCGGGTTCCTTGCCCGGTCCGTCCTTCCGTTCCGTGGTGGTGCTCGATGAGCTGTTGGGGGACTGTGACGACACGGCGGCAACCGCCCTCTTCCGCTTCCTTAGGTGGTGGACAGCGGAAATAAAGGCTACGCCTCTCCGGACGATTGGTGGAGTCCGGGCCGCTCTTGGTCACGTACATCACATCACGGCGGCGGTTTCGGGGCGGATTTTGGCGGGAATCACTCCCGGTTCCGCCTCGGCTCCGGAACCGGGCAGCCCCTATTTCGCGTCTGCGGGGTTTCACCTGCGAGGCTACGTCAAACCTGCGGCTTGCTCGTCCCCGGAAGAGTGAGCTGGATCCGGCAACCGCGGGGCGATTCGGCCACTCTGATCCGGCCCCCGTGCAGCTCCACCGCCCACCGGGCTATCGCCAGCCCCAGCCCGGTGCCACCCCCCGGACTGATCCCGCCCCCCTTGCGCCCGGTGGCCGACTCGGTGCTGTGCGTGCCGTTGAACCGGTCGAAGACCCGGTCCCGCTCCGACTCGGGGATGCCGGGCCCCTCGTCCAGCACCTCCACCTCCAGGCTCCCGTCGCCCTCGGCGGCCGCGCCGGGCCTGGCCCGCACCGTGACCCGGCCGTGCTGCGGGCTGTGCTTGACGGCGTTGTCGATCAGGTTGGCCACGACCTGGTGCAGCCGTTCGGGGTCCGCGTAAGCCCGCAGCTCGGGCGGGGAGACGTCCAGATGCAGATGGACGTCCTTGCGGGAGTGACCCGAGCCCTTGCTCATGTTGGCCTCCTTCAGCACCCCCGCCAGATACGGCCACACCTCGAAGCGCCGCGAGCCCAGCGGTACCACCCCGTTGTCCAGCCGGGAGAGGTCCAGCAGGTGGTCCACGAGCCGGCCCAGCCGCTCGGTCTGCGACAGAGCGGTGCGCATCGTCTCCGGGTCGGCCTCCGAGACACCGTCCACCACGTTCTCCAGCACGGCGCGCAGCGCCGCGATCGGGGTGCGCAGCTCGTGCGAGACATTGGCCACCAGCTCCTTGCGGTGCTGGTCGACGGCCTCGAGGTCGGCCGCCATCCGGTTGAAGTTCGCGGCCAGCTCACCGAACTCGTCACGCCGCTCGCCGCGCACCCGTCGGGAGTAGTCGCCGCCGGCCATCGCCTTGGCCACGCTGCTCATCTCGTCCAGCGGCGCGGTCAGCGACTGCGCCACGAACTGGGTGATCAGCAGCGACGCCACGATGGAGATGATCGTGATGACACGCAGCTCGGTCGCCGACTGCACGGCGAAGAGCGCCAGCAGTGTGGTGATCACCACGGAGACGATCACCAGCCAGCCCAGCGCCGCCTTCACCGACCGGTACGGGTCGACCGGCCGCAGGCCCTCCCACAGCTGGCCCCAGGCCTCGGCGCCCTGCCGTGCCGCGGCCCGGCGGCAGCGGACCAGCGCACGTCCCAGGAAGCGGACGACCCGGCGCGCGCACGAGCGGGTGCGCGCCCGGAGGGAAACGGACACGGAAACGGACACCTCGCTCCGTCCCTCCGGCGTCAGGAGCTCTCCGCGGCGGCGCCCGTCACCGGTGCGCCGTCCGGGTTGCCCGGCGTCTCCAGCGCGTAGCCGACCCCGTGCACGGTACGGATCCGCTCCGCGCCGATCTTGCGGCGCAGCGCCTTGATGTGGCTGTCGACGGTGCGGGTACCGGAGGCGTCGGCCCAGTCCCACACCTCGGCCAGCAGCTGCTCGCGCGAGAGCACCGCACGGGGCGAGTGGGCCAGGCACACCAGCAGGTCGAACTCGGTCGGTGTCAGATGCACGTCCTCGCCGGTGACCCGGACCCGCCGCTGCGCGTGGTCGATCTCCAGCTCTCCGAGCCGCAGGATGCCGCTGCGCGGCGTGTGCGCGGCCAGAGTGGCCCGCTCCACCCTGCGCAGCAGCACATGCACGCGGGCCGCGACCTCGCGCATGGAGAAGGGCTTGGTCATGTAGTCGTCAGCGCCCACGCCGAGACCGACCAGCATGTCCGTCTCGTCGTCCCGCGCGGTCAGCATCAGCACCGGCACCGGCCGCTGGGCCTGCACCCGGCGACAGACCTCCAGGCCGTCGAACCCGGGGAGCATCACGTCGAGCACCAGCAGATCCGGCTGCCAGGCCTCGGCGGTGTCCACGGCGGCGGGCCCGTCCCCCGCGGTCTGCACCTGGAAGCCCTCGGCGCGCAGCCGCCGCGCAAGGGCGTCCACGATGGTGGGGTCGTCCTCCACGACGAGGATGCGGCGCTGCGCGCCCGGGGTGGTCGCGGCGGCAGCGCCGCCAGGTGTCTGAGTGGTGTTCTTCTGGTCCATGCGACCCCGCCCCTGTGGCTCTTCCGGCTTTCCTGGAACAGCAGCGTAAGGGCCTGCTACGGACCTCGGCTACGCCGGTCGGGCCGCGAAGTGGACCACGTCGGGGACGCCTCGGGCGACCGGGATCTCATCCGTCCGAACACGGCAGAAGCCCGCATTGCGCAGAGATCCCTCGAATGCGGGCGACGGCTGGGCCGACCAGACGGCCAGGACCCCGCCGGGTGCCAGAGCCGCGCGGCAGGCGGCCAGCCCGGCGGGGGAGTAGAGGGTGGAGTTGTCGTCGGTCACCGTCCACTCCGGGCCGTTGTCGATGTCCAGACACAGCGCGTCGAAGCGCGGCCCGCTCTCGGCGCACCGACGGACGTACGCCACCAGGTCGGCCTCCACGAGTTCGGTGCGCGGGTCGGCCAGCGCCGGCCCCGAGATGGCGGAGAGCGGTCCGCTCCGGTGCCAGTCGAGGATCGCGGGCTCCCGTTCGACGACCGTCACCCGGCCCCAGCGCGGCTCGGCCGCCGCTTCCGCCGACGAGAACCCGACTCCGAGGCCGCCGATGAGCAGCCGCGGGCCGGCCGGGCGGCCCGGGTGCTCCGCGGAGTCCGAGGAGGTGCCGGACCTCCCGGAGCGGTCCCTCCCACCCTGGGAGAGCTCGTCCAGGGCCGCACGCACCAGAAGCCGCTCCGAGCGGCCGTCCGAGGTGTCCATCAGGAAGCAGCCGTTGGCGATGATCTCGAAGTGCGTGCCGCGCTGCCGCAGGACGACTTCGCCGTACGGGCCCGAGCGCCGCTCGATCGTGACGGGCTGCTCCGCGGCGGCTGAGCGGCTCGCGGGGATCGCGGGGTTCGACATGGGAGCAGCGTAGGACGGCCGCAGGATCCAATTGGAATGATCACGTCAATCGCGCTCGCCGGGGTGGGGCTTGCCGCCCTCGGGGTGTCCTCGAAAGCTGTCCCCGTTGCGCGTCGCCCCGGCTGGGCGCGTCTCCGTGCGCTGTCGCGGGTGCGTCTGGAGGTCCGATCGCTCACGGCGAACGCCTTCTCCCTCCCCTCGGGGAACATCGGCAGCCTCAAAAGCATTGAGCGGGTACTACTCAACTTGCCTGCCTAGGGAGAGATCATGGCTGCTGAGTCCCTGGAGTCCACACCACTCACCCTGCCCGTGCTGCCCATCGACGCCGAGGACGGTGTCGTGCTGCCGGGAATGGTGGTGCCGCTGGAACTCTCGGACAACGATGTGCGGGCCGCCGTCGATGCCGCGAAGTCCGCCGCCTCGGACGCGCCCGACGGTGAGAAGCCGCGAGTGCTGCTCGTCCCGAGGGTCGAGGGCAGCTACGCGGAGATCGGCGTCGAGGGCCGGGTGGAGCAGACCGGCCGGCTCGCGGACGGCGACCCGGGGGCGCTGATCCGGGGACTGCGCCGGATCCGCGTCGGTACCGGTACGACCGGGCCCGGGGCAGCCCTGTGGGTCGCGGGCACCCCCGTCACCGAGACCGTGCCCGGACCTTCTTCGGCCTCCGGCCGGGGAGACCCCAAGCCCGGCCAGGTCGCCGAGCAGATGAAGGAGTACAAGGCGCTCATCACCGACTGGCTGCGCAAGCGCGGAGCCTGGCAGGTCGTGGACCGGGTGCAGCAGATCGACGACGCCGGCCAGCTCGCCGACAACGCGGGCTACTCCCCGTTCCTGTCCACCGAGCAGAAGCTGCGGCTGCTGGAGACCACCGACCCCGTCGAGCGGCTCCGGTTCGCCATCGCCGCGCTGCGCGAGCACCTTGCCGAGCAGGACGTGGCCGAGTCCATCGCCAAGGACGTCCAGGAAGGGGTGGACAAGCAGCAGCGCGAGTTCCTGCTGCGCCGCCAGCTCGACGCGGTCCGCAAGGAGCTGAGCGAACTCAACGGCGACCCGGAGGACGAGGGCGAGGACTACCGCGCCCGCGTCGAGGCCGCCGGACTGCCCGAGGAGGTCGAGAAGGCCGCCCTCAAGGAGGTCGACAAGCTGGAGCGCTCCAGCGACCAGTCGCCCGAGGGCAGCTGGATCCGCACCTGGCTCGACACCGTCCTGGAGATGCCCTGGAACGAGCGCACCGAGGACGCCTACGACATCACCAGCGCCCAGAGCGTGCTGGACGCGGACCACGCCGGTCTGCAGGACGTCAAGGAGCGCATCACCGAGTACCTCGCCGTCCGCAAGCGGCGCGCCGAGCGCGGGCTCGGCGTCGTCGGCGGACGCCGCGGCGGAGCGGTACTGGCGCTGACCGGACCTCCCGGGGTCGGAAAGACCTCGCTCGGCGAGAGCGTCGCCCGTGCGATGGGCCGGAAGTTCGTCCGCGTCGCGCTCGGCGGCGTCCGGGACGAGGCCGAGATCCGCGGCCACCGGCGCACCTACGTCGGTGCCCAGCCGGGCCGGATCGTCCGGGCCGTCAAGGAGGCCGGATCGATGAACCCGGTCGTGCTGCTGGACGAGGTCGACAAGGTCGGCTCCGACTTCCGGGGCGACCCGGCGGCGGCGCTGCTGGAGGTGTTGGACCCGGCGCAGAACCACACCTTCCGGGACCACTACCTGGAGGTCGAGCTCGACCTGTCCGACGTCGTCTTCCTGGCCACCGCCAACGTCCTGGAGGCCGTGCCGCAGCCGCTGCTCGACCGGATGGAGGTCGTCGAGCTCGACGGGTACACCGAGCACGAGAAGGTCACCATCGCCCGCGACCACCTGCTGCCCCGGCAGCTGGAGCGGGCCGGGCTGGAGAGCGGCGAGGTCGTGATCCAGGAGCCCGCGCTGCGCAAGCTGGCCGGGGAGTACACCCGGGAGGCAGGCGTCCGCTCGCTGGAGCGGGCCGTTCAGCGGGTGCTCCGCAAGGTGGCGGCCAAGCACCAACTGGGCGAGGCCGAGCTGCCCTACAGCGTCGGGGTGGATGGGCTGCGCGAACTCATCGGCCGTCCCCGGCACACCCCCGAGGCCGCGCAGGATCCCGCCGAGCGCCGCACCGCGGTCCCGGGCGTGGCGACCGGACTGGCCGTCACCGGCACGGGGGGCGACGTGCTCTTCGTCGAGGCGTCGCTCGCCGACCCCGAGACGGGCGCCTCCGGGCTGACCCTGACCGGACAGCTCGGCGACGTGATGAAGGAGTCGGCGCACATCGCCCTGTCCTACCTGCGCTCCCGCGGCGCGGAACTGGAGCTGCCGGTCGGCGATCTGAAGGAGCGCGGCATCCATCTGCACGTACCGGCGGGCGCCGTGCCCAAGGACGGACCCAGCGCCGGTGTCACCATGACGACGGCCCTGGCGTCGCTGCTGAGCGGTCGGCAGGTGCGGCCCGAGGTGGCGATGACCGGCGAGGTGTCGCTGACCGGCCGGGTGCTGCCCATCGGCGGCGTCAAGCAGAAGCTGCTGGCGGCGCACCGGGCCGGGGTGACCACGGTGGTCATTCCGAAGCGGAACGAGCCCGACCTGGACGATGTTCCGTCGGAGGTGCTGGAGGGCCTCGACGTCCACCCGGTCTCCGACGTCCGCCAGGTCCTGGAGCTGGCGCTGACCCCCGCGCAGGCACCTGCGAGGGAGGCGCCGATCGCGGCGTGACGGATGCGACCGGCGCAGAGTGGCCCCCTCGGACACGACGGGGGCCACTCGTATGCGCGGTGTGACGGAACTGCTCAGCCTCCGTTGGCCAGAACCTTCAGACGGGTCATCGACCCGTTGAAGTAGTCGTGGTCACCCACGGTCGGGCCGCTGGAGGTGTACTGCCAGAAGGTGTAGAAGCCCCAGCCGGCCGGGAGGGTGCCCGGCGACGAGGCGTAGCGGGCGATCCAGAGCGGGTTGGAATTCCCGAAGGCGCTGCTGTTGCCGGTGCACTGGGTCCACCAGCTCGTGGTGGTGTAGATGACCGCGTCGCGCCCGGTCCGTGCCTTGTAGGTGCTGGTGAAGTCCTTGATCCAGTTCACCATCGCGCTCTTGCTCAGACCGAAGCAGGTCGCGCCGTAGGGGTTGTACTCGATGTCGAGCACGCCCGGCAGGGTCTTGCCGTCCTTGCTCCAGCCGCCGCCGTTGCTGGCGAAGTAATTCGCCTGGGTGGCGCCGCTGGAGGAGTTGGGCAGCGCGAAGTGGTACGCGCCCCTGATCATGCCCACGTTGTAGGAGCCGTTGTACTGCTGGGCGAAGTAGGGGTTCTTGTAGCTGGTGCCCTCGGTCGCCTTGGCGTAGGCGAAGCGGACCCCGCTGTTCCACAGCGTCGACCAGGCGACGTTCCCCTGGTGGCTGCTGACGTCCACGCCGTGGACCGACGCGAGCAGGCCGGCGCGGTTCTTGTCGGGCTGGGTACCGTCGGTGGAGTCGCCCTCGTGCATCCGCACGCCCGCGCCCATCCAGGCTTCGCCGCGCTTGGCGGGCGCCTTGGGATTGCCGCGCAGGCCGTCGGTGCTCTTGGCCGATTCCGTGGCCTTGCCCGACGTCGTGGCCTTGGCCGACTTCGTACCGCTGTCCCCGTTGCCGGAAGCGGCCGAGGCCGCGCCCGGAAGCGCCAGGACGAGTGCGAGAAGGGAGACGAACATCCCGATGACAGCCGCGGTTCCGCGTCTGCGACGGGCCGTACCGGATCTGAAGCTGGGCATCGCTGCCTCCGGAGCCTCGGTGGTGGGGGTCTGGTACGTACGTAGTATTTACCGATGTGGGGGGTTTTGCTCTGCGACGCGCGGGAGCAACAACACGCCACTGGTGTGGTCATGTCAGGACGAAGGTACGCGCGTAGACCGGCCACGCGGAAGACGCCCCACCCGCTGCCGTTGGTCTACTCCTGCGAAATACTGGCGGAGCTGCGACGATCGGGCTCGCTGGAGATAAGTTTCTTCATGGAAAACGCCGGAGGCACCACTGACGTGCACAAGAAGTCCACAGACCCCGCGGGCCGCGAGGACCCGGCAGAGCCGTTCGGCCCTGAATGCCTCGACGTCGAACGGGAGTTGGCCGTCTTCCTGCGCCGCGCCCGCGCCTCCTCGGGCGAGATGGCCCGCCAGGTCCACCCCGACCTGGAACCCGCCGCGTACGGACTGCTGGTGCGCCTCGAGGACGCGGGTGAGCAGCGGGCGACCGAACTCGCCGCCTACTTCGGCGTCGGCAAGGCGACGATAAGCCGCCAACTGCACGCGCTGCTGCAGCTCGGCCTGGTGGAACGGCGCACCGACCCCGCGGACCGGCGCGCCTCGCTCGTCCGCCTCACCGCCGAGGGCCGGGAGCGGTTCACCCGGGTACGGGACGCGCGCCGCCTGTCCTACGCCCGCAAGCTCGCCGCCTGGGACCGCACGGAGATCGCCGAGCTGGCCCGCCTCCTCCACCGCCTCAACTCGCTGGCCGATCAGGACGAGTAGCCGCGGGCGACGGGGCCCCGCGGCAGCCCTACCGGCCCGCCCCCGCGCCCGCGTCCACCGCTCCCCGCAGCTCGCTGCGCAGCTCCGGTGTCAGCACGTGCCCGGCCCGGCCGACGAACAGCCCCATCTGGTAGCCGACCGCCGCCATGTCGCAGTCGGCCGCGGCATGCACCCCCAGCAGCGAGCCGTCGCCGATGGCCATCACCAGCAGCGCGCCCTCGTCCATGGAGACGATGGTCTGCTTCACCACGCCGGCCTCCATCAGCTCGGCCGCGGCGAACGTCAGCGAGGCCACCCCGGACACCAGAGCGGCCAGGTCCCCGCTGGTGCCCCGGGGGCCGGCGGCCGGGCGCCCGCCGCGCCGCCGCCGCACCGGGATGCCCGCCCGTGTGGCGCCCGCCTCGCGGGCCGCCGTCGGGGCCCCCGCACCCTGTCCCGCGTACGCGGGCTGCTGCTCGAGGAGCCCCGTGTGCTGCTCCTGGCGCCGCCCCTGTTCGGAGCCCACGACGGAGCGGCCGAAGCCGGTCCCCAAGGCGATGGACCCGTGCTCGACGCCGAGCGCGGGGTCGGACGCGAGCAGCAGCAGGCCGTCGGACGAGACGACCGCCACGGACCGGATCCCCGGCACCTCTTCGACCAGTTTGCCGAGCAGCCGGCGAAGGTTACGTGCCTCCGCGCTGCCGGACGTGCCCGTGTTGAGCGGGTTCACTTACGTGCCTCCTCGGCGGTACCACCGTCAAGCTGCGCCCCCGCTCGCTTTTCCGCACTGCTGATGTCCTCGGGCTGCGCGCCCGGTGCTTCCTGTTCGCTTCCCCGGCCCTCCCGGCCCCGCGGGGTGTCCCGCTGCTCGTGCCCGCCGGGTCCGTCGGGGCGCGGCACCGGTCCGTCGTGCCCGGCGTGGCCCTCGTGCGCTTCCCGCACATCCTGCCCGGCGTGCCGACTTCGCGCGTCCTGCCCGTCGTGCGCGGCGTGTTGCTCCGGTTCCCGGAGCGCGGAGGGCTGGTTCTGCTCGTCGTGCGGCGTGTCCTGGCCGGTCTGCTCGGCGTGTTCGCAGCGTTCGCAGTGTTCGGCGTGTTCGCCGTGCTCGCAGCGTTCGCTGTGTTCGCCGTGCCGGATTCGTTCGGCCTCGGGCGAACCGGCCGGAGAGGGGACCCTGGCGGTTGTCGGCTCGGCCGGCGTTCCCGCGTCCCGGAGCCCTTTCCGAGCCCCCTGCTGGAACCCGTCGAGCCTGCGGCGCAACTCCTCCGCGGTGGCCCCGCTGCGCGGATGCGGGACGGCCGACTCGCGCGGCGTCTCCCTCCGCACCCGCTGCGGCAGGCCCGGATGGGTGAGGGGCCCTCGGGGCTCGGCGTGCCGGGCCTCCGGCCCGGCGGCGTTCTCCCCGGATGCGCCCGGCGCGGCTGTGCCCGCCGGGGGCGCGGCCCCCGGTGCGGCGGCCCCCGTCCAGGCAGCTCCCCCGACCGCGGCGTCCGGCTCCTCCTCCCGCTCCGGCTCCGCCGGCCTGGCGTACAGCTGTGCGCCGGCCTGCGGGCGCTCGTCCACGGTCCGTGCGTGGTCCTCCGCTTCAAGCGGCGGCCCCGCCCCGTCACCGCTGCCGGGCAGCAGGACTCGGGGCACAGTCACCTCGGCCACGGTGCCGCCCTCCTCCCGCTCGCGCAGTCCCACCCGGATCCCGTGCCGGGCCGACAACCGGGCGACCACGTACATCCCCAGGCCCCAGCCGTTGCTCGACCGCAGCGCCTGGAGCTCGATCTCGGCCCGCGGTTCCGCCAATCGGGTGTTGAGCTCGGCGAGCTGCGGCCCGGGCATCCCCTGGCCCTCGTCCTCCACGGAGATCAGGGCAGCTCCGCCCTCCAGCAGCCGGGCGCCGAGACGCACTCCGGATCCGTCGGGGGAGAAGCCCGCCGCGTTGTCCAGGAGTTCGGCGACCAGATGGCTGAGATCATCGGCGGCGGACCCGGTGACCTGAACCTCCGGCGCCGGTGTCCCCAACTCCACCCGCTCGTACTGCGCTATCTCGCTGACAGCCGCGCGCAGCACGTCCAACAGCGGCGCCGGGGGCACGGTCGCGGACGAGTCGTGGCCCTCGGTGCGGTCCGTACCCGCCAGCAGCAGGAGATTCTCGCTGTGCCGCCGCATGCGTGTGGCCAGGTGGTCCAGCTTGAAGAGGGTGTCGAGCCGGTCGGGGTCCGCCTCCCTCTCCTCCAGACCCTCGATGATGCCGAGCTGGTGTTCGACCAGTGTGAGGGTGCGGCTACCCAGGTCGGCGAACGCGCTGCGGTCCGCCCCCGCCTCGCCACCGGCGCCCTCGCGGGTCCCTTCGCCGACGCCGGCCGCAACGGCGTCCTGAGCACCCGTCGGTGCCGTGGCAGCGCGGTGCGGGGCCGCGGCGGGCGACTTCTCGCGCGCCGCCCGGAGTTCTTCCCGCAGAGCGTCGCACTCTTCTCCCAGCAACTGATGGCGCTCGGTCAGTTGTGCCTTCTCGACCGCCAGCTGGTCCTGTTCCTGCTCCGCGCAGGCCGACCGGCGCCGCAGATCGGCCGCGGTGGCACGCAGCGTGTTGAGCGCCCGCACCACGTCCGCGAATTCGTCATTGCGGCCGCGGAAGGTGATCGGCTCCTCGCCCGCGGGGTCCTTGCCGAGCCGCTGCGAACCGCGCTTGAGCACCGAGAGCGGGCGGGTGAGCGAGCGGGCGACCGCGACACTGACGGCGACGGCGAGCAGGAGGCAGCCCCCCACCAGCCCGGCGCGCAGCTGCAGTGCTGTCACGTCGTCGTCCCGCAGCTTCTCCAGCCGTTCGGTCTCCGCCGCAGCGAACGACGACTGCACCCCGCGCATATGAGCGAGGCGGGCCGAGACGGAGCTGTCGAACCGCTCCTGGTCCAGCGCGCGGGTACCGGGAGTGAGCCGGTTCTGCGCGGTGACGGACTTCAGGTAGCGCTCGGCGACGTTCACGTCCGTACCGTTCACGGTCGTGCGGTATCGGTCGCGTGCCTCGGTGTCGGCCGTCTCCTCGAAGTCCGCCAGGGCCGCCTGTTCCCGGACCCGGGCCTGCCCGGCAGCAGTGACCAGCGCACGCTGGGAGCCCTCCCCCGCGAGGGCCGCTTCCAGCAGCCCGCGGGTGGCCGACGCCTGGTCGACGGCGCGGGCCAGGTCGGGGAGGGCCGCCGCCGTCCGGTCGGCCGCCCGTGCGGGCAGGCCGTCGGCGATACCGCGGGTGAGGCGGCGGAGGGTCTGGATGACTTCGGAGTAGGCGTCATAGGAGTCCAGCGGGTCGCCCTTGCCCGCCAGAGCACGCTGCCGGACTCCGGGCAGCTTCTCGAGCGCCTGGACGATGGAGGCCGGGGAGGCGGACGATCCCGCGGGCCCCGACGGCGCCGCTTCCGCCGCCGTGCGCAGCTCGCGGGCCAGCCGGTCCACCCGGTTCTGCTGGGCCTCGCCGACGCCCGCGCCGCTCTTGTCTCCGCCGCCGTCCGCGGCGTGGCGTTCGACCATTCCGTCGCGCTCGTCCGCGAGGGAATGGGACAGGGCGATGGCCTGCTGGTCGAGCCGCGCCAGGTCGACGAGATCCTGTGCGTCGGCGGCGTCCCGGGAACCGGCGACGAGGGTGGGTGCGCCGGCCGCCACCACCGCCACGGCTCCCACCGCGACGGACACCAGCAGCCGGTTGCGCGCCCGCCCGCGCCGACGGCCCGCAGGGGTGAGGGCCTCCGTGTCCGCCGCAGCGGGGGGTTCCGCGCTCCTTGTGGCTTCCGCTTCCCCGGTGGCGCCGGTGCCGGTCGCCGTTGCCTGGGGAACGTCCGCTTTGAGACGTTGCTTCTTCCGCACCCGCACTCGCAATCTCGTCCCGCCTCTCCCGGAGCCCGGGCGGCACAGTCCAACGTGTGTGGCGAGAGGGTGGCCCCGCCCCCGCGCCGGCACCCTCCGCGTCCTTCCGTCCCCAGCTACCTCTCCGGGCCCCTGGACGCGCGGCGCTCGGCAGCGGTGTCCCCACACTCGACGACCGACCTTGGCAGTGCGCTCCTGAGGCGGGTGAGAATCCCCTGCTGGGCCACCCGAAGGAGTGAACATCACTCCTCGGCGGCGGAACAACTCGGCCCGAGCCGGGCGATGTCCGTCCCTCGGGCACTGGTTGGAAATCCGTGCGCGGTCCTGGCAGGATGCCTGCCGCACTGTGCGGAGGAATCGGTTCCGTTCGGCAACCGGTCGCTTTCCGGCCTTCCGGCCCACGCGCGTACCCGGGAGTGGCGCCGGGCGGAGGGCTCCCGGTGCCCCTCCCGCCCGCCGGATCCGACGGGCGGTGAGCTGCCCGGCAGTCCTCGGCGCTGCGGTGATCCGCTGTCGGGCAGACTGCGGGCCATGCGCATCGACATGGTCACCGAGCCCGGCAGCCCCCAACGCCTCAACGAGGACTACGTGTCGGCCGCCGTTCCCGCTGTCGGCGGCGGAGCGCTCGTGGTGCTGGACGGGGTCACCCCACCGGCGGAGGACGGCTGCCGCCACGGGGTGCCGTGGTTCGTGGCACGGCTCGGGGGCGCGCTGCTCGAACTGGCGGGGACACGCCGGGACATGCCGCTGGCCGAATGCCTCGGTGCCGCCGTCGTCCGGACCCGGGACGCTCATCGCGACACATGTGATCTTTTTCACCCCCGCACCCCTCAGGCAACCGTCGTCGCCGCCCGCTGGGACGAGGAGCGGGTCGAGCACCTGGTGCTCTCCGATTCCGCGCTCCTCCTGGAGACCGCCGACGGCGCGGTGCAGCCGCTTCTCGACCGGCGCCTGGCCGAACTGCCCGCCAGTGTGCGCACCCTGCGCGAGCGGGCCCGAATGACCGGCGAGGAATCCGATCGCGGGGCCTACGTGGACGCTGTCGAGGCGCTGCGCAACGCGCCGGACGGCAGCGGTTTCCACACGGCTGCCGCCGATCCGGGTGTCACCGCGTACGCGGTGACGGGCAGTCACCCCAGGCGCGAGGTCCACGCCCTGCTCGCCGCCACCGACGGCGCAACGCGTTGGACGGAGACCTTCCACCTCGGCGACTGGGCCGGACTCCTCGCTCTCGTGCGCAAGGAAGGGGCGCGCGCCCTCGTCCGGCGCGTGCGGACCGCCGAGTCGGAATCGGCACCCCGGAGCGGCAAACAGCACGACGATGCCACGGTGCTCCTCGCCGAGCTGGACTGACGCCGGGGCCGTGGCCGGCTCGGTGGACGAGCCCGTGGCCGGGACCCCCTCCGCGGCTCGGGCCCGCCTCAAGGCCGCCCGCCTCATGCGCGCCGTCCGTCCGGCCGTACCGCGCCGATGGGCGGGTCCACGGCGAGGTCGGTCAGTCTCACCTCGCTTCCGGGGCGTGGGGCCTGTACCACCCGTCCCCCTCCCGCGTACAGGGCCACATGCGTCGCACGCTCGAAATAGATCACCAGATCGCCCGGGCGCAGTTCGGCCAGCTCCACTTTCGGCAGCTGTCGCCACTGCCCCTGGCTGGTACGCGGGATCTCCCGGCCCGCATGGTGCCACGCCTGCCGGGTGAGCCCCGAGCAGTCGAACGCTCCCGGCCCCTCGGCACCCCACACATACGGTTTGCCGATCTGCTCCAGCGCCCAGTCGAGCGCCTTCTGTCCCTGCGCGGAAGCGGGTCGGCCGGCGCCGCTGGGATTCAGCGCGCCCCCGGCCACCAACTTCTGCTGCGCCGCGTCCGTACGCTCGCCCTCGAGGGCGTTCAGGCGGGCGAGCTGCTCTCCGGTCAGCGACGAGAGCAGCCCCTCGACCTTCCGCAGCCGTTCGCGCACATCGTTGCGCTGGTGCTTCTTGCGCTCCGC
Organism: Streptomyces sp. WMMB303; assembly: GCF_029351045.1. Taxonomy (NCBI): domain Bacteria; kingdom Bacillati; phylum Actinomycetota; class Actinomycetes; order Kitasatosporales; family Streptomycetaceae; genus Streptomyces; species Streptomyces sp. WMMB303. The sequence continues at coordinate 5,597,960 of NZ_JARKIN010000001.1, read as the reverse complement.
CAGCCGCTCCTGCCGACTCACCGCCGCACGCGCCTTGCGGACCGCGGCCGTGTGCCGGCGCTGTCCTTGCGCGAGCCTGCGCAGCGTGTCGGCCTGGTCGTCCGCCGCCCGCTGGAGCAGGTGCCCTCGATCGAGCAGCCGGTGGGGGTTCCGCGTGAGCAGCATCCGCACCGCCGGAGGGATTCCCGTACCCCCGCTCCGGTACTGCTGCCGGGCCAGCTCACCTGCGCGTCGCCGCTCCCGTGCCAGCACCGAACGGGCCCGACCCAGTTCGGCCTGGGTCCGTCGGGCCGTCGCGCGCTGTGCCTTGAGCTTCTCCGCTGTGCCGTTGTACGCCTCCGAAGCCTCCTCCGTGCGCTGGTACAGCACGCTCAGCTCGCCCAGCAGTTCCCCGACGGATCCGTGCCGCGCGCTCGGCGGTCCCGGCTCCGGGCCCGGCCGCGGAGCACCGGGCGCTTGCGCCCCCGCCACCGGTACCGCGCCGGCGTCCACCACCGCGCCGGGCACCAGCACGGCCGCGGCAGCCAGTACGAGCCCCGCCGACATCGCACCGACCCTCGGCCGGGCCCCGGCGCTCGGCCCTTCTCCGCACGTCCGTCGCGCCCCGGCCTCCCGCAACACCCTCAACACCGCGCACCTCGTTCCCGAGCGGCGTCTCCCCGTCCTCGACCGCTCTGCCGCGATCGTGGCACGGCCGCGACCCCCGGCTCAGGGCGAGCTGCGCGGCTGGGCGCACGGCTCTCACCCGATCGAGAGGCCGCCACGCCCGCGCCCCGCCCCGGCCGCGGCCGGTCCTCCCGTCAGTCGGGAGCGGGGCCCGAGCCGGTCGTCCTCGGGAGGAGGCGCTGCATGGCTGGTCGGAACGGTGCGCCGGAAGGGCTGTGGTCTCGGGGTACCGAAACCGCCCTGCTCCTACCCCCACTCCCACACCGTGTCCAGCGACGGCGACCGGCTCCACATCACCCGAACGTGTGGGGGGATCTCGACCTCGCCCCCGCCACTTGCCCCCGTCGAGCTGGAGCCGCCTTCCCGGGACAGCGGTGCCGTCGGCCGGAGGCCGGGGGCAGCCGGTCAGCGGCTCCAGCCCCGACGTCCGATCAGCGCCCGTGCCGTCTCCGAGAGTCGGCCGATCTCATGGAGGTACGGGTCCGGAAGCCACTCCCGCGCCGGACGTGTCGCGCTTCCGGAGAGGTCCAAGGCGCGGGCCAGGGACTCCGGGTGCGGCCGGGACTCGGGGGTCTTGTGCAGACACGCCAGCAGCGGCACGCACAGCGCGTCGGGCACCCCGCTCAGGTCGGGGTCCTCGCGGGACGTGGGCAGTGGGGTTCCCGTGAACGGGTGGCGCGCGCTCGCAGCCAGTCCCAGCACGGCACCCAGCGCGAAGACGTCCTCGGCGCTGCCGGCCGACGCCCCCGAGCCGGAGCTGTCCAGCGCGAGACCGTGGCCCACGAGGCGCGGCCCGGCGGCTGTCAGCAGCACATCCGAGCCCCGCAGGTGACCGTGCGCGGTTCCTGCCGCGTTCAGCGCGGCCAAGGCCCGGGCGAGGCCGCCGCCCAGCGCGCGGACCGACATCTCCGGCAGTGGACCGTAGGCGGCGACCAGCGCCGACAGCGGCACGCCCGGCACGAACGCCTCGGCGATCCACGGGCGCTCACTGTCGAGTTCGCAGCCGAAGGCGCCGGCCACGAAGGGACTGTCCACCGCTTCCGCGATGCGGGCCGTCTGCCGGCGCAGCCGCGCCCGCAGCTGTCGATCGCGCAGCAGTTCGGGCCGCACGGCGCGGACCGCCGCCGCCCGCTTGCGCCCGCCTCGTCCCGGGACGCCCTTGCCCAGATGGACACTGCCGGCGTCGCCGCGCCCGAGGACCCCGAAGAGCCGGAAGGGACCGAGCTGCCGGGGGTCCGTCTCGCGCAGCCGCGCGATGCCTTCGATCACGTCGGCAGAAAACCCCCTCGCCGCCGCCCTGTCCAGGCTGATCGCGCGCCCGTGGCCGGAGCCGCCGCATCCCGGAAGCCTTCCGGAGGGCATCGGGCCTCGAGCCGGGCCGCTTCCGGACGCCCTTCGCCGTGCCACCGATGCCGACCTCGCGCCACCCGGTGCGAGTACCCGTGCCACCCGGTCCGCGTACCCGCATCGACCGGTTTCAGCGTTCGCGCCGCCTGCGCCACGGCAACCGCTGCAGAGGACCTCTCGCCGGTCGCCCTTCGGGTTCGTAGACGTACGCCCAGCCCCGTGGCAGCCCCAGCTTGTTCAGCGCGGCAGGCTCCAGCCGGTAGACATGGACGACCGTCGGGCCGCCCTCCGGATCGGGTACCGGTACTTCGTAGCTGCGCGGCGGTCTGCCGGTCGGACCCAGCGGCACCGACAGCGTCCGCCCGTCGAGCGGCCCGCCGCGAAAAGCGGTCTCCTCACTGCGCACCGCCTCAGTTCCCTTCGGCCGCACGACCGGGGACTGCACCGCCGCGGCAGCCGGACGCGTCACCGTGCGCGGGCTCGGGGCCGCACGGCTGGCTGAGTCGGCGGGCGCCGGGGCCCTGCTCGCCGAGCCTGTCCTGCGGGTTGGCCAGCGCACACGAGGTCAGCGACAGGCAGCCGCAGCCGATGCAGTCGGTGAGGTGGTCGCGGAGCTGCTCCATGAGGGCGATCCGCTGGTTGAGGTCCTCCCGCCAGCACTCCGAGACGACGGCCCAGTCCTCGCGCGTCGGCGTCCGGCCCTCCGGCAGCAGGGCCAGCGCCCCGCGGATGGCGGAGAGGGGGATGCCGAGGCGCTGCGAGGCCCTGATGAAGGCGACGCGGCGCAGGGTGTCGCGGCTGTAGCGCCGCTGGTTGCCGGAGGTGCGACGGCTGTGGATGAGCCCTTCGCGCTCGTAGAAGCGCAGCGTCGAGGCGGCGACGCCCGCGCGTTCCGCCAGTTCTCCGACGGTGGCTTCCGGGGCCTTCCATGAGAGCTGAGTCGGCATGACCGCAGCCTAGCTCAGACTTCAAGCCATCTTTAAGTCTCAGGCGGTCCCGCAAAGCCGGGGAGCAGATGCCCGGACTCCGCGACCACCGGCAGTACTCTGCCGACCAGATCGGCGACGGCGCCGTCGGGCTCCTCCAAGGCCAGAGCCCGACGGGTCGCGGCCGCAGTCCGGGCGTCTCCGGCCGCCGTGGCGGTGAGGACCGCGACGAAGTGGTCCACCAGCCAGTCGCGCAGCTCCGGCAGCGGCGGCTGCTTGCCCTCGTCGAGCCAGATCAACGAGGCCGCCTCCACCGCCGAGATCCAGGTGCGCACCGCCATCCGCAGCCGCGGCGATCCGCGGCCCCCACCGTCCCCGTCCGCCGCCAGATGAGCGAGGATCTGGTCGGCCGCGTCCCTGCGGACCTCGTCGACCATGGCGTCCGTCCGGGAGGTCTCCACCACGCTGCCTCCTTGCAGCAGCGCCATGAACCCCGCGTCATGCTGGTCGACGAAGCCCAGGTATCGGTCGAGGGCCCGGGACAGACGAGTGGTCAGCGGCCCGGACGGCGGCTCGGCGAAACACTGTTCGAGCTGGTCGGCGGCGCTGCGCAGGGCCGCTTCGTAGAGCTGCTGCTTGCCTCCGGGGAAGTACCGGTAGACAAGGGGCCGCGACACCCCGGCAGAGGCTGCGACATCGTCCAGTGACACGTCCTCGGGGGGTCGGTGTGCGAACAGGCCCAGCGCGTGTCCGAGCAGTTGGCTGCGCCGCTCCTGCACACTCAGCCTGCGATACGCCGGGGCGGTGCCGCTACTGCTCATGCAGGCAGCGTAACCGCCCGACGGCCACCGGTGTCCTCCGCGTGCGCCGGAGTTCCTCACCGGGGCTTCACGCGGCCCTCACCGGTGGCCGTCACCGACGTCGCCCGCCCGGGGCGCTCACTTGGCCAGCAGTCCCGAGCTGACCCACAGCTTCCTGCCCACGCCGCGCAGCACGCCGATCTCGTCCAGGAAGTCGGTCAGCCGCCTGGCGCCGTTCTGCATGACCTCGCGGCGGTGGCCGCTGGCCTTCACCTGGGCGACGGCCTCCCTCCTGTCCAGGCCGACGTTCTCGTAGACCTGCGGGTTGACGAAGGAGATGGAGAAGACCCGGGCGGCCTCGCCGGAGCTGACCCGCGTCAGTTCCGCCTCCCAGCGGGGGCAGCTGACCATCTGCCGGCGCAGTTCCTCGCGCGCGTAGCGCACGTGCCGGGCCTCCTCGATGACGTGGATCCGGGTCACGCCGCGAATCAACGGCTGGATGCGCTCGTCCGGGAAGGTCAGCCGCTGCATCCAGTCCAGGATCTCCTCGCCCAGCAGCGTCGCGGTGAACGAGCCGGGTGTGGTGGAGATCGTCTTGAGCAGCCGGGCCATGTTGTGATGCAGCCTGGAGACGGGGTACGCGGGTGCACCACCCCGCTTGATCATGCGTGCGAACATCATCGAGTGCCGGCATTCGTCCGCGATCTCGGTCAGCGCGTAGCGGACGTGATTGCTGGTCAGCGGCTTGTCGTAGATGTGCCGCACCAGTAGCTGCATCAGGATGACCTCGAACCAGATGCCCAGCGACGCGAGTGACGCCGCCTCGTGCCGGGCCAGGTCCATCCGCTGCTCTTCGGACATCCTTCGCCACAGCGGGGTGTCGTAGAGCGACACCAACTCCGGTGGCCAGAACCACTTGCCGTCCTCGAAGGGGGCATCCCAGTCCAGTTCGGTGTCCGGGTCGAAGGAGTGCTTCCGGGAGGACTCCAGGAGGCGCTCGGCGACCTGTTCGCGGTCCTTGAGCAGGCCGAGGGCGTCCTTGAGCACCTCGTGTTCCTTCTCTGCGGTGTCAGGCGCTGTGGTCATGCTGGGGCACCTCTTCGTCGGGCGGCGCCGGTGGTCCATGCGCGTTACCGGCGGTCACATCTACTGTCCTCCCTTATGAGACTGCGCGTCAGCAAGGACGTCAATCCCTTGCGCGCAACTTGTTGACCGGGCAGTAACCCGCGTGTGAGCCTGCCAACTATCCACCCGCACCGGGCAGTCCGTGACTGAAGGAGATGTCCGTGTCCACACACGATCTCTATGTGCACGCAACCGACGCCCCTCTCTGGCAGGTCCCCGCCTCCGGCAACGCCCGCTTCTCCTGGGAGTACGACGACGGTCGCGACCGCCTGCTCGCGCTGTACCAGAAGGGCAAGGACAAGCAGTGGGACGGGCAGCGCCGCATCGACTGGGACCTGGAGGTCGACCCCTACGACCCGCTGGGCACACCTGATGAGGCCATGACGCTGCACGGTACGGCCTACTGGGACAAGATGAACGAGGCCGAGCGCGGCGAGCTGCGGCGGCACTACGCCTCCTGGCAGTTCAGCCAGTTCCTGCACGGCGAGCAGGGCGCCATGGTGTGCGCCGCGCGGATCGTGGAGTCGGTGCCCGACATGGACGCGAAGTTCTACTCCGCCACGCAGACGATGGACGAGGCCCGGCACGCGGAGATCTACGGCCGCTTTCTCCACGAGAAGGTCGGCATGCTCTACCCGATCAACGACAACCTCCAGTCGCTCCTGGGCGACACCCTCCGCGACTCCCGCTGGGACATGCCCTACCTGGGCATGCAGGTGCTGATCGAGGGACTGGCCCTGGCCGCCTTCGGCATGATCCGGGACACCACCGACAAACCGCTGCCCAAACAGATCCTCGCCTACGTCATGCAGGACGAGGCCCGCCATGTCGCCTTCGGACGGATGGCGCTGCGCGACTACTACAAGCAGCTTTCCGACGCGGAACTGCGGGAGCGCGAGGAGTTCGTCATCGAGGGCTGCTACCTGATGCGTGACCGGCTCAAGGGCGTCGAGGTGCTGGAGAACTTCGGTATCCCGCGCGCGGAGGCGGAGACCTTCAGCGAGCAGTCGGAGTATCTGCAGCTCTTCCGCAAGCTGCTCTTCAGCCGCATCGTGCCCTGTGTGCGCGACATCGGCCTGTGGGGCGAACGCCTGCAGCGCGCCTACGTCGACATGGGCGTCTTCGAGATGGGTGACCAGAACCTCGACCTGCTGATGGCCCAGGACGAGGAGATCGCCGAGAAGCTGGACGCCGAGCGCTTCGCCGCCGAGGAAGCCGAACGGACGGCTGAGGTGGCCGAAGCCATCGAGGAAGGCAAGACTCAGGTGTAGCCCACCCGGCACTCCACGGCTCGCGGAGGCCGGCGCTCCTGAGGCTCCAGAGGAGGACGGCCATGGCACGCGCTGTCGGAATCGACCTCGGCACCACGAACTCGGTGGTCAGCGTCCTGGAGGGCGGTGAACCCGTGGTCGTCGCCAATGCCGAGGGCGCCAGGACGACGCCGTCCGTGGTCGCGTTCGGCAAGGGCGGCGACGTGCTCGTCGGCGAGGTGGCCAAGCGGCAGGCGGTCACCAACGTCGACCGCACGGTGCGCTCCGTGAAGCGCCATATGGGGGAGGCCGCCTGGCGCTTCCCGGAGTCCGGGAGCATCGACGGGACGTCGTTCACGGCTCAGGAGATCTCCGCCCGGGTGCTGCAGAAGCTCAAGCGGGACGCGGAGAGCTACCTCGGCCAGGACGTCGCCGACGCCGTCATCACCGTCCCCGCGTATTTCAACGACGCGCAGCGGCAGGCCACCAAGGAGGCCGGCGAGATCGCCGGACTGGAGGTGCTGCGCATCGTCAACGAGCCGACCGCCGCAGCCCTCGCCTACGGTCTCGACAGGGAGGAGGAGCAGACGGTCCTCGTCTTCGACCTGGGCGGCGGGACGTTCGACGTGTCGCTGCTGGAGATCGGCGAGGGGGTCCTGGAGGTCAAGGCCACCGCGGGGGACACGCTCCTGGGCGGTGACGACTGGGACCAGCGTGTGGTCGACCACCTGGTCGAACGCTTCAGGAACGCGCACGGCGTCGACCTGTCCCAGGACAGGATGGCGGTGCAGCGCCTCCGTGAGGCCGCGGAGCGGGCGAAGATCGAGCTTTCCTCGGCCACCGAGACCACGATCAGCCTGCCCTACATCACCGCGACCTCCGAGGGGCCGCTGCACCTGGAGGAGCAGTTGACGCGGACCCGCTTCCAGCAGTTGACAGAGGACCTGCTGGAGCGCTGCAGGGCCCCCTTCCACCAGGCGGTGGACGACGCCGGAGTGGAGCTGTCCGACATCCACCACGTGATCCTGGTCGGCGGCTCCACCCGGATGCCCGCGGTGACGGACCTGGTCAAGAACCTCACGGGCCGGGATCCGCACAAGGGCGTGAACCCGGACGAGGTGGTGGCCATCGGCGCCGGGCTCCAGGCCGGTGTGCTCAAGGGCGAGGTCAAGGACGTCCTGCTGCTGGACGTCACCCCGCTGTCCCTCGGTATCGAGACCAAGGGCGGCATCATGACCAAGCTGATCGAGCGCAACACCACCATCCCGACCAAGCGCTCGGAGACCTTCACCACCGCGGAGGACAACCAGTCGTCGGTGCAGATCCAGGTCTTCCAGGGCGAGCGGGAGATCGCCGCCTACAACAAGAAGCTGGGAGTGTTCGAGCTGACCGGCCTGCCCCCGGCGCCGCGCAACGTCCCGCAGATCGAGGTCACCTTCGACATCGACGCCAACGGGATCATGCACGTCTCCGCCAGGGACACCGGCACCGGCAAGGAACAGAAGATGCAGGTCACCGGCGGGTCTGCACTGCCACGTGACGACATCGAGCGGATGGTGCACGAGGCGGAGCAGTACGCCGAGGAGGACGCGCGGCGCCGCGAGGCCGCCGAGACGCGCAACCAGGCCGAGCAACTCGTACATCAGACCGAACGGCTGCTCGCCGACACCGGTCCGGGCACCGTGCCGGGCGAGACCCGCTCCGAGGCGGAGGCGGCCCTCGCCGACCTCCGGGCGAGGCTGGCCGAGACGCCCGAGGATCCGGCCCGCGCCACCGAGCGCACCGCGACGCTGCGCGAGGCCGTCGACCGTACCGCTGCCGCGGCGCAGCAGATCGGCACGGCGATGTACGCGCAGGCGCGGGAGAGCGGGGCGACCGGTGGCGCGGAGGGGCAGCAGACGGCCGGTGAGGGGTCATCTCAGGGAGGCACGCCTGGGGACGAGGACGTGGTGGACGCGGAGATCGTCGACGACGAGGAGTCCGGCGGCTCCGCCGGGCCGGGGAGCGGCGGGGGTGGGGCCCGGGGCGGCCCCGGTGGAGCCTGACGGGCTCTTCCGGCCGGAGCTGCTTGCCACCGGGCGCCGGCCGGAAGAGCTGGAGTGCTGACCGTGCCTCGCCGCGAGGACGCGGAGGGGTACAGCTTCCGCCGGGAGGGGCGGGCGGGGGCCGGATCGGCTGGTCAGTCCCCGAACCATCCTGCCGCGTCCAGACCGAACGCGGCGGGCCCCACCACTGCCTCGAGCGCGTCCTCCAGTTCCGTCAGGCGCTCCTGCCCCAGCCGGTCCGCCCACTGCCCGCGCAGTTCCTCGAAGACCGCGCCGGAGAGCACCAGCGCGTCCTGGCCGCGCGGCGTGAGCCGTACCAGCTTGCGCCGTGCGTCCGCGGGGTCGGAGACCCGTTCCGCGTAGCCCAGCACCGCCAGCCGGTCCACCGTCTTGCCCGCTGCCTGCTTGGAGACGCCGAGCCGTCGCCCCAGTTCGCTCGCCGTCACCCCGTCCCGCCCCACGGCCTGCATCGCGAAGCCGTGCACGGGGCGCAGTTCGGGGTGTCCGTGGTCGGCCAGCTCGGCGTGCAACTGGTCGATCAGCGACCGGAAGCCGGCGAACAGCAGCAGCGGCAGCTCGAAGCCCCACCGTTCCCGGTCAGCCATGACGGGCCCCGCACTCGACAGATTCGACAACCTGGTTTACCTTTTTTTCGACAACCACGTTGACCATTCTAGGAGAGGGGCCCGCCGTGCCCGAAGCGACCTTCCCGGATCTCACCCCGCAGTCGGCGCCGAACGGTTCACGCCGCATCATGGAATCCACCCGGCAGCGCCTCGGATTCCTGCCCGCTGCGGTGGCGCGCCTCGCCGCCTCGCCGCACACCCTTGAGGCGTTCATGCGGATCAGTGCCGCCTTCGAAGCCACCAGCCTGGACCCGCAGGCGCGCGAGACCGTCGTCTTCACCGTCGCTACCCGCAATAGGTGCCACGTCTGCGTCGCCATGCACACCCGCAAGCTGCGCGCCCTGCAGGCGGACGAGGCGTTGATCGCTGCCTTGCGCGAAGCCCGTCCGCTCCCCGACGAACGCCTCGAGGCCGTGCGGGTGTTCACCCTGCGGGTGCTGGACCGGGCGGGGGATGTCGGAGAGGAGGCGCTGAAGACCTTCGCCGCACACGGCTACACGCCGGAGCAGGCGCTGGAGGTCGTCCTGGGGATCGGCGCGTACACCCTCTCCACCCTGGCCAACAGGCTCACAGGTGCCCCTGTCGACCCCGAGCTGGAGGCGTGCGCCTGACTGGTGCTCCGCCGTCCGCCGGCCGTTCGTCCCTCGCTCGCCGCCCGGTCACGCGAGCGCGACCGGGCGGCGGGGTTCAGCCCGCCAACCCCCGCACGGGCAGCATGCAGTGGGCGGCGGTGGACATCATCTCCTCGCTGACGAACTCCCGCAGGGCCTGCTCGCCGATCTCGACACCCGGGCGTGCTTGTGGCCAGGGAGTGCTCGCGAGCATGAAGTAGACGAGTCCACGCTCCTGTGCCGCTGTGAGCCACTGGGGCGGTGCCACGTATTGCGCCGTCAGCTTCGGCATCCGCAGTACGGCCTGCCCGCCCTCGACGAGCAGGGTCACCGGGAAGTTCCGGTTCTCGGCGGCGTTCACCACCTCACCCACCGGCAGTCCGACCTCCTGGGCGAGCTGCCGCATCGCACGGGAAACCGCCTGCGGGCCGTCCGTGCCGTCGCCGAGCGAGTAGGCGAGCAGGAAGGCCATGTCCCGTCCGTCCTCGTACTCGCCCGCCCAGCCGATCACGGTCAGGGTGCCGAACTGCTGCTGCTGGATGCCGCCCGGGGCGGCATGGGGGGAGGTCATGGACCGGCACCCTAGCGGCGACGGGGGAGCCGGACGGAACCCGAATCACCCGCAATGACCACCCTCCGGTCCGTGAGTACGCCGCCGGGGGCAGGGTCGCTCGCCTGTGCGTCATCGGCGCGCTGACGCCGGTACCCCGGCCGTGGCTCCGCCGGAGTGGAGCCCTGCGGAAACGGTCGACTACTGTGTGGAGCCGCACGGTGACACTTTGTGGTCCCGTTTTCCGTACGACTCGTACTCGGTGGTGACACATGCTGAACTCCCGACCTGCCCGTCACAGGGCCCCCTCACAGCGCGTCCTGTTGCGGGCCGGACTTCTCGCGACGGTCCTCGGAGCCGCCGCGCTCGGTTCCGGCGGCCAGGCGGCGATGGCGGCGGAACACGGCGGCACGGCCGAGAAGAGCGGTGTGGCCGAGGACCTCGACGCGGCGGGCAGGGGCGGCGCCGTGGCGGCCCGATCCGCTGCCGAGGGTCTCGCGGCGCCGGCCAGGGAAACGGTGCGCGGCACCGGAATCGCCCTCGCCAGGACCCTGGAGACGGTCACCGGCCTCCAACTCGACCCGCTGGCCAACACGGGTACGGACCCCCTGGACAATGCCGTGGGCACCCAGGTCGCCGACTTCCGCGCGGTGAGCACCGCCGCGCTGACCGGCCCGCTCGCCCGCGGTGCCTCCCTGGGTGAACTCCCGCTCGTCGGTCCGGTCGCCAACGGCGTGATCGACGCGCTGCCGCGCTGAGCGGGGCGCCGCAAATGCCGCGCAGCGGCGGCCCCAGATGAAGAAGCCACCGGCTGGATGCCGGTGGCTTCTTCATGTACGGAACTTCTCCGTGCGGATCCGTCGGACGCGGACCGCGGTCGGGCCGGTGGCCCGGTGGGTCAGCGGTTGCCTTCGCCGTTCCCGGACAGGACCGGGATGTCGTCCAGGATGTGCGACAGCGAGTCGTCGCCCTTGGCCTGGGTCGAGTTGTCCGAGCACTGCTGGTTCTGCGGGTTGTGCAGGACGTTGATGTCCTGGACGGCCACGTTGATCAGGCCCACCAGCGAACCGACGTTGACCTTCGCCGGCAGGCCGACGCAGAGCTTGTTCAGGGTGCCCTGGACGGCCTGGAACTGCGGGCTGCCGTTGCCGTAGGTGGCGGCGTTGCCGAAGCTCTGGTCGGCGCCGTTCCCGTTCACCGAGGTGGTGCCGGTGTCGTTGCCGACGGCCAGCGCCTGCGGGGCGGCCAGCGCGGAGACGCCGACGAGCGAAACGGCCACCGTAGCGGTGGACAGAGCCTTCTTCATCATGGGTATTACCGTTCCTCTTCGAAGAGTGCGGAAGTCTGGGACGTCGGGTTCAACTGTCTTCCGCTTCATGAGTTGTTCTTTTTCACCTGAATGGTGAATCCCCGGAATCCCTCGTGACGAGGAAATCCGTTCGCCAGGCGGTACCGGTCACCCGAGTAGCGGTAGACCGCCGAGCAGGTTCTGGTCGCTGGTCAGCTCCCCGTTCTTCGTCGTCTCCTCGACGGTATTCACGAGGGCATCCACCTGCGGACCTTTGACGCCGATCGGGGGATAGGTGAGAAGCTCACCGCTCGCGAGTGCCTTGTCGAGAGCGCCGTTGAGGCTGAAATTCGGGCCCACCGGGGGCGCGTCGGCGGAAGCGGGCGTCGCGGCGCCCAGCGCCAGCACCGAACCCACGACGGCGGTGGCGGTCTTGGTGTACTTCATGGGGTGTTTCTTCTCCCGGTAGGTTTTCGGCTTTCCGGCGGAGCTCCGGGAACGGGGCCGCCGGGGAGAAACCCTGTGTCTGCGAGCGGCGCGCACCGACCCGCGTAAAGCCGCAGACAGAATCGCGGAACAGCCCCGAGGACTGTTCCGCGATTCCTTCGCGTCGCCTTCGCCCCGCAGTTGCCGAGGTGCGAACGCGTGCGGACACGGTCCGCTCAGGCGCGGCGGCTTGTCGAGCGGCGGTAGAGCACCGTGCCGCCCAGCAGCGCGGCGGCACCGAGGGCCCCGACGGTCCAGGCGCTCTCCGAGCCGGTCTCCGCCAGCGCCTGGGGCGCCTCGTCGCTCTGCGGCGTCACCGGGGTCTCGACGGCGGCTTCCTGGACGGGGGCCTCGGGCATCTCCGGCTGCTCGGGAGCACGCTCCTCGACGGGCTCCTCGGCCGGCTTCTCCTCGGGCTCCGCGGGCTTGTCCGGGGTGCGTCCCTCGGGGCGCTCCGGCGGTTCCTCCTCGGTCTGCCGCGGAGGCTCGGCCCGCGGCGGGTGATGCGGGGTCACCGTCTCGTGGTGTCCGTTGGCGCAGCTGTTGCCGAACGCGGGGTTCAGTACACCGATGACATCCACGGTGTTGCCGCAGACGCTGGCCGGTACGTGCACCGGGGCCTGCACCGCATTCCCGGACAGCACCCCGGGGGAGTCGGCGGCGCCACCGCCGGCTCCCGCGTCGGCCTGTGCGTACCCGGCGGCTCCGGCGAGTACCCCCGTCGTCGCGGCAGCGGTCAGGAGGCTCTTGCTCAAGACCTTTCGCATGGTCTCTTCCTGCTCTCATTCTGGTGCGGAAGGCGCGGACGGTGCGGAAGGCCCGCAGTCTCCGTCCGCGTCTCAGGAGACCGGACGGCTCCGGCGCGCGGGCTCACGCCCCACGCACCGGAGCCGGTCCGAACTGGTTCCCGCTCACGAGGGCGGGGAGTGTCAGTCGGCGACGCAGGTGTTGCCGAACGCCGGGTTGAGCAGCCCGATGACGTCGATGGTGTTGCCACAGACCTGGACCGGAACGTGGACCGGAACCTGGATGACGTTGCCCGAGATGACGCCGGGCGAGTTCGCGGCCCCACCCTGGGCGCCGGAGTCGGCGAGGGCCGGAGCGGCGGCGGTGCCAAGGGCCATCAGCGTGCCGGCGGCGACGGTCGCGACCTTCGTGTACTTCACGTGGGAGTCCTTTCTCAAGCGGGTTTCGTTGGACCACGGATTTCGTATGTCCACGAGTGCTGGCTCATCGCCCGCAACTCCGCTGCTGCCATTCGTAACGATGCCGCGTTCCGTACGACACGAGTTATGCAGAATTCCGCCCCTTATCCCCCGGACGGTCTAATTGTGCGACCGGCCTGGGCGCATGTGTTTCCGACGCCACCCGCTGCCGTGAGCGCCGATTCCGGTCACAGACCGGGCTGTTGATCCCCGGATCCTGTCTCCGGAGGGCACGCCTCCCGGTCGCCGCCCCGCAGTGCGCGTCTCCGTGCCGCCGGGGGAGGTCGGTGCTTTCGGCCCGCTCAGGGATTCGCATGCTCGAGGAAAGGCTGAAAAGGGCCTGGTAACAGCGCAAAGCCCGGGGCGCACTGCGCCCCGGGCCTGTTGCCCGCGTTCCGCTCCGGTCGCGGTCGGAACCGCCTCAGCGGTTGCCGGCACCGTTTCCGGAGAGGAGGGGGATGTCGTTCAGGACGTGCGAGAGCGGCTCGTCACCCTTGGCCTGGGTGGAGTTCTCGACGCACTGCTGGTTCTGCGGGTTCGACAGGACGTTGAGGTCCTGGACGGCGACGTTCACCAGGCCCACGAGGGAGCCGACGTTGCCCTTCAGCGGCAGGCCGATGCAGGGCTTGTTCAGCGAGCCCTGGATGAGGGCGAACTGGGGGCTCCAGTTCCCGTAGGTGGCCGAGTTGCCGTACATCTGGGACGCGCCGTTGCCGTTCACGGTCGTGGTGCCGTGGTCGTTGCCGACGGCCATGGCCTGCGGGGCGGCGACACCGACGACGGCGGTGGCAGCGGCGGCCGTGGCCAACGCGTTCTTGATCATTGATAGTCCAATCCTGATGTGGAGCTCAGACGCGGAGCGCACTGGACAACTCGGCCGCTCGGGGTTGGTTGCGCAGGTTCACCCGGACGACGACTCTCTGACCTGCGCAGATCCGATACTCGTTTCATCGGCCCGGACTGTTCGCCTGGCCTGTCCGCCCGATCTGTTCGACCGGCCGTTCGCCTGCTGTGCCCGCTCGGCTCGCAGCTACAGCCCGCTCGCCCGGCACGGCACGGGGGGCGACTCGGCCACGTCGTCGGCCGATCGGTGGACGGGGGCCTCCCGCCCGTGCCCCCGCCGGTACCGCCGCGTTCACCAGTCCGCGGCGCCAAGTCGGGGCCGTGAACAACCCTGTGGAGGAACGCACATGAAGACCCCGAAGAAGGCCGCCCTGGTTCTCACCTGCGCCGGAATGGCAGTGGGTGCCGCCTCCGGCTCCGCCTTCGCGGACGCGGGTGCCACCGGCGCCGCGACCGGTTCGCCCGGTGTGGTCTCGGGCAACGTCATTCAGGTGCCCGTATCCGTCCCGGTGCAGGTCGTGGGCAACACCATCGACGTCGTCGGCGTGCTGAACCCCGCTTTCGGAAACCGCGGCGTCAGCCGCTGACCCTCGACGGCGCCTCCCCACCGCCGGCTGCCGCCGATTCGCGGCCTGCCGTACCGCGATGGGGACCGCCGGCCGCTTCCCGGCCCGGAAGGGGCCACTGACCCCGGCCGGGGACCTCGCCGGGAACCGATCGTTCCGGCCTCCCGTCCGCCCTTCGGGCCGGCTCTGATCCGACCTCTTCCGGCTCCTGGTTCGTGGCCCCGGCCCTGTGCGGGGCCGCGCATGCTCTCCCCGGACCGGTCCGCCCCATTCGGGCCCTCTGGCGCTGCTGCCCAGGGCTGCGAGCGGTATGTCTGGAGTGACGCAGGAGGGACGCACCCGACCATGGCTGCGCAGCGCGGCGGGTGAGCCCCGGAAGGGAGCGCCGCCGTGAGCGGGACCGTTGTGGTCGGTGTCGACGGTTCTCCGTCGAGCCTGGAAGCCGTCGACGTCGCCGCCCGCGAGGCGAAGCTCCGCGGCGGCTCGCTGCACGTGGTGCACGCGTTCGTCTGGCCGACGATGAAGGTCCCGCTCGGCCCGTCCGCCATGGGTCCGCCCGAGGGCGGGCTGCGCAACCTCGCCCACCGCACCGCGGAGGAGGCCGCCGCGCGCGCGACGAGTTCCCAGCCGACCGTCGAGGTCAGCCACGCGGTCATCGCGGGGGAGCCGCTCTCCGTGCTCGCCACCGAGTCGCGCGACGCCGACCTCGTCGTCGTCGGAGACCGCGGCCTCGGCGGCTTCACCGGACTGCTGGTGGGCTCCGTCGCCGTCTACCTCACCGCGCACGCCGAGTGCCCTGTGCTGGTCACCCGCGGCAGGAAGCACCCCGCCGGGCCAATAGTGCTCGGAGTGGACGGCTCCGAGGTGGGCGACGCGGCCGTCGGCTGGGCCTTCGAAGAGGCCTCGCTGCGCGGTGCCGAACTCGTCGCACTGCACAACTGGAACGCCTGGACCGGACCCGTCGCGGCGGGACCGAGCATCCAGGTGCCCACCTACTACGACGTGGACCTCTACCGCGCCGAGGAGGAGCGCGTGCTGACGACCGCCATCAGCGCCCGGCGCGAGCAGCACCCAGATGTCCGGGTGACACCGCGGCTCGTCCAGGAGTACACCCGGCAGGCGCTGATCGCAGCCAGCGAGGAGGCGCAACTGCTGGTCGTGGGAGCCCGCGGCCGGGGCGGCTTCACGGGGCTGCTGCTCGGGTCGGTCAGCCAGGCGGTGCTCCACCACGCGTACTGTCCGGTGGCTGTCGTCAGAGCGGATCGCGAGCACCGGCACGGGCCGGGCCACCGTCACCACAGGGGTGCGGGGCAGACCGGGCACTGAAAGGTCCGGAGCCGAGCAGCGGACTGCCGCGGGCTTCGTGGCGCCGGAGGCGGCGCCCGACACACCGAGGTCGACATGCCTGCCTCGGGAGCAGCGTGCTCACTCCGTAGCCGCATGCACACCGTGGTCGCAGAAATCGCGCGGGCGCCTGTCATGTCCCCGCAAGGGCAGTAGAGCACTGGAGTGCGGAGTCCGCCGAACGATACCGGCCACGAGGGCCGTGCCAGGTCGGCCGTCATGGTCGAATTCGCCCGATCCGCTGAGCCGACGTGGCCGTTGAGGCATCCTGCCGGAACGTGGACCGGAAGGTCCGGGGCCTCGGCACCCGTCTCCTCCCGGCCCCCCGGACCGTGACCGCCCCTCGGAACCGCACCGGGAGTTCCGCCATGTGTGCCTGCTGCCGTCCGCCCATGCGGCGGCTGTCCCAACGCCTCCGGACCACCGCCGCCACTGTCCTGGCCGTGGTCCTCCTCGCCGCACCCACCGCGGGCTGCACCGGAGGGCACCTCACCGGAGATGACGGTTCCGGGCCCGGCGATCGCGACGTACGCGGCGGTGACACCCGAACCGGCGCACCATCGAATCCGCGCGCCCCCGTGACCGCCGTACAGGCTCGCCGGATCCTCGACCACTACGAGCGCGTCGCGACCCGCGCCGACCGGAAGCGGGACGCCGCCCTGCTGGCCCACGTCGCAGCCGGAAACGTGCTGGAACGTGCGACGGCCGGATACGAGCAGTACGACGCACTGCCGCGCACCGAACGCGCCGCGTTCGCCCGCCCGACCAGCTTCCGCAAGCCCGAGTTCCACATCCCCGCGGGAGGCCGCTGGTTCATGGTGACAGCCACCCGCACCTCCCCCGAACCGCAGAACACCGTGCTGGTCTTCGCCAGGAACGGGACGGACGAGCGCCCGGAAGCCACCGCAGGAGAGGCGGGCGACAGCTCCGGCAGCGCTGTGGCCGCCTGGCGGCTGCACGCCGCGCTGCCTCTCCAGGACGGGCCCCTGCCCCGGATCGCCAGGGCCCGCTCCGGCCTCGCGGCGGAGGCCGGGATCCTCACCAGAAGCGGCCCCCTGCGCCCGCACGATGTCCCCGAGACGTACGAGGACCTGTGGCGCACCGGCGGTACCGGCGAGGCGGCGGCACTCGCGTCCAACGCCGTGACCGAGGAAGCACGCCGCACCTACCGCCACCGCGACGACGAACTGGGCCCGGAGCGTGCCCGAAGACGCTTCCTGCCGTCGCGGCCCAGCCACAGCGAGAGCTATGCACTGCGTACCGCCGGAGGGGGAGTGCTCGCGGTCGTGCCCCTGGCACACGAACAGCGGCTGCGTGTCACCGAACCCGGCTACCAGATCACCCCCTCCGACGAGGAAGCCGTCTACGACGCGACACCGCGCGACTGTGTGGTCAGCACCTTCCACGGCCAGGCGCTCGCCCACCTGCCGCAGCACGGGCGTGCGACGGTGCTCTCGGCGAAGTACGCGCTGGTGGACTCACGGTGAAGCCTCGGCCGTCGCAGTGCGTCGTGGACCTGGACGCGCGCGTCGAAGTGGTCGGACGCCTCCCCGCGAACCACCGTTCCGATCACGACCGGGCCTCTCGAGCCGCAGGGACGTCGCCGGACTCAGCCGCTCCCCGCAAGCGCCCCGGTGCCCCCGGCCCAGGACGCGAGACCGCCCCCGCATCCGCCGGGGCAAGCCGGATCAGGTGACGCCGCTCAGCACACGCGGTGCAACCAACCGTGTGCGTCACCTGCGCGGCCGTACTGGATGTCCAGCACATGCTCCCGCAACTGGAGCGTCTTCCTGCCCGGTGTCCCCTCGCCCACGGTGAGCGCGTAGCCGCCGCCCCCCGAGTCCTCGCCCTTGAACCCGGTGATCGGAGTCACCACGGCGGCCGTGCCCGCCGCGAACGCCTCGACGAACGTGCCGTCGGAGATCCCTGCGCGCAGTTCGCCGACCCCGACGGAACGCTCCTCCACAGTCAGCCCGTGCCGGTCCGCCAGCACCATCAGACTGTCGCGGGTGACGCCTTCCAGGATGGTGCCCAGCTCCGGGGTGACAAGTCGGCCGTCCGAGGTGACCAGGAAGAGGTTCATCGTGCCCGACTCCTCCAGGTTCCCCTTCCCGGCACTGTCCAGGTACAGCACCTGGTCGCAGTCGTGCTCCGCGGCCTCCCGCTGCGCCACCAGGCTCCCGGCGTAGTTCCCGCCGCACTTGGCGGCACCCGTACCGCCCTCCGCCGCCCGGCTGTACGTGGTGCTCACCCGCAGGGTGACCCCGGTGACCCCCGACGCGAAGTACGGCCCCGCGGGCGACGCGATCACCGCGTACTCGACCCGGGCCGCGGGCCGCACTCCCAAGAACGCCTCCGAGGCGAACATGAACGGCCGCAGATACAGGCTCTCCTCGCCCGCGGGCGCCGGCACCCACGGCTCGTCCGCGCGCACCAGCGCGGTGACACCGGAGACGAAGTCCTCCTCGGGCAGCACCGGCAGCGCCAGCCGTCGCGCGGACCGTGCGAACCGCCGCGCGTTCGCGTCCGGCCGGAACAGCCACACGCTGCCGTCGCCGTGCCGGTAGGCCTTCAGCCCCTCGAAGATCTCCTGCGCGTAGTGCAGCACGGCCGCACTCGGATGCAGCCGGAACGGCTCCAGCGGCCCCACCCGGTGCCCCGTCCAGCCGGCGTCCGCGGTCCAGGTCGCCGAGGCCATGTGATCGGTGAAGTACCGCCCGAACCCCGGCGCCGCCAGGATCGCGGCGCGCGCGTCCTCACCCACGGGCTGCTCACTGCGCACCACTGCGAACTCCGCACTCACCCTCGGCTCCTCCCGCCTCCCGCCACGACCGGCACCGCGCATCGTAAGTCGCCCGCCCTGTCACGGGCGCGGCTCGCCCACGGCACGGCGCGGCGCCCCCGTACGTGTGCGGCGCCCCTCGTACGTGTTCGGGCGGCGGCCATGGACACCACCGGTCGCGGCCACCCGGCCGGCCCCTCGGGCCTGGACCGGGACCGGCCCGCCCCGGCTCCTCCGGAAAGAGCCGAAAAAATCTCGGCGAGGGATGTCGAGAACCCGGGACCGGGTCCGTCCCCGGGATGAACACGGAAACAACCAGGAACGAGCTGCACACGCGGAACAGGCTGTGAACACCGGACAGACTGTGAATGCGGAACAAGCTGTGAACACTCAGCAGAAGCCCGACAGACTGTGAACGCGGCGACAAAGACCGCGCCCGCATCGAGGAGGACCACGATGGCCAAGTACCTGCTGCTCAAGCACTACCGCGGCGCCCCGGCCGCAGTGAACGACGTGTGCATGGACCAGTGGACGCCGGAGGAGATCTCGGCGCACATGAAGTACATGCAGGACTTCGCGGCGCGGTTGCAGGAGACCGGCGAGTTCGTCGACGGCCAGGCACTCGCTCCCGAGGGAACATTCGTCCGCTACGACGGCGAGGGCCGCCCGCCGGTCACCGACGGCCCGTTCGCCGAGACCAAGGACCTCATCGCCGGATGGATGGCGATCGACGTCGACAGCTACGAGCGTGCCGTCGAACTGGCCGGGGAACTGTCGGCCGCCCCGGGCGCGGGCGGGAAGCCGATCCACGAATGGCTCGAGCTGCGCCCCTTCCTGACCGAGCCGCCCACCGTCACGGAGTGACCTGACAGATGGACGAACTCCTGCTCCGGCGCCTCACGCCGAGCGTGCTCAGCATCCTCGTCCGCCGCGGAGCCGACTTCGCGGCGGCCGAGGATGCCGTGCAGGAAGCGCTCATCGAGGCCCTCCGCGTCTGGGCCGCCACCTCTTCGCAGGGCTCGCCCGGCGGCGGACCCCCCGTGCGGGACCCGAAGGGCTGGCTGGTCACCGTGGCCTGGCGCAAGTTCCTCGACGCCACCCGGGCGGACACAGCGCGCCGCAGACGCGAGGACCTCGTCGAGGAGCAACCGGCCCCCGGACCCGCCGGCTCCGTGGACGATACGCTCCAGCTCTACTTCCTGTGCGCGCACCCGTCGCTGACACCGTCGTCCGCGGTCGCGCTCACACTGCGCGCCGTCGGCGGGCTGACCACCCGCCAGATCGCCCAGGCGTATCTGGTGCCCGAAGCGACCATGGCGCAACGCATCAGCCGGGCCAAGCGCACCGTCTCCGGAGTACGGTTCGACCAGCCCGGGGACCTCGCCACCGTGCTGCGCGTCCTGTATCTGGTCTTCAACGAGGGCTACAGCGGTGACATCGACCTCGTCGCCGAGTCCATCCGGCTCACCCGGCAGCTCGCGGCCGCCGTCGACCACCCTGAGGTGGCGGGGCTGCTCGCTCTCATGTTGCTCCACCACGCCCGGCGCCCCGCCAGGACCGCGCCCGACGGCAGCCTGGTGCCACTCGCCGAGCAGGATCGCGGACGGTGGGACACCGGAGCGATCGCCGAGGGCATCGCGATCCTCCAGGCCGCCCTCGCCCGCGACCGACTCGGCGAGTACCAGGCCCAAGCCGCCATCGCGGCGCTCCACGCCGACGCACCCACCGCCGAGGAGACCGACTGGATGCAGATCCTCGAGTGGTACGACGAACTCACACGCCTCACCGACAGCCCGATCGTCCGGCTCAACCGCGCCGTCGCCGTAGGCGAGGCCGACGGCCCGCGCGCCGGGCTGGCCGCGCTCGCCGCCCTGGACGCCTCGCTGCCCCGCCACACCGCGGTCGCCGCCCATCTCCACGAGCGCGCCGGCGACCGGAGGACAGCTGCCCGGCTGTACGCCGAAGCAGCCCGCAAGGCACCCAACCTCGCCGAACGTGCCCACCTGACCCGCCAGGCCGCCCGCCTCAACGCCTCGCCTTCGTGACGGCTTCCGCGCCGGCTGCTGCCGACAGTCCGGTCCGGCAGTGCCGCCGTGACCCCCCGGCCCGGACGCCGGACCACCTACGTCTGTGCTGGGCTGTCGGTTCGGTGAGAGCTCCGCCTCCGGCGTGGAGTCGCACGGTGAAGTGGCGACGTGAGTCACCGTGGAGCCGCAGGTGACCGGCCCGGACGGACTGCCGCCACAGATCTGGGATCCGACCTTCAAACAACCTGTCGCTGATACGCGCAGTGAGGTATTTTTCACCTTCTGTGTGGCGCAGTAGCGCTCAAAGGCTGCGGGCCGGTGGGGAGTTGGCAGATGGGCACATGCAAGAAGTGTGGCGCGACCGGTCTCGACTACGGCATGACCTTGTGCGACCCATGCTTGCGGGAGATCGGTTCCGCCATGCAGGAGCTGGAGCGCCAGGGCGTCGATCTTCACGACCCCGACGACCCCGCGAATCCGTTCGCGCCTCCGCCGTCATGACCGCCTCTTCCCGGATGTCCCGTCTCCAGGTGGCCTGGCGATGCCGCCGGGCCCCATCGTTGTCGGGTCCCCTCGTCGCCGGGGAACGCCTCCCCCTCGGGCCGTAGCCCCGCGCGGCCTGCCGACGGTTGCAGAGGGGGCCTGACCAGGCTCAACGCCTCTCATTGCGGTGGTCGCTTGACACGGGTCAGGTGACGTGGAAACTGGGTAATAGACCAGAAAACCGGAGAATCCCACCGCCGATAGAGACGTCTATCGGCAGGAGATCCCCGCAGGCTCTGGCGAGGCCCCCGAAGCCCCTCGTTACCGGAGCCTCGGCGACGACCGAGGTTGATGGCAACGATGAGGACTCCGGGGACTGTTCTGTGTCCCGAGAGGACCCGGATTGGACCTGGTCTACCCACCACTGGCCCGTCCCTGACGCCCCGGCCCGCCCCTGACGCCGCTGCGGCGTGACCACCTCACCGGACTCCTACCGGCTCGGGCCGTCACGAACCGCGTATACGACAAACGCCCCGCAACCAGCGTCCAACCTGGTCACAGGGCGTTTCGGCACTTCGTTCAAAGTACCCCCGGCAGGATTCGAACCTGCGCACACGGCTCCGGAGGCCGACGTGCTTCTCCGCGTCTGCGCAGGTCGGCGTGCTGATCGGCTTGGATTGGGGGTGCGTCACGCCGCGCATACGCCGTGGGCGCTCTGTAAGCGGCGACTGCGAAGCGATACCGTCGACATGATCTATGCGGCGGGGAGGCGCGAGCATGACGGCGGAGTTCACTGCTGAGTCGGCGGGCGCGGTGCTGGGGGAGGCGTGCCGCTCAGCGGGGCTCGACCCTACGGGCGCGGAACTGCTGCGCCTGGGCTCCAACGCGGTGTACCGGCTGTCGACCGCGCCTGTGGTCGTCCGGATCGCGCGGGACACCGATGCCCTGGACGAGATGCAGCGGGCTGTAGGGGTCGCACGCTGGCTGGAGACGGAGGACTTCCCCGCTACGCGCGTGCTGGGCGACGTGGAACAGCCGGCCGTCATCGGTGGCCGCGTCGTCACGTACTGGGTGAACCTTCAGGACGAAGTCGAGTACGCCCGCCTGGACGAGCTGGCCGACCTCCTGAAGCGGCTGCACTGGCTGGAAGAGCCGAAGTCGCTCGGGCTGCCGCACTACGACCCGTTCGGCAAGGTGTGGGACTCGCTGCGTGGTCTCGGTGACGGCGTCTCGGACGCGGATCGCTCGTTTCTGGAGGAGCGGACCGGAGAGCTGAACAAGGCGTATGACCGCTTGGACTTCGTTCTCCCCTTCGGGATGATCCACGGAGACGCCAACGTCGGGAACTGCCTCCGCGACCGGACCGGCCGCGCTGTCCTCATCGACCTCGACGGCTTCGCGCTGGCTCCTCGTGAGTGGGACCTGGTCCTCACCTCCCTCTACTACGAGCGCTTCGGCTGGCACACGCGGACCGAGTACGAGTCCTTCGTGCATCACTACGGATTCGACCTCATGAACTGGCCGGGCTACCCGGTGCTGGCTGACGTGCGCGAGCTGATGATGACGCTGTGGCTCGGGCACCAGGTGACGACGAACAGTAGGGCGGCGGAAGAGTTCCCCCGGCGGGTCGACAGCATCCGGACCGGAGGCAGCCGGAAGGATTGGCAGCCTTACTGATCAGCGGCTTCCGTTGCGCTGCCCCTCCGTAGCGGCCCACAGCCGGTGCCCATTCGCCTGCTCGCGGAAGGAACGGACAGCGGCTGTCTCTCCCACTGCCGACAGGCCGTCCCGGAACTCCTTGAGGTAGCTGACACAGCGCGCTGACTTGAGCTGTTCGCCGAGATCAAGAGCATCAAGGGCTACGCGGCATGCCTCCTCGGGGTCTCCGGCCCGTAGGTGGGCGTCGGCAAGGACCATGGTGGCGAAGAAGTCGCTCCGTACGTGGCTGCCGCTCATGGCGTTCTCAGCGTGGGCCACGGCCCGGCGGGCGCTGTTCACGTCGCGGAAGCAGTGGGCGGCCTCGGCTGCCAGCTCGGCCTCGTCAAAGTAGGTGATCCACTCCGGCTCGTCGCTGCTGTTGCGGCTCTCCAGCGCCTTGGTGGCCTCGCTGAGAGCTTGTTCGCACGCGCGGATGTCACCCGTACGGGCAAGGGCACGGGCCTCCATCGCGTGGAACTGCGCCATCAGGGTCGGTGTCGCCACGCCAGAGATGCCCATGCGTGCGGCGCGGGCGAGCGTCGCGGCCTCGGTGTAGTTGCCCAGGAACGTGGCCTGGTGGCTCATCGCGGACAGTATGCTCCCCGCCAGCCGGCGGTCGTCGCCGTCCTGGGCGAGACGAAGCGCCTGGAGGAAGTACCGCTGAGCAAGGCCGTGGTGACACGCGTCGTACGACATCCAACCGGCCAGCAGAGTGGACTCCGCGACCGTGGAGAACAGCGCCCGGCCGACAGCTTCCGTGTACTGGCCCCTGAGCAGGGGCGCCACATCCCGACTGAGGTACTGGACGACGGACTGTCGCGCATGCTCGCCGCCGAACCGGTCGTCCATCTCGGCGAACATGTCACTGGTCGTCTTGATCATCGCTACGTCGGCCAGTCCCACCCGTGCGCCATCCGTGCGGACGGTCGACGGGAACGACGGATCGGGCGCGACCAACCATCGCAAAGACGCTTCGCTCCACGCGTGCTGTGACGCCTCGGAGAGCAACAGCGGCTCGTAGCCGTGCAAGTCAGCGCGCCACAACTGGCTGACGGTCTGAAACGCCTCCTCCGGGGTCGGGGGATACCGCGTCTCCAGCAATCGGGAGTCCTGGCCGGCGGCGGCACTCAGCCCCAACTCGGCCGGAGCGATGTCGAGCGCCTCGCAGATGAGTGCCCCGTAGAACTCGTCGGGCGTGCTGTGCCCGTTCTCCCAGGTTGCGATGCGGCGCTTCACGCTGTCGTCGGACGGGAGCGCCTTCCCGTGGCGCTTCGCGCACCGTCGCAGCTCGCTGACGAGCCGGAGCTGGCCCCAGCCGCGGGCTTTGCGAGCCGCGCGGAGGAGTTCCCCAAAGGACCGGTTCGCTTCCGTTCTGATCGCCTCCCCGCGCTTCCGACCAGATGCGATGCCCTGCTGGCCTCTCCGAATCTACGGAATGTGATGCCGCGCTGTCTGCTCGTAATGCGGACCTCTTGCCTCCCTCGGCAGATGATCCAGGGTGACGCGGGGCTGGAGGGCACGTCATCCCCCGTCACCTCTCGTCATCTGCCCAGCTCAGGGCGGTGCGTCCGAAGGTGGTTCCAACGCGGCCAAACGGCTGGGGCTGGACCAACTGAGGTGATTCGACGTGCAGATGATGACAAGAAGGGGAGTTCAGTGGATCTCCTGCGCAGCCGATGACCCGGACGAGTGCCGGGAAGCCTGGCTGGTTGACCCTCGACGCCCCTACGCGTTCCCGGCTGGGCGCTTCTTCGACGTCGTCGTGGTCGGACAGCGGGTCGGGCTGGAGACCTTCGACCAACTCCAGCGCCACGGTATGCCGCTCGGGCCCGTGATGGCGGACCGCGCCTCCGGCCAAGTCGGCTTCTTCGTCCCCACCTGGGCGCGCGAGCCGTTCCGCCGCATGGTCCAGCAGGAGTCGACGGACGAAGCACCTGAGTACCGCTATCTGGGTGAGGGCTCGGTAGTGGTCGTCCCCGGGCCGATGCCGCTGACAGGGGATCGCTACATCTGGCTCCGGGCTCCGATGCGTCGACCGGAAGCGTCCCCCTCGCGCATTGCTGCGCTGGCCGCGATGTTCGTCGCCGCGTCGTCTGTCGTGGCTCGGGCGGACCGGTACGGCCGCGAGCAGACGGCCGCCTCCGCGGAAGGGGAAGCCACCCATGCCGGCTGACCACGAACACAGCAGCGACAGCGCGAGCTGGTCCCCACTCGACAGCGAGGAGTGGTACGCGGCGCGGGACGCGGTCGCCGGGCTCCGGGACGTACTGATCGCTGCGGGGATGGAACGCGATTTCCCGTACCTGCGTGCCGACCTGAACGCCTTCGGGCACGGGCTGATCGAACTCGGCCGCATCTCGCCGGAGACGGCCGAACGGCTGGCGGAGCTGCTGCGGCGCGCGCTGGGGAGCACGTACGACGTGCCGGGCACGGGCACGAACGGCCGTCAGCAGCGGAACGACTGAGCAGAGCGGATGAGGTGGACGACGTGACGGACCCCAAGGGCGTATGCGCTCGACCTGCGGACTGCCTCACCCCCGGTGTGGCCTACGTACGTGGCTGGGCGGAAGGCAAGCGCGCTGCGGACGGCCTCGCGGAGGTGCTGCGCGCTGTCGGCCTGGAGGTGGACCTGCCGGGGCTCAAGGCAGACGTGAACGTCTTCGGGGACGGCGTCGTTACCCTCGGCGCCGTTCGCCCGGACGCGGCGCGGCTGCTGGCCGACTTGCTGACGACTGGGCTCACGGCGGAGATAGCATGGCAGGAAGGCGGCCGGCCGGGACTCGGAGGTGCCGCTGGCAGTTCTGCGGCATAGCACTGTCCGGCGAACAAGCCTGCCGGGCAGTACAGGTGGCTCGTCGTCGGCCGGGACCGGCGCCCCAGCGCCGCAGCCCGAGCCGAACGACGAGCCACCTCCGTATCTGCTGAGCGATGAATTTGGGAAGCATTGATTTTCAAGCGTGGTTGCGGTGCTGAGCTGCGGCGAAGCAGTTTGTGAGACCTGACGGCCTGACCTGCTGCTCCCTGCCATTCCCCGTACGACCTGGCACGACCTCTTCGTCCCGACCTACGGGCCGGGTTGTTGGTGGTCGGCTGGGGCCTGGGGCGGGGCTCCTGCGGGCGCGGGCTGCCTGTGGTTGCGGGGGCTGCCGTACTCCGCTGCTGTACCGCAACGGCCCACTTGCACTGACCTCAAACGGAGAAAGCCCGCGACGACGGCGGGAACGCCGAACGATCAGGCGCGCGTATGCCCCGCGCGGCGGCCACCGGGCTCAGCTGAGCTGTCTAAGACCTGTCCCGTAACTGTTGGTCAGGGGTGAGATGATCTTGCTGTGTCTGGTGTGATCACGGCGTCGCAGCCCTCCTGGATAGCCCCGTTCAGCGGGTTGAGCCCGCGCCAGTTCGGCAAGCTGATCACCGCGCTGCGGCGCGAGGGTGCGGATCCGGTGCGCAAGGGCCGCCCGTGGAGTCTGCCGCTGGAGGACCGCGTGCTTCTGGTCGCCGCCTACTGGCGGACGAACCTGACCCTGCGCCAGCTGGCGCCGCTCTTCGGGGTGTCGAAGTCCGCGGCCGACCGCATCATCGACCACCTTGGTCCGTCGCTCGCACTCCAGCAGCGTAAGCGGTTCCGCAAGGACACCGTGCTGATCGTCGACGGCACCCTGGTCCCCACCCGCGACCACAGCGTCGCCGAGCAGTCGAAGAACTACCGGTACTCCACCAACCACCAGGTCATCATCGACGCGGACACCCGACTGGTCGTCGCGGTCGGCCGCCCTCTGCCCGGCAACCGCAACGACTGCAAGGCGTGGGAACTGTCCGGCGCGAAGGCCGCCGTCGGCCAGACCACGGTCATCGCGGACGGCGGCTACCGGGGCACCGGCCTGGTCATCCCGCACCGCCACGAACACGGCCAGAGCGAACTCGAGGCATGGAAAGAGGAACACAACACCTCACACCGCAGAGTCCGAGCCCGTGTCGAGCACGCCTTCGCCCGCATGAAGACCTGGAAGATCCTCCGCGACTGCCGCCTCAAAGGCGACGGCGTCCACCACGCCATGCTCGGCATAGCCCGCCTGCACAACCTCACCCTCGCCGGATGACGGAGAAACGGCAGACCATCCAGCACGTCAAAGATCATTTACGGGACAACGCTTAGGGGGTGCAGATGTCACATGACGGCAAAGCCAGAAGCAGCGCTAATACCCGCTTTAGGAGGTTCGGCCTGGTGGCGCTGGTCCCTAAGCCTGGTAGGCACCGCGGGGATATGTAGGCTGCTCAGGTCTGCTGCTGTCCCGTCTCGTTGATGTCAGCGTCTCCGGGGAGCTCCGTTCTCCGGGCTTAGGCATGACCTTCCCAGTGTCGCAGGTCCACACGGGTACCCCAGGCCGGGGCAGGGTGGGAGCGGTCACCCATGGGCGCCGCCTGTCAGCGTTGGTTGACCTCGGATGGCCCAGGGTCGGGCTCACTCTCCACCACCTTGGTTACAGGCTCGCCGGTCCGAGCTCCCCGTGGGCAGTCAGTACCCAGCCTGCACGGGCCCACGCTATTCTCACGGCCATCACAGAGGATGGGAGCCTCGGATGCCGACACAGACCAGCACTGAGTTGTCCGTTGAGGGCGAGAGTATTCAGCAGCTCTACAACGACTACACATCCGAGAAGTTCCTGGTGAATCGGCGCTACCAGCGGAAGCTCGTATGGGGAGTGGAGGAAAAGGAGCGCCTAATCGACTCTGTCGCGCAGAAACTCCCGATCCCACTGATCCTTTTGGCTGAGTCATCGGGAGAGCACTCTGGGCGTCTCGAAGTGATCGATGGCCTTCAACGACTCAACTCCGTGTTTTCGTTTATCGAGAACGAGTTTCCCTTGAATGGGGAGTACTTCGACCTCGCAACCCTCGCAGATACGAAAATTCGCCTTGACGGCGGCAAGCTGAAACAGAAAACTCCGGTACTTGATCGCGAAGTGTGCCGAAAGATCGCCAACTACAGGCTCCCTGTATCCATTTATCGGTCAGCAAGTGACGAGTCGGTAGACGAGGTGTTTCGCCGCATCAACTCCAGTGGACGACACCTTAGCCCACACGAGATTCGACAGGCCGGGGCCACGCAAACCATTGCCACGATGGTTCGAGAACTTGCGGCTACTGTCCGTGGTGACGCTTCGTTCACTGATTTCGTGCCACTTTCCGGAATGGCAAAGATCAGCATCACGAATCACGATCTACCCTACGGTATCTTCGTCGAAAACATCTTCTGGGTGAAGCAGGGCATCTTGACTCGTGAGTCCGTTCGAGAGTCAAGAGACGAGGAACTAATTCTCGATATTCTTTTGGATCTGATGCTTGAGCGGCCAGCAGCTACAGGTCTGAGGTATCGCGACTCCGCCTACGGCATCGAGAACGACCGCGCGGTTACAAGCGTCGATGTAGTTCATCGGCGCATCCTTTCGCTTGGCGAAAGCGAACTAGAAGACCGCTTCGTAAATACGCTGGAACTCATCCAGAATGCGCTCCACAAGTCAAGTAAGCCATTCGCGGCCCTCACCGTCACGCAGGCCAACTACAGAGGTGTCCCGAGGCACTTCCAGGCGGTTTTCGTTGCGATCAACCAGCTACTGCACGACGAGAGTCTCGAACTGAAGAGCAGTAAAGATCTACTCTCCATCCTTAACGGATTTTGGGACGGAGACTTGAAAATTCCTTCAGGAGGTGGCGACTGGGGCTCCGAACGCAAGGTTCAACTACTTGAGATGGCCAAAGCCGCTCTTCGTCCGGCTTTCAAACCAAAGACGGACGCAAAGAGTACTCACCTGAAAGATCACTCAGTACGCTTCGAGGCTGCGCTTTCCATGGCCCTGACCGAAGAATCTCTCTTCGAGCTCAAACAGGGTTTTTGCCGCATCAACGACAGCGCAGTCTTTGACGATGCCAGCTTCGCAAAGATCCTACGCACTGCGAGCGCCATGGCGAATTACGGTCATGACAGCAAAGGCGTGATCTTCATCGGCGTTGCTGACGACGCGGCCGACGCCTCAGCCGTTGAGCAATTCGCGAAGATCAAGCCATTGCCATACGAAGAATTCTTCGTAACCGGAACTCAGCACGAATTGTCTGCCCTGAAGAAGACGGTAGATGAGTTGTGGCGCGAACTAACCCAGCGGATCAAGACCTCTAAACTCGACCTTGATTTCGCTGAAGCCCTCGCCCGCACGCTCGCTCCTTTCCGATACAAGGGCTACTTGCTGTGGCGTCTTGAGCCAGCTGCTATCGGCAAGCCGGTAACCTACGATAACCGCTTCTACCAAAGGGTGGGTCCGCAGACGCTTGAGGCGGTGGGGCAATCCATCATCACCTTGGTGAATCGGTTCCAGTAGGCGTCACTAGGTCGGTGGAGTGGCTTTGGGCTGGAGATGCTTTGGGGCGAGCGATTTTGGCCCAGTAAGCTGATGGCGAGTCGGGCAGTCTGTAGACCTGCCCGTTAAAGCCGACGTTTGGGCCAAGATCTTAGAGGCTCGCCCCCAAGTGGCACCTAAAGCCGTGGAGCCGACCGCCCCAGCCACAGAGGGCGTCTTCCCGCTTCATGCCCGTAGCCGCCGGGCGCGGCCAGCCGGGGCGAAGACACGAGGCAGGCCGCGCCGCAGAGGCGCGCGCCCGCGCCGTGCGCGGGCCTTGAAGACGTAGAGAAGGTCTGAGCCACATCTGCTCAGAGGGGGTACGTCAGCTCCAAGTCGTTGCCCGGCAGGTGCAGCTCTTCTAGGGCGAGCGGTCGGCCGTCAGCGTTCCGTGTGACTCGGAGGAGTTGGAGGAGCGGGACGCCATCCGGGAGGCGCAGCGCTTCCGCCTGGTCTGGAAGGGGCATGCGGGTGCGGACGTGCTCCGTGAAGTGGAGCTCGTGACCTAGGGCCGACAGGGCTTCGTACAGCTCGGGCACGGGAGGCGGGGGCTCCTCCTCGAACTTGGTGCCGACCAGTTCGGAGAACGGCACGTAGGTGCGGTGGAGCTGGCGGAGGGGGCTGCCCTCGGCCGTCTGGAGCACGTCGTACGTGAACAGCGGCTCGCCCGGAGGCACGCGGAGTAGGTCCGCCAGTGCGACCGGGGCGTCCGTGCGCGTGGCTGTGGGTTCTTCCGCGTTGGTCCAGCGGATGCCGTCGGCCTCGACGTAGCGGCCGTCCGGCTCGCGGCGGACTCCGCGTGGGCGGGTGAGGCTGGGGCGGCTGTGGGGGGAGCGGACGAAGCCGCCGCGACCGGCCATGACTTCGACAAGTCCGGAAGCTCGTAGCTCTGCAATGCCCTGGCGCACGGTCGGGCGCGTGACGCTGAACTGCTTCGCCAGAGTCTCCTCCGACGGCAGCGGCTGGCCCGAGGGGTAGGTGCCGTCCATGATGCCGGCACGCAAGTAGTCCGCGATCTGGCGGTACTTGGGCTGTTTCTGCTGCTCGTGCGGCTTCTGCTTCGGCATCGGGTCTCCGGTTCTCGGGCTCGTCGTCAGCGCGTACAGCGTCTCTCATCCCAACACGGTTGACAACCCGTACTACGGGTGGCCACTCTAGACTCTCCGCAACCCGTAGTACGGGTTGTCAAGCAAGCTGGAGGAAGGGCCTTCGGCTGCGACAGACAAGGAGTTCAGACAGTGGTAGCTCTACCGATCGATACGGCGAAGTTCACGGGGATCATCTGCGCCGTAGCCCCTACGCCGCGCATCGCCAACCGGGAGACCGGGCAGGTCCGGGTGGACCGGGACACCGGCCAGACCGTCTATCAGGTGGGCCTCTGCCTCATGTCCGGGAGGTCGGCCGACGTCGTCACGGTGAACGTGCCGGGGGAGCCGTCGGGCGTTCAGAACGGGGTGCCCGTTCAGGTCCGGGACCTGGTGGCCACGCCGTGGGAGAACGAGGGGCGGCACGGGGTCTCGTTCCGGGCGACCGAGATCAAGCCCCTGACGGCTCCGGCAGCCTCGTCCGCGTCCGGCTCGGCGGCGACGGCGTCCGGGAAGGGGGCCGGACAGTGATCGCCCTGGCCTCCGCGAATTCTGCGGGCTCCGCCTCGTCGAGCTGGGTGCTTGTGGTGGCCGCAGTGCTGGTGCCGGGTCTGCTTCTGGCGGGCCCGGCCCTGCGCCGGCGCTATCCGGTGGCCTGGTGGGTGTGCCTCGGGTTTCCGGTCGCGTGCGTCCGGGTCGTGCGGACCTGGCGGCCGTTGATGGCCGGCTGCGGGCTGGCGGTGAGCCGTAAGGCGGCGCTGATGGTCGTCTCCGGGCTCGTCGGCAACGGTTCCGCTCCGCCACAACCTCGGGTGCCTCACCGAGGACTCATACGGCCGACTCGTGGCGGCTTCTGGTTCCTCGTCCGGCTGCTGCCGGGGTAGGTGCCGGAGGACTTCGTCAAGGCGGCTCCAGCCATGGCGCACGACTGGGAAGTGCACGCGGTCCGCGTGACGACGTGGAAGCCCGGTCTCGTTCGGGTGGTGGCCTCGGCCAGTGATCCGCTCAAGGCGCCACAGATGCCCAAGCAGCGGGGTGCGGGGCGACTGCTGCGCGTTGCCGTCGGGGCGCTGGAGACCGGTGCTCAGTGGGTAGTCGACCTGCGGCAAGTACCGCACTGGCTCATCGTGGGCGCCACACGGTCCGGCAAGTCGACGCTGATCAATGCCCTGGTTGCGGGCCTCGCTCGGCAACCCGTCGCGCTGGTCGGCATCGACTGCAAGGGCGGGATGGAACTCTCGCTCTACGGTCCTCGGCTGTCGGCGCTGGCGACCAACCGGGCACAAGCGGTCAAGCTCCTCGGCGCGTTGGTCGACCTGACCTTGGACCGGATGACGGTCTGCCGCGCTGCGCGGGTCCGGAACGTCTGGGGGCTGCCGGAGGACGAACGGCCCGTGCCGATTGTCGTGATCGTGGACGAGCTGGCGGAGCTGTTCCTGGTCGCCAGCCGCAACGAGAAGGAAGAAGCACAGGCGGCGAGTACGGCTCTCATCCGACTGGCGCAACTCGGAGCGGCACTCGGCGTGTTCCTCGTCGTCGCCGGGCAACGGGTCGGCTCGGATCTCGGGCCGGGCGTCACGGCCCTCCGCGCTCAGCTCGCCGGCCGTGTCTGCCACCGGGTGGCCGACCCCGGTACGGCGGAAATGGCGCTCGGTGACCTCAACCCCGATGCATTGCACGCGGCGCAGTCGATCACACCCGAACAGGCCGGTACGGCGGTGCTCGCCTCGGCCGACGGCTGGGACCGTGCCCGGTCCCACCTGGTCTCGGAGACGGAAGCGGAGCGCGTTGCCGCCGAGTATGCGCACCTCACGCCCCACGTGCCGGAGCTGGTCACAGCAGGGGGCGGAACCTCGGCGGACGACGTTCCCAGGGCACGGCTCGAACGACTCGACGGCGAAGAGAACGAGTGAGAGAGGGGGTGGATTCCCGTGATCTTTTCCGTATCCGCCGTGGTGCTGCTCGGCCTCCTGATCTGGTTCCTGCTGCGCATCCGGTACTTCCGGTGGGCCGAGGTGCTGATCTGTTCGACCTTCGGTTTTCTCCTGGCCGAGACCGGGGCCGGGCCTGTCGTTCAGGGAGTCCTGGACGGCCTCGGCGGACTCCTCAGCCAACTGAGCTGAAGGGAGGAGTCGCCCAAATGATCTCCATGAAAAACGGCTCCCGACGGGGCGCGAAGTCGCCAAACCCGACCCCGTCAGGAACCCACTCCATCCGCTACGTCAGCAGTGAAAGGAGCAGTCTCACTTTGTCCACTGCGCATCGATCGCGCAAACCGTCGCGCCGCCCCTGGTGCGACCTGAAGGACGACGCTCACCTGAAGTGCCAAGGTTCCGAACAGGTGGTCCTGGCCGACCGCGAGGGCGCTGAGCGGCGCGTCTGCCCTGCGCACGCAGCCTCGCTCTGGTTGACGGACCCGAGTCTGCGCTTCTCCGCGAAGACTCCGCCGGAAGCCATCGCCGCAGTGATGCGGCAAGCGTTCGGGGGTGGCCGATGACGGAGGCCAGTGAGGCAGTCGCGGCCCTTGTCGAGCGCGCCGGGAGGTCGGACTTCGACGGCTGGCGGCGGAGCGTCCTCCGCCTCGGCGGCTGCACCAACCCTGTTCACCTCGTCGGCTCCGCCGCGTACGTGGACGCTGCAACGGGGGCGGCGCTCCACTCGTACACCTCGGAAGCGCTCGGCGGTCGGCTCCTGGTCGCGTGCGGCAACCGCCGGGCGACGGTCTGTCCGACCTGCGCTCAGCTCTATCGTGCGGACACGTACCAGCTCATCCGGGCCGGGCTGGTCGGCGGTAAGGCGGTCGCGGAATCGGTGAGCGGGCACCCTCGGGTGTTCGCCACCCTCACCGCTCCGAGCTTCGGTCCCGTCCACTCGCGGTGTGAGCGGGGCGGCCGGGTGCTGGCCTGCCGTCCGCGGAAGGCGGGGGAGTGCTGCCCGCATGGCGCTCCGGTCGGGTGCCATACCCGTCATGCGGCGGACGATCCGCGACTCGGTGAGCCGCTGTGTCCGCGCTGCTACGACTATGCCGGCGCCGTGCTCTGGCAGGCCCAATCCGGTGAGCTGTGGCACCGCTTCACGCTGGAGCTTCGGCGAGTGCTGGCTCGGCGTGCGGGGCTGTCCCGTTCGACGCTGGCGGACGCGGTACGGCTCTCGTACGCGAAGGTGGCGGAGTACCAGCGGCGGGGCCTCGTGCACTTCCATGCCGTCGTCCGTCTCGACGGCCCCGAGGGGTCGGGGGAGACGCCTCCTCACTGGGCAACGTCGGGTCTCCTGGCGGACGCCGTACGGGAAGCGGTCGGCCGGGTGCGGGTCGTCGCATACGGGGCCGACGTGGTCGGCTCGCGCGTCCTGCGGTTCGGCCGGCAGTTGGACATCCGTGCGGTTCCGGCGGCCGAGTCGGCGGACGGCCTGTCCTCGTCGGCGGTCGCGGGCTACATCGCCAAGTACGCCACCAAAGGGGCCGAGTCGGCCGGGGCCGTCGACGGGCGTATCCGGCACGGCAGGGACCTGGCCACGCTGCCCGTGCGCGATCACGTGCTCCGCATGATCGGCACCTGCTGGTGGCTCGGCGCGTTGCCCTCCTTCGAAGAGCTGAGGCTGCGGCGCTGGGCACACATGCTCGGCTACCGGGGCCACTTCTCGACCAAGTCCCGCCACTACTCCACCACCCTCGGCGCCCTGCGCTCGGCCCGCGCGGAGCACCGTGCGCGCGAACAGCGGTCGGCGCTGGGCCTGGACGACCGGGACGCGGTCCTCGTCGGCCAGTGGCGGTACGCGGGGCGTGGCTACAGCCCGGAGGCGGCCCTGCTCGCGGCCTCGGTCCGGGAAGGCGGTGACGGACATGGCCACTGATGAGCTGATGACCGTTCCGCAAGTTCTGGCCGAACTGGGCGGTGTTTCCCGGCGCACCTTCTACCGCTGGTGCGAGGTGGGGCAGGGCCCTTCGTCGCTCAAGCTGCCGAACGGTGAGATCCGCGTCTGGCGCAGTGAATTCACTGCATGGCTCCGGCGTCGTGAGGAGGAGGTCGTATGAAGTCACAAGACGTGCGGGTCTGGGAGATCCGGCGGAACAAGTCGAGCAAGCGGCCCTCCTACGAGGTGCGGTGGAAGGTGGCCGGGAAACCGTTCTCGAAGACGTTCCGCACCAAGGCCCTGGCCGACAGCTTCCGGGCCGGCCTCGTCAAGGCGTCTCGGGCAGGGGAAGGATTCGACACGGATACCGGCCTGCCGGACTCGTTGGTCGAAGCGGCTCCTTCCCTCACCTGGTACGAGTTCGCACTGAAGTACCTCGCGATGAAGTGGCCGCACGCAGCGCCCAACTCGCGCGACAGCATGAACGAGACGCTGACGCTGGTGAGCACGGTCCTCGTGAGCAAGAAGCCTGGTCGGCCTGCGGATCCGGCGCTGCGTAAGGCGCTGCGGGGCTGGGCGTTCGTGCACGGGTCGAACGAGGACAAGGAAGAACCACCGGCCAAGGTGAGCAACGCGCTCGCCTGGGTGGCGAAAGCATCGCTGCCGCTTGCCGACCTGAAGAGTCCGGCTGTGATGCGCAGCGTTCTCAACGCGCTCACGCTGAAGCTGGACGGCACTCCGGCCGCCCCGGAGACGGTACGGCGTAAGCGTGCCGTCCTGTCCAACGTCCTCCGGTACGCGGTCGAGGTCGGAGAGCTGAACGAGAATCCCGTGGCGTCCGTGCAGTGGAAGCCACCGAAGCTCGCCAAAGAGGTGGACCGCCGGGTCGTGATCAATCCCGTACAGGCTCGTGAGTTGCTGACCGCGCTGTCGTACGTGGGCCTCTACAAGCGGGCGCGGGGTCGTCGGATGGTCGCGCTCTTCGCCTGCATGTACTACGGCGGGCTGCGGCCGGCTGAAGCGGTCGGCCTCCGTCTCCAGGACTGCGAACTGCCGGAGAAGGGATGGGGGCGGTTCATCCTGCACAAGACGCGTCCCACAGTGGGGAAGCGGTGGACCGGGACTGGCAAGGTCCATGATCACCGTGGGCTCAAGAACCGTTCGGAGGACGAAGTCCGGCCCGTGCCGGTGCCGCCGCAACTCGTGCGGATCGTCCGCAAGCACCTTGCGGAGTTCGGCACGGCCGAAGACGGCCGGCTGTTCTTCAACGAGCGGGGCGGCGTCATCGGCTCGTCCTCGTACTCCCGTACCTGGGAGGAAGCGCGCGCCCTGGCCCTCACCCCGGAACAGGTCGCTTCACCGCTCGCCGGTACGCCGTACGACCTGCGGCACGCCGCACTCTCCTCCTGGCTGAACGCGGGAGTCGATCCGGCCGAGGTCGCGGAGCGTGCGGGCAACAGCGTGGACGTGTTGCTGACCCGCTACGCGAAGTGCCTCGACGGTCGGCAGCACGTAGCCAATCAACGGATCGACGTCCTCTGGGACGACGGTTCCGACACCGGAGACGCGAGCGAGACCGACTGAGAGCTGAGAACCGAGAGCTGAACGGCTACCGTCAGGCCCCTGGGAGTCATCCCGGGGGCCTTCTCATGCGTCGGCTCTGACCTGCGGAAACGGGACCGAATCCATCCCGCGGATACGCCGCGACCACCGACAAACAGCGGCTCGCAGTCGCATCCGGCTGCACAACGACAAACGCCCCGCAACCAGCATCCAACCTGGTCACAGGGCGTTTCGGCACTTCGTTCAAAGTACCCCCGGCAGGATTCGAACCTGCGCACACGGCTCCGGAGGCCGTTGCTCTATCCCCTGAGCTACGGGGGCGTGGCCGTCTGGGCGGCGACAGGTAGAACACTACCAGGTCACTGCGGGTGGGACGGAACGCGTTGTGCGGGTGGGTGGGAGCAGGGGTGGAAATGGGCAAATCCCGGACGCGGGTGGAGGGGCGCGCCTACGCTTCTGGGTGTGCCAGGTATGTCCGGCCGGGTGCTTGTTGTGGACGACAGCAGCGTCATCCGGCAGTTGATCAGGGTCAACCTCGAGCTCGAGGGCTTCGAGGTGGTGACCGCAGTCGACGGTGCCGAGTGCCTGGACGTGGTGCATCGCGTGCGGCCTGATGTCGTGACGCTCGATGCGGTGATGCCGCGTCTGGACGGGGTCCGTACTGCGGAGCGGCTGCGGGCCGATCCACGTACGAGGCACCTGCCGCTCGCGCTCGTGAGCGCGTGCACCGAGTTGGAGGGCGGGGGTGTGGTCGGCGGTGAGAGAGGCGTGGACGCGTTCCTGGGGAAGCCCTTCGAGCCCGCGGATCTGGTGCAGATGGTGCACCGGCTGACGTTCGGGAGACCCGGAGCGGCCGGGGCCGAGGATGGCGGTTCCGCGGGGAGAGTGTCCGGTGGGACTCCCGATGCCTTCGGCGGTGCCGACGGGGTCTCCGAAGTCTCCGAGGTTTCCGAGACTGTCGAGCACTGAGGTCCCTGAGCGTGTGCCGCCACGGCGCCGGAGTTCGGGGCGGACGCGAGAGTGCTTGACGGACCCGGCGGACGGCCGTGCGTTCCCGTGTTCCGTACTCCGCGGCTCTCCTCCTCGTCCTGATGCCGTGTGTCGTCGGCTCGGCGCAGTGTGTGAGCGCGGGGTCGGCGGGGTCCGGGGAGACGTCCCAGCTGCCGAAACCGGTTCGCGCGGACCCACCCCACCTCCCATACGCTTGCTCTGTGACCCCCGCCCAGCTCTCCCGCACCATCCGGCGCGTGCTGCCTCATGCGCTGCCCGATGGTGAGGCCGAGCGTTTCGTGGGGGAGGGGGCTGTGGGTGATGCTGCTCTCTTCGGTGGCGTACGTGTGGTGGTGGAGTCCCCGCCCAAGCGGGGCGCCGGTGATTATGCGACCGGGGTCGCCTTCCAGGTCGCGGCAGCGTGCGGCCGTCCCGCTCGGGAGATCGCGCAGCAGCTGTGCGCGCGCCTCGAGGGGGAGGTGGGCGCGGTCGGCGGGGCCGAGGTCGTCGGCGGCGGGTTCGTGAACGTCACCCTGACGAACGAGGCCCGGGTCGCGCTGCTCCGTGCGCTGACGGAGAGCGGGCCGACCGAGGCCGCAGCCCCGACCGGGCCCACAGCTCCGACCACGTCCACAGCTCCGACCACGTCCGCGGAGCCGAACCGGTCCGCGGACCGGCGGACACCGACCGAGGCCGGGACACCGCCCACCGCCCCGGCCGACAGCGTGGCACCGCCCGTCGCACCGACCGACGTCCCCGCCCGTGACATTCCGCGCTGGGCCGCGGCCACCGGTGAGGATCCGGCGGTGCTCGCGGTGCGTACCGAGCGTGCGAGTTCGCTCTTCCGGGTGCAGTACGCGCACGCCCGGGTCTGCTCGTTGCTGCGCAACGGGCGCCGGCTCGGACTGCGTCCGGAGGTGGAGAGCGCGGTGCCGCTCGGGGCCGCGGGTGCCCGGCTGCTGGCGCTGCTCGCGGACCGGGCGCGGCTCACGGCGGCCGGGCCGCTGGCGCGGCATCTGGACGCCGTCGCCCAGGCGTTCGCCGCTTTCCACGACGTGTGTCCGCCGTTGCCCCGCGGTGAGGAGAAACCCGGGGCCGCGCACCGCGGGCGGCTGGCTCTCGCCGAGGCCACCGGAGCGGTGCTGGCAGGCGGCCTGTCCCAGCTCGGCGTCAGCGCACCCGCGCATCTGTAGACATTTCGCAATCCAGGGACACAGGGACACGATCATGAGCCGTTCCGCACACCCGGCAGGGCCCCGGCACGCCGACGTTCTTCCCGAGGGCCACTACACGGCGCCTCCGGCGGATCTCAATTCACTCGACCCGCGCGTGTGGGCGCAGACCGTCGAGCGCACGCCGGAGGGCGCCGTCGCGGTCGGCGGCCTGGACGTGCGCCGCCTCGCCGAGGAGTTCGGCACCCCGGCGTATGTGATGGACGAGACCGACTTCCGGGCCCGCTGCCGCGCCTGGCGGGACGCCTTCGGGCCGGATGCCGACGTCTACTACGCGGGGAAGGCGTTTCTCTCCAGGGCCGTCGTGCGCTGGCTGCACGAGGAGGGGCTGAACCTCGACGTGTGCTCGGGCGGCGAGCTGGCGACCGCGCTGGCTGCGGGGATGCCCGCCGAGCGCATCGCGCTGCACGGCAACAACAAGTCCGACGCGGAGATCCACCGGGCCGTGGAGGCGGGTGTGGGGCGGATCGTGCTGGACTCGTTCCAGGAGATCGCCCGGGTCGCGCACACCGCTGCGCGGCTGGGGCGGCGGCAGCCGGTGCAGATCCGGGTCACGGTCGGTGTCGAGGCGCACACGCACGAGTTCATCGCGACCGCGCACGAGGACCAGAAGTTCGGGCTGGCGCTCGCCGGTGGCGGCTCGTCCGAGGCCGGGGAGGGACCGGCCGCCGAGGCGGTGCGCCGGGTTCTGATGCTGGACAGCCTGGAGCTGACCGGGATCCACTCGCACATCGGCTCGCAGATCTTCGACATGGCCGGCTTCGAGGTCTCGGCCCGCCGCGTGGTGGGGCTGCTGACCCGGGTCCGGGACGAGCACGGGGTGGAGCTGCCGGAGATCGACCTGGGCGGCGGGCTGGGGATCGCCTACACGCCGGAGGACGATCCGCGTGAGCCGCACGAGATCGCCAAGGCGCTGGGGGACATCGTCACCCGGGAGTGCGAGGCGGCGGGGCTGGCGGTGCCGCGGCTTTCGGTGGAGCCGGGGCGTGCCATCGCGGGGCCGACGGCGTTCACGCTGTACGAGGTCGGCACGCTCAAGGAGTTGGAGGGGCTGCGGACGTATGTGAGCGTGGACGGCGGGATGTCGGACAACATCCGCACGGCGCTCTACGACGCGGAGTACAGCGTGGCGCTGGTCTCGCGGGCTTCGGCGGCGGAGCCGATGCTCAGCCGGGTGGTCGGCAAGCACTGCGAGAGCGGTGACATCGTCGTGCGGGACGCGTTCCTGCCCGCCGATCTGGCGCCGGGTGATCTGCTGGCCGTGCCCGCGACCGGCGCGTACTGCCGTTCGATGGCGAGCAACTACAACCACGCGCTGCGGCCGCCGGTCGTCGCGGTGCGGGACGGGCAGGCGCGGACGATCCTGCGGCGTGAGACGGAGGAGGATCTCCTGCGGCTCGATGTCGGTTAGCGAGATATACGTCCCACATACTGGAACAGGCGTGGAATCTCCGTATCGGTAAGTGAGACTTGACGGGACGAAACGCCGGGTGCGGCAGGCCGGAAGGCGGCCCGCACCAGATGAAGTCGAGAATGAGTCGAGAAGAAGAGGTCAGATGATGCGTACGCGTCCGCTGAAGGTGGCGCTGCTGGGCTGTGGGGTCGTCGGCTCAGAGGTGGCACGCATCATGACGACGCACGCGGAGGACCTCGCGCAGCGTATCGGCGCCCCGGTCGAACTGGCCGGGGTCGCCGTGCGCCGTCCCGACCGGGTCCGCGCGGGCATCGATCCGGCGCTGGTGACCACCGACGCGGCGGCGCTCGCCGCGCGCGCGGACATCGATGTGGCGGTCGAGGTCATCGGCGGCCTGGAGCCCGCCCGGACCCTGATCACCTCGGCCTTCGAGCACGGCGCCAGCGTCGTGACCGCGAACAAGGCACTGCTGGCCGAGGACGGCTCCACTCTGCACGAGGCCGCCGACAAGTACGGCGTCGATCTCTTCTACGAGGCGGCCGTGGCCGCCGCCATCCCGCTGGTGCGCCCGCTGCGCGAGTCCCTGGCGGGTGACAAGGTCAACCGCGTGCTGGGCATCGTCAACGGCACCACCAACTTCATTCTCGACCGGATGGAGTCCACCGGCGCCGGCTACAGCGAGGCGCTGGACGAGGCCACCGCGCTCGGCTACGCGGAGGCCGACCCCACTGCTGACGTGGAGGGCTTCGACGCGGCCGCCAAGGCCGCCATCCTGGCCGGTATCGCCTTCCACACCCGGGTGCGGCTGGACGATGTGCACCGCGAGGGCCTGGCCGAGGTCACGGCGGCCGACATCGCCTCCGCGAAACGGATGGGCTGCACCGTCAAGCTCCTGGCCATCTGCGAGCGGGCCGCGGACGGCCGCTCGGTGACCGCACGGGTGCACCCCGCGATGCTGCCGCTCAGCCACCCGCTGGCCTCGGTACGGGAGGCGTACAACGCCGTCTTCGTCGAGTCCGAGGCGGCGGGGCAGCTGATGTTCTACGGTCCGGGTGCGGGAGGCTCGCCCACCGCCTCCGCCGTGCTGGGCGACCTGGTCGCCGCCTGCCGCAACAAGCTCAGCGGCGGCCGGGGTCCCGGCGAGTCGGCCTACGCGCAGCTGCCCGTCTCGCCCATGGGCGAGGTGGTCACCCGCTACCACATCAGCCTGGATGTCGCCGACAAGCCGGGTGTGCTGGCGCAGGTGGCGATGGTCTTCGCCGAGCACGGGGTCTCCATCGACACCGTGCGGCAGAAGGGCAAGGAGGGTCCGCACGACGGCGCCTGGCTCGTCGTGGTCACCCACCGTGCTCAGGACGCGGCGCTCGGCGCGACGGTCGAGGCGCTCCGCGGCCTCGACACGGTGCGCGGGGTGGCCAGCATCATGCGGGTCGAGGGGGAGTGAGCGTGCCGGGCACCGCCCGCGGGAACGCGCGGGGTGCCGGACACGGGAAGGCGCGAGGGTGCGGCCGCGGCGTGCGGCACGCGGCGCGAGCAGCCCGGCGGGGTGGGCAGCGTCGGACAATGGTCAGTAAGGGAGCCGAGGAACAGTGACCGTCATGGAGCCTGCGATGTCACAGATGCGGGAGGCCGGCGACGCCGGTGCTTCAGCCGCGCCCGCCGTCGGGCCCGGTGCGGGGCGCCCGCAGTGGCGCGGCATCATCGAGGAGTACCGGGACCGGCTGCCGGTGGCGCCCGGGACCGCGCCCGTCACCCTCCGTGAGGGCGGCACGCCGCTGGTGCCGGCCCAGAAGCTCTCCGAGCTGACCGGCTGCGACGTGCACCTCAAGGTGGAGGGAGCCAATCCCACCGGGTCCTTCAAGGACCGCGGGATGACGATGGCCATCACCCGTGCCAAGGAGGAGGGGGCCCAGGCCGTCATCTGCGCCTCCACCGGGAACACCTCGGCTTCGGCGGCGGCCTACGCCGTGCGGGCCGGGATGGTCTGCGCCGTGCTGGTGCCGCAGGGCAAGATCGCGCTGGGCAAGATGGGCCAGGCGCTGGTGCACGGCGCGAAGATCCTCCAGGTCGACGGCAACTTCGACGACTGCCTGGAGCTGGCCCGCGGGCTCTCGGACAAGTATCCGGTGGCGCTGGTCAATTCCGTCAACCCGGTGCGGATCGAGGGGCAGAAGACCGCGGCGTTCGAGATCGTGGACATGCTCGGCGACGCGCCGGACATCCATGTCCTCCCGGTGGGCAACGCGGGTAACATCACGGCCTACTGGAAGGGCTACCGCGAGTACCGGCAGGACGGTCCGGCCGCCCGCACCCCGCGGATGTGGGGCTACCAGGCATCGGGCGCGGCGCCGATCGTGCGGGGCGAGGCCGTCAAGGAGCCGAGCACCATCGCCACCGCCATCCGGATCGGCAACCCGGCGTCCTGGACCCTGGCCGAGCAGGCGCGCGACGAGTCCGGCGGATTCATCGACGCGGTGACCGACCGTCAGATTCTCCGTGCCTACCGGCTGTTGGCCGCGCAGGAGGGTGTCTTCGTGGAGCCCGCCTCGGCCGCCTCGGTCGCGGGTCTGCTGCAGGCCGCCGAGCAGGGCAGGGTCGATCCCGGGCAGCGCATCGTCTGCACCGTCACCGGCAACGGACTCAAGGACCCGGACTGGGCCGTGGCGGGTGCGCCGCAGCCGATCGTGGTACCCGTCGACGCGGACGCGGCCGCCGAGCGCCTCGGCCTGGTCTGACGCGGCAGTGCCGCCGGCCGGTGCGGTCCGCCGTGCCGGCGCCGCCCCCGAGTTCTGGACCGGATCCGCTCCGCGGGTTTCCCCGGGGTGGTCGCCGGGGCAGACCCCTGGTGCGGGTCTCGACCGAACCGCCCACCCCGACCGGTCCACCCGGGCCGGTCCCCCCTCCGGGGCGGGAAGGTTCGGCGCGCGGTACGGACGCGTACCGCGCGGAAGCACGGAGAGGCTTACGACACGCATCGTGCGCCTCCCGTGCGCCCTATGTCGCCAGTGAACCCACCTTCGATAGGCTGAGTTTCACCCCGACTCCCGTACGTCCCCGCCACGGGTGTGCCCGGAGCCGTGACCGGTCCGGCCCAGCCGCGGTCGAGGGGATGCTCCGCACACCCAAACCAAGGAGAGTCATCGAGAGATGGCCGGTCCCGCGTTCCGCGCCGCCGCCGTCCGAGTGCGTGTCCCCGCCACCAGCGCCAACCTCGGCCCCGGCTTCGACGCACTCGGTCTCGCCCTGGGGATCTATGACGACGTGGTGGTCCGCGTCGCCGACTCCGGTCTGCACATCGACATCGCGGGCGAGGGCGCCGATGCCCTGCCCCGGGACGAGGAACACCTGCTCGTCCGCTCCCTGCGCACCGCCTTCGACCTGCTGGGCGGACAGCCGCGCGGCCTGGAGGTGGTGTGCGCCAACCGCATCCCGCACGGTCGTGGCCTGGGCTCCTCCTCCGCCGCCATCTGCGCCGGTGTGATGGCGGCCCGCGCCGTGACCACCGGCGGCGAGGCCCGGCTGGACGACACCGCGTTGCTGGAGCTCGCCACCGAGATCGAGGGCCACCCCGACAATGTCGCCGCCTGCCTGCTCGGCGGCTTCACCCTGGCCTGGACGGACGGCGGTGCGGCCCGCGCGTTGCGGATGGCGCCCGCCGCCTCCCTCGTCCCGGTGGTCTTCGTCCCCGCCCAGCCCCTGCTCACGCAGACCGCGCGGGGGCTGCTGCCGCGCACCGTGCCGCATGTCGACGCGGCGTTCAACGCGGGCCGCGCGGCGCTGCTGGTGGAAGCCATGACGCGCCGCCCGGAGCTGCTGCTGGCCGCCACCGAGGACCGGCTGCACCAGGAGTACCGGGCCCCGGCGATGACGGAGAGCGCGGATCTGGTCGGCCGGCTGCGCAGCGAGGGCGTCCCCGCCGTGATCTCGGGAGCGGGCCCGACGGTCCTGGCGCTGGCCTCGGACGAGGGCGAGGCCGACAAGGTGTCCAGGCTGGCGGGTGAGGGCTGGACGGCGAACCGGCTGGCTCTCGACCTGGACGGCGCAAGCGTCCTGCCGCTCTCCGCCGGGGCCCGGAGCGGTCCTGACGAGGCCGGGAACGCGCCGGGAGGCACGGACAGCGGGTCCCGGTGACAGCGGGTTGCGGATCTTCGAGAGGGGGAATGTTTGTTGGATCCGGTAGTGTTAACCTCAAGTCTGCACGTGCAGTCTCGTGGGCTTCGCACAGGTAAGTGTGATGGTCCGAAGAGTGCGGTGCTTGCGTGTTCCCCTGGTAGCTCCAGTAGGGACCACCTCTTCTTCCAGGAGCCTCCCACACTGCTCGGGCCGTTGCCGGGCAGCGGCGAACACGCTCCGGAGCCGACGTGAAGGACATCCATGTCGAGGCTTCACGCCGAACCCACGTACTGATCTGCCCGCCGTACATCCAGGCGGGACCACCGCCCCGGCCAGGTCCGCACAGACCGGACCGCAGCCGGACAGCACAACCGGTCGCCGAGCCAGACTGGCCGACGTCCGCTCCAGGGAAGGACCCTTCGTGAGCGACACCACCGATCTGATGGGCGTGAACGCCGATACCGCCGCCGACGGTGCCGCGGCGCCCGCCACGGACGCATCCGCCACGCCTGCCTCCGGTGCCGCACCCAGGCGACGGCGCTCCGGCACGGGGCTGGAGGGCATGGTTCTGGCCGAGCTCCAGCAGGTCGCCTCCGGCCTCGGTATCAAGGGCACCGCGCGGATGCGCAAGAGCCAACTGATCGAGGTCATCAAGGAGCGCCAGGCAGGCGGAAGTTCGGACTCCGCGCCCGCGGCCTCGGACAAGGGCGGCAAGACCGCCGAGAGCAAGCAGGCCAAGCCGGCCAAGAGCGCCGACGCCGGGGACGCCACGTCCGGCGGTGACGGCGCCGAGGAGGCCAAGCCCAAGCGCCGCGCCACCTCCCGGGCCCGCACCGGCGAGCCCGAGTCCGCACAGCAGGACGGGCAGGGCCAGATCGACATCCCCGGCCAGACCGAGGGCGACGCCAAGGCGGCCCAGGAGGGCGGCCGCGGCCGCCGCGGCAAGGGCGAGGCCGACGGCGCCGAGGGCCGTACGGACGGCCGGTCCGGCGCCGAGAGCAAGCAGGACGGCAAGGACAACCGGGACGGCCGGCCCGAGCGCTCCGAGAAGGACGGCAAGGGCGGCTCCTCCGGCGAGGGCAAGCAGCAGCAGGACCGGCCCTCCAAGCGCGAGCGCCAGCGCGACCGCGACCGCAACCGCAACAAGAACGACGG
This sequence comes from Streptomyces sp. WMMB303, assembly GCF_029351045.1. Classification (NCBI taxonomy): domain Bacteria; kingdom Bacillati; phylum Actinomycetota; class Actinomycetes; order Kitasatosporales; family Streptomycetaceae; genus Streptomyces; species Streptomyces sp. WMMB303. Next base: position 5,553,496 of record NZ_JARKIN010000001.1, on the reverse strand, counting down.
CGGTGGCGGTGGCGGCCAGCAGAACCAGGGCGGCGGCGGTGGCGGCCGCCGTGACGACGGCTTCGACGACGACGGCGGTGGCCGCCGCGGCCGGCGCGGCCGCTACCGCGACCGGCGGGGCCGCCGCGGCGGCCGCGAGGACTTCGAGCCGCAGATCGCCGAGGACGACGTCCTGATCCCCGTCGCGGGCATCCTCGACATCCTCGACAACTACGCGTTCGTCCGCACCTCGGGCTATCTGCCGGGGCCGAACGACGTGTACGTCTCGCTGGCCCAGGTCCGCAAGAACGGCCTGCGCAAGGGCGACCACGTCACCGGCGCGGTGCGCCAGCCGCGGGAGGGCGAGCGGCGCGAGAAGTTCAACGCGCTGGTCCGCCTGGACTCGGTCAACGGCATGACGCCCGACGACGGCAAGGGCCGCTCCGAGTTCAACAAGCTCACCCCGCTCTACCCGCAGGAGCGGCTGCGGCTGGAGACGGAGCCCAACCAGCTCACCCCGCGGATCATCGACCTGGTCTCGCCGGTCGGCAAGGGCCAGCGCGGTCTGATCGTGGCCCCGCCCAAGGCGGGCAAGACGATGGTGCTCCAGTCGATCGCCAACTCGATCACCCGGAACAACCCCGAGTGCCACCTGATGGTCGTCCTGGTCGACGAGCGTCCGGAAGAGGTCACCGACATGCAGCGGTCGGTCAAGGGCGAGGTCATCTCCTCGACCTTCGACCGCCCGGCCGAGGACCACACCACCATCGCCGAGCTCGCCATCGAGCGGGCCAAGCGGCTGGTGGAGCTCGGGCACGACGTGGTGATCCTGCTGGACAACATCACCCGGCTCGCCCGCGCCTACAACCTCGCCGCGCCCGCCTCGGGCCGCATCCTCTCCGGTGGTGTGGACTCCACGGCGCTGTACCCGCCGAAGAAGTTCTTCGGCGCGGCGCGGAACATCGAGGACGGCGGCTCCCTGACGATCCTCGCCGCGGCGCTGGTGGAGACCGGCTCCCGGATGGAGGAGGTCATCTTCGAGGAGTTCAAGGGCACCGGCAACATGGAGCTCAAGCTCGACCGCAAGCTCGCCGAGAAGCGGATCTTCCCCGCGGTGGACGTGGACGCGTCCAGCACCCGCAAGGAGGAGATCCTCATGGCGAACGAGGAGCTCCAGATCGTCTGGAAGCTGCGGCGCGTGCTGCACGCCCTGGACCAGCAGCAGGCCATCGAGCTGCTGCTGGACAAGATGAAGCAGACGAAGTCCAACGCGGAGTTCCTGCTCCAGATCCAGAAGAACACCCCGACCCCCGGCGGCCAGGACTGACGCCGCCCGGCAGCCGAAGGCGCCCGGAGCGGCCCGGACCCCCGGTCCGCGAGCCGCTCCGTCGCCCGGACGGGTGAGCGCGAGGGCCGCCCCACCACGCACGGTGGGGCGGCCCTCGCCGTGCGTCCGGGCCGCTGAGAGCTTCCCCACAGCGCCTCCCGCCGGTGCCCGCCCGCCGCTCGGCAGGCGCGAGCGCGTCGTCGCAGGTAAAACGGGAGCAGTGCCGCGTTGCGGCCCGGTCCGTACGCCGCAGTGCCGACCCGCGCTCCTGCCGAGCGCGGTGACGCGTTGTGCAACCCTTCCGGCGAGACAGCGCGTCCCCTGCGGGGACGACGCCTTGACCGGAACGACCGCACGGCGTCCACACAGGACACACGGCGCCACGAGGCAGGACTGAGGGAAGTGACCATGGCGGGCGACAGCTACGAGGGCGACACGGCGGCAGCGCGCCGCTCCGGGCGCATACGTGCCACCGGCCGTCGCCGCAGGCCGCTCAGCGGAAGCCGGCGTGCCGTGCGGGTCGCGGCCTGGACCGTGGCGGGCGCGCTCGTGCTCGGCGGGGGGAGTCTCGGGTTCGTCTACTTCAAGCTCGACGGCAACATATCCGGCGTCGACATCAACGCGGCCCTGGGCACGGACCGGCCGGAGGACACCCCGGACGGCTCCATGGACATCCTGGTGCTCGGCTCGGACAGCAGGGCCGGGGCCAACGCGAAATACGGCAAGAGCGAGGGCGGCGCCCGCTCGGACACGGCGATGGTGCTGCACATCAACGAGAAGCACGACAAAGCCAGCGTCGTCTCCATACCCCGGGACACCGTGGTGCAGCGGCCGAGTTGCAAGGGCGACGGGTCCGAGAAGGGCAGGACCGTCCCGGCCCAGCGGGCCATGTTCAACTCCGCGTACAAGGTCGGCGGCCCCGCCTGCGCCGTCAAGACCGTCGAATCCCTCTCCGGCGTCCGGATGGACCACTATCTCGAGGTCGACTTCGCCGGCTTCCAGAAGCTGATCGACACTCTCGGTGGCGTCGAGATGACCACCCACAAGGCGATCGACGACAAGGACAGCCACCTGAAGCTCAAGGCGGGCACCCACCGCCTGGACGGCGAGCAGTCCCTCGGCCTGGTCCGTACCCGGCACGGGGTGGGCGACGGCAGTGACCTGGGCCGCATCCAGCTCCAGCAGGCGTTCCTCAAGGCTCTGATCGACCAGGTCAACAGCGTCGGCCTGTTCAGCAGCCCCAAGAAGCTCTACGACCTGGCGGACACCGCGACCTCCGCGGTCACCACCGACTCGGAGCTGGACTCGGTCGGCAAGCTGACCGGCATGGCGAAGACGCTCAAGGGCATCAAGTCCGACGACATCCGGATGACCACGCTGCCGGTCGCCTACGACCCCGAGGACCCGAACCGGGTGGTGCAGATCCGCTCGAAGACGGAGAAGGTCTGGTCGGCGCTCCGGCACGACGAGCCGGTGCCGAAGTCCGCCACCAAGGGTTCGGCGAGCGACAGGACCGACATCGGTGGAGTGGTGGACGACGGGCGCGCCGGCACCTCCGCGCCCCCGCAGGCAGGCACCGGGCAGCAGTCCGACGGCTGACCTGCGCCGCGGTATCCACCGGAGGGACGGTACGGCCGGGCGGGCGGGCCATCCGGGAGAAGCGCCGGGGGCCGCGGGGGCGCGCCGGAGCCTCCGGGCCGGGCAGCGGGGCGGCGTCGGGAATACCGGGCGCGTCCCCCCGGTTTTGGGGGGTGCGGTCACCAGTGGCAAACTGGACCGTCGGCCCCGGTTCACGGGAAACAACCCGTCTCCCGACCCGGTGCCCTCCCGAACCTAGGAGTGACCTTGAAGCGCGACATCCACCCCGAGTACCGCGAGACCCAGGTGAGCTGCACCTGCGGCAACTCGTTCACCACCCGCACGACCATGCCGGAAGGCGTGATCCGCGCGGACATCTGCTCGGCCTGCCACCCCTTCTACACCGGCAAGCAGAAGATCCTCGACACCGGTGGCCGCGTGGCCCGCTTCGAGGCCCGCTTCGGCAAGAGCGCCGGCAGCGCCAAGAAGTAGCGACACCGCAGCGCCGGTCCGCGGCTGCCCCTGCCGGGCAGCGCGGCCCGGCGCTCTTTTGGTGCTCAGCGCCCCAGGCGCCCGTCCGCCGCCCGCTGCGCGGCGGTGCGCCCCCACTCATCAGCAAGGGATGGCCACGATGTTCGAGGCGGTCGAGGAACTCGTCGGCGAGCACGCCGACCTGGAGCGGCGACTCGCCGATCCGGCGATCCACGCCGACCAGGCGGGTGCCCGCCGGCTCAACAAGCGCTACGCCGAACTCACCCCCATCGTCACCGCCTACAGCGAGTGGAAGCGGACCGGGGACGACATCGGCACCGCGCGGGAACTGGCGACGGAGGACCCCGACTTCGCCGACGAGGTCAAGGAGCTGGAGCGGCGCCGCGAGGAACTCACCGAGCGGCTGCGGCTGCTGCTGGTCCCGCGCGACCCCAGCGACGACAAGGACGTCATCCTGGAGATCAAGGCGGGCGAGGGCGGCGACGAGTCCGCGCTCTTCGCCGGCGACCTGCTGCGGATGTATCTGCGCTACGCCGAGCGCCTCGGCTGGAAGACCGAGCTGATCGAGTCCAACGAGTCCGACCTCGGCGGCTACAAGGACGTCCAGGTCGCGGTCAAGACCAAGGGCTCGGCCGAGCCGGGCCAGGGCGTGTGGGCGCGGCTGAAGTACGAGGGCGGGGTGCACCGCGTGCAGCGGGTGCCCGCCACCGAGTCCCAGGGCCGCATCCACACCTCGGCGGCCGGCGTCCTGGTGCTGCCGGAGGCGGAGGACGTGGACGTGGAGATCAACCCGAACGACCTGCGCATCGACGTCTACCGGTCCTCCGGGCCCGGCGGGCAGTCGGTGAACACCACCGACTCGGCCGTGCGCATCACCCACGAGCCGACCGGCATCGTCGTCTCCTGCCAGAACGAGAAGAGCCAGCTCCAGAACAAGGAGCAGGCCCTGCGCATCCTCCGCGCGCGGCTGCTGGCCGCGGCGCAGGAGGAGGCCGAGAAGGAGGCCTCGGACGCCCGCCGCAGCCAGGTCCGCACGGTCGACAGGTCCGAGCGGGTGCGCACCTACAACTTCCCGGAGAACCGCATCTCCGACCACCGCGTCGGGTTCAAGGCGTACAACTTGGACCAGGTGCTGGACGGCGAGCTCGACCCGGTCATCCAGGCGTGCGTGGACGCGGACTCCGCGGCCAAGCTGGCCGCCGCTCAATGACGCCCGGGAGGGGGACGGAGTGAACGTGCTGCTCGCCGAGGTGGCCCAGGCCACCCAGAGGCTGGCCGACGCGGGTGTGCCCTCACCGCGCTTCGACGCGGAGGAACTGGCCGCCTTCGTACACGGCGTGGGGCGGGGTGAACTGCACCGCGTCGCCGACGCCGACTTCGACGCGCGCTACTGGGAGGCGGTCGCCCGCCGCGAGGCCCGCGAACCGCTCCAGCACATCACGGGGCGGGCCTTCTTCCGCTACCTGGAGCTGTATGTGGGAGCCGGCGTCTTCGTGCCCCGGCCCGAGACCGAGTCCGTGGTCGGCTGGGCGATAGACGCGGTACGGGCGATGGACGTGGCCGAGCCGCTGATCGTGGACCTGTGCACCGGCTCCGGCGCCATCGCGCTGGCGCTCGCGCAGGAGGTGCCCCGCTCCCGGGTGCACGCCGTGGAGCTGGACGAGTCGGCGCTGGTGTGGGCGCGCAAGAACGTCGAGGGCTCGCGGGTGACCCTGCACCAGGGCGATGCGCGGACCGCGCTGGGCGAGCTGGACGGCCAGGTCGACCTGGTCATCTCCAACCCGCCCTACATTCCGCTCACCGAGTGGGAGTATGTGGCGCCGGAGGCCCGCGACCACGACCCCCAGGTCGCGCTGTTCTCCGGCGAGGACGGCCTGGATGTCATCCGCGGCCTGGAGCGCACCGCCCACCGGCTGCTGCGCCCCGGCGGCGTCGTGGTCGTCGAGCACGCCGACACCCAGGGCGGGCAGGTGCCCTGGATCTTCACCGAGGACCGCGGCTGGGCTGACGCCGCGGACCACCCCGACCTCAACAACCGGCCCCGTTTTGCCACTGCACGCAGGGAGGTGCCGTAATGGCACGGCGATACGACTGCTCCGACGCGACCGACCGGGCGACCGGCCTCCGCGAGGCCGCCTCGGCCGTCAGGCGCGGAGAACTCGTCGTGCTGCCGACCGACACCGTCTACGGCGTCGGTGCGGACGCGTTCAGCGCGGACGCGGTCGGCGATCTGCTGGAGGCCAAGGGGCGCGGCCGCGGTATGCCCTCGCCGGTCCTGGTGGGCTCGCCGAACACGCTGCACGGCCTGGTCACGGACTTCTCCGAAGCCGCCTGGGAACTGGTCGACGCCTTCTGGCCCGGTGCGCTCACCCTGGTGGCCCGGCACCAGCCGTCGCTGACCTGGGACCTGGGGGAGACCCATGGCACGGTGGCGGTGCGGATGCCGCTGCACCCGGTCGCCATCGAGCTGCTGAACGAGTTCGGCCCGATGGCCGTCTCCTCGGCCAACCTGTCCGGGCACCCGGCGCCGAAGGACTGCGACGAGGCCCAGGAGATGCTGGGCGAGTCCGTCGCGGTCTATCTGGACGGCGGCCCCACCCAGGACAACGTGCCCTCGTCGATCGTGGATGTCACCGGCTCGGTGCCGGTGCTGCTGCGTGCGGGCGCCATCGACGCCGACGAGCTGCGCAAGGTCGTACCGGGCCTGGAGGTGGCCCCGTAGTGACCGCCCCACCCGGGCGTGGGCCGGCCGCGGCCGGCGGCATAAGCGGCGCCGACGGCGCGTTCCGTATCCTCCACGTCTCCACAGGCAACGTGTGCCGCTCGCCGATCACCGAGCGGCTCACCCGGCATGCCCTGGCCGACCGGCTCGGGGAGCGCCGTACCGGCGGTCTCGTGGTCGAGAGTGCGGGGACGTGGGGGCACGAGGGCGCGCCCATGGAGGAGAACGCGGTCGCCGTGCTGCTCGAACACGGCGCGGACGCCGAGGGGTTCACCGGGCGCGAGCTGCTGGACGAGCATGTGATCCGGGCCGACCTGGTACTGACGGCCACCCGCGACCACCGTGCGCAGGTGATCTCCATGGGCCACTCCGCGGGCCTGCGCACCTTCACGCTCAAGGAGTTCACCCGGCTGGTGCGGGCGATAGACCCCGCGACGCTGCCGGTCGCGGGCAGCCCCGAGGACGTGGTGGAGCGCGCCCGTGCGCTGGTGCAGGCGGCGGCCGCGCTGCGCGGCTGGCTGCTGGCGCCCAGCCCGGAGGCGGACGAGATCTACGACCCCTACGGGGCTCCCATCCCGTATTTCCGCAGCGTCGGCGAGGAGATCAGCGGCGCGCTGGATCCGGTGGTCACCGCCCTGACGGGGGTCCCGGCGCCTGCCTAGACCGTGCCTTCCCGGCCGCACCACCGCGTACCACCACACCAGAACCAGCGGTCAGCGGTGAGCGTGTCCTATGGTGTGGGCCTGAACTGCCCGGCCGACCGGGCCTGCGTCCGAACTGCGAGATCTCTGGGGAGCCCTTCCGGTGCGTGAATATCTGCTTACGCTGTGTGTCGTAGCAGCCGTCACATATCTGCTCACCGGGCCCGTGCGGAAGTTCGCCATTGCCGCAGGGGCGATGCCGGCTGTGCGGGCACGCGACGTGCACCGGGAGCCGACGCCGCGGCTCGGCGGTATCGCGATGTTCGGCGGGATGTGCGCGGGTCTCCTGGTCGCTTCCCAGCTCACCAACCTCGGTGAGCTGTTCACGCTCTCCGACGAACCCCGGGCACTGCTCTCGGGTGCCGGGCTGATCTGGCTGATCGGCGTGCTGGACGACAAGTGGGGCGTCGACGCGCTGGTGAAGCTCGGCGGGCAGATGATCGCCGCCGGTGTGATGGTGCTCCAGGGGCTGACGATCCTGTGGCTGCCGGTGCCGGGCGTGGGGAACGTCGCACTCACGCCGCTGCAGGGCACGCTCCTCACGGTCACGGTCGTCGTGATCACCATCAACGCGGTCAACTTCGTCGACGGCCTCGACGGCCTCGCCTCGGGCATGGTGCTCATCGCGGCTGCGGCGTTCTTCATGTACGCCTATCGGATCTGGTACGGCTACGGGGTCGAGGCGGCGGCGCCGGCGACGTTGTTCGCGGCGGTGCTGATGGGGATGTGCCTGGGCTTCCTGCCGCACAACATGCATCCGGCCCGGATCTTCATGGGCGACTCCGGTTCCATGCTGATCGGGCTGGTCCTGGCCGGCGGGGCGGTTTCCATCACCGGGCAGGTGGACCCGGACCGCCTCTCCATGAGCACCGGTTCGGTGCGGGACGCCGTCCATTCCATGGTGCCGGTCTATATGCCGCTGCTGCTGCCCCTCGGCATCATCGCGATCCCGGTGGCCGACCTGGTGATGGCGATCGTGCGGCGTACCTGGAACGGCCGCTCGCCGTTCGCGGCCGACCGGGGGCATCTGCACCACCGGCTGCTGGAGGTCGGGCACTCGCACAGCCGTGCCGTGCTGATCATGTACTTCTGGGCCGCGTTGATCGCCTTCGGAGCCGTGGCCTTCTCGGTGCGCTCCTCCAGCCTCGCCATCGTGCTGACGATCGTGCTGCTGAGCGCCGTGGGTCTGGTGGTGCTGCTGATGCCGCGCTACACGCCGCGGGTGCCCGGCTGGGCGCAGCGGATGCTGCCGCCCCGGTACCGGCGGGGCGGCCAGGAGCCGACGGAAGCCGAGGTGGCTGCGCCGGAGTCGGCGGCCGCGGGGGAGCGGCCGACGGCGCGGGAGGCGGATCGTGAGCCCGCGATGGCCGGGTTGCACGGGGCGACGGCTATCGGGGAACGTCGGCAGTTCACCCGGGAGAAGAAGATCAACACCCCTGAGTGAGCCGCTCCGTGAGCAGTGGAAGCCTCCGATACCAGACAAAGTGGCTGGCGTCAGCCAGAGATGCTTCCCGTCACACCTACGTGTGACGGGGGGCACACCAAGTAGGTAAAGACCTCATCAAATAGTTTGTGATACCGTTCACGAAACCCGGTGGCCAGCCGAAGTTCCGCACTCTCGCGGGCTCTTCTGTGGGAGGTCCGCCCTCCGCGCCGGGCTACGCTCTTCCTCGACGATTCACGTCCCCCAGATTTCCCCCGGAGCACACCACATGCAGTCGAACGACGCACGCATGCTGCTGCACTGCGCCGTCCCGACCGCCGTGGCCGCTGTCGTGGCCGCAGTGATCAGCGGCGTCTTCGCCGGAAGCAAGGGAGCGATCGGCGGTGCCGCCGGAGCGCTCGTGGCGATCCTCTTCATGGGGATGGGCCTCTACGCCCTGCAGCGCACGGCCAAGTCCCTCCCGCACCTCTTTCAGGCGATGGGTCTGCTGCTCTACACGACGCAGATCCTGCTGCTGCTCGTGGTGCTGATCGCGTTCCGGGACACGACCCTCTTCGACACCAGGAGCTTCGCCCTCGCCCTTCTCGCCAGCACCATCGTGTGGGTGGCCGCGCAGACCAGGGCGCACATGAAGGCGAAGATCCTGTACGTCGAGCCCTCCTCCAGCTCCGGCGAGAAGGCCAGTGGCACGTAGGGGCGGGATAAGTGCTCGTTCGAGCAACTGCTATCGTCCGAGACCAACTGCGGCGCAGCAGGCGGGGACGGTCGAGGTTCCGCGTTCCGGGAGACGGAACGGGCGCTCTCGCTCTCCGGCCGGCCGCCGCCCCCCAATCCGCAAGACCAGTCCAGTGCCGCTCCGCGGTCGCACGCCGCGCCGACACACCGAGGTAGCCGTATACATGCGCCATGCAGAAGGAGCTCGCGGTGAGTGCTGACCAGATGCTCGCCTTCGAGACCGATTGCCACATCTTCTCCGGCTGCGGCTTCGAGGCGCCCGGAGTCCATTCGTTCATCTTCAAACCGCTGTTCACCGTCGGTGGCATCGAGTTCGACAAGACCATGCTGCTGGCGCTGGTGGGCACGGTCGCGATCGTCTGGTTCTTCTGGGCCGCTTTCGCCAGGCCGAAGCTGGTGCCGGGCAAACTCCAGATGGTCGGCGAGGCCGGGTACGACTTCATCCGCCGCGGTGTCGTGTACGAGGGGCTCGGCAAGAAGGAAGGCGAGAAGTACGTTCCGCTGATCGTCTCGCTGTTCTTCTTCGTCTGGATCATGAACATGTGGGCGGTCATTCCGCTCGCACAGTTCCCCGTGACCTCGGTCATCTCCTACCCGGCGGCCCTGGCCCTGATCGTGTACGTGCTGTACATCAGCCTCACGTTCAAGCGCAACGGATTCGTCGGGGGCTGGAAGAACCTCTCGGGCTACGACAAGTCGCTCGGCGCGGTGCTGCCCCTGATCATGTTCCTGGAGCTCTTCCAGAACCTGCTGGTGCGTCCTTTCACGCACGCTGTGCGACTCTTCGCCAACATGTTCGCCGGGCACACCCTGCTGCTGCTGTTCACGCTCGCCACGTGGTACCTGCTGAACGGCTTCGGCATTCTCTACTCCGGCGTCTCTTTCATCATGACCGTGCTGATGGTGGCCTTCGAGCTGTTCATCCAGGCGGTTCAGGCGTACGTCTTCGTGCTGCTGGCCACCAACTACATCCAGGGTGCTCTCTCCGAGAGCCACTGACCGGCCGCCGCTCACCCGATTTCCCATCCACCGGTGGCCAACCCCCACCGGTCCGTGAACGAGAAGGAAGTAACGAGCATGTCCGCTCTCCAGAGCCTCGCCGCCGTCGAAATCCAGGGCAACCTCGCCGCGATCGGCTACGGCCTCGCCGCCATCGGCCCCGGCATCGGCGTCGGCATCGTCTTCGGCAACGGCACGCAGGCGCTCGCCCGGCAGCCCGAGGCCGCCGGCCTCATCCGCCAGAACCAGATCCTCGGCTTCGCCCTCTGTGAGGCGCTGGCGCTGATCGGTCTGGTCATGGGCTACGCCTACCCCAGCTGATCCGGCGACCCCGTCCCTTTCGACGAAAGGCACTGATGTGATCGCCTTCGTACAGATGGCGGCCGAGGAGGAGAACCCCCTCGTCCCGCCGATCCCCGAGTTCGTCATCGGGCTGCTCGCCTTCGCCATCGTCTTCTTCGCCCTGTGGAAGAAGCTCCTCCCGAGCATCAACAAGGTGCTGGAAGAGCGTCGTGACGCCATCGAGGGCGGCATCGAGAAGGCCGAGGCCGCGCAGCAGGAAGCCGCCGACGTACTCCAGCAGTACAAGGACCAGCTCGCCGAGGCCCGCCACGAGGCTGCCCGGCTGCGGTCCGAGGCCCAGGAGCAGGGCGCCACGCTCATCGCCGAGATGCGCGCGGAGGGCCAGCGGCAGCGTGAGGAGATCATCGCCGCCGGTCACGCCCAGGTCGAGGCCGACCGCAAGCAGGCCGCGCAGACCCTGCGCCAGGACGTGGGCAAGCTCGCCACCGACCTGGCCGGCAAGCTCGTCGGCGAGTCGCTCGACGACCACGCCCGGCAGAGCCGGGTGATCGACCGCTTCCTCGACGGGCTCGAAGACGCCGCCGAGGCAGACGCCAGCGGAGCCGCCCGATGAATGGTGCGAGCCGTGAGGCGCTTGCCGCCGCGCGCGAGAGCCTGACCGCGCTGACCGACTCCACCTCGGTCGACGCTGCGGCCCTCGCCGACGAGCTCGCCGCCGTCACCGCGCTGCTGGAGCGCGAGGTCTCGCTGCGCCGGGTCCTCACCGACCCGGCGCGGGACGGCGAGGCCAAGGCGTCGTTGGTGCAGCGGCTGCTCGCCGGCCAGGTCGGCGGCCCGGCCACCGACCTGGTCTCCGGCATGGTCCGCTCCCGCTGGTCCGCGCCGCGCGACCTGGCCGACGCCGTCGAGGAGCTGGCGGACCTCGCCGACCTGGTGTCGGCCGAGCGGGACGGACAGCTGGACGACGTCGAGGACGAGCTGTTCCGCTTCGGCAGGACCGCCGCCTCCTCGCCGCAGCTGCGTGCGGCGCTCGCCAGCCGTACGGCCGGAGCGGAGGCCAAGGGCGCCCTGCTGCGGGAGCTGCTGGCCGGCCGGGTCCGGCCGGCCACCGAGCGCCTGGTGACCCGACTGGTCACCCAGCCGCGGGGACGTAGCCTGGACAGTGGGCTGGAAGCCCTCTCCCGGCTGGCTGCCGAGCGGCGCAACCGTTCGGTCGCCGTCGTGACCTCCGCGGTTCCGCTGAGCGACGAGCAGAAGCGGCGCCTGAGCGCGGCCCTGGCCACGCTCTACGGCCGTCAGGTGCACCTGAACCTGGACGTGGACCCCGAGGTCCTCGGCGGGATCACGGTGCGGGTGGGCGACGAGATCATCAACGGCTCGATCGCCGACCGGCTGGAAGCGGCCAAGCGGCGGATGGCGGGCTGAAGCAGTACCCGGCGCGCGAGCGCCAACCAACTCAACAAGCACGAAAGCGGCCCGAGTTGGGCCGTACACAGGGAGTCGGGGGAAAGCGCCCCCCGAAGCCCGAAGGAACTTACGGGCCCAACAAGGAGAGCAGGGAACCCAGATGGCGGAGCTCACGATCCGGCCGGATGAGATCCGGGACGCGCTGGAGAATTTTGTCCAGTCGTACACGCCGGACGCGGCCTCGCGCGAAGAGGTCGGTACGGTCAGCGCTGCCAGTGATGGCATCGCGAAGGTCGAGGGGCTGCCCTCGGCCATGGCGAACGAGCTGCTGAAGTTCGAGGACGGCACCCTCGGCCTCGCCCTCAACCTCGAGGAGCGCGAGATCGGTGCGGTCGTCCTCGGAGAGTTCAGCGGCATCGAAGAGGGCCAGTCGGTGCAGCGGACCGGCGAGGTCCTGTCGGTCCCGGTCGGCGACGGCTACCTCGGCCGTGTCGTCGACCCGCTGGGTGCGCCGGTCGACGGCCTCGGGGAGATCGAGACCGAGGGCCGCCGCGCCCTGGAGCTCCAGGCCCCCACGGTCATGCAGCGCCAGGAAGTCAACGAGCCGATGGAGACGGGCTACAAGGCCGTCGACACCATGACGCCGGTCGGCCGCGGCCAGCGTCAGCTCGTCATCGGCGACCGCCAGACCGGCAAGACCGCGCTCTGCGTCGACACGATCATCAACCAGCGCGACAACTGGCGCTCGGGCGACCCGGACAAGCAGGTCCGCTGCATCTACGTCGCCGTCGGCCAGAAGGGCTCCACCATCGCGTCCGTGCGCGGCGCGCTGGAGGAGGCGGGCGCGCTGGAGTACACCACCATCGTGGCGGCCCCGGCGTCCGACCCGGCCGGCTTCAAGTACATCGCCCCGTACACCGGCTCGGCCATCGGCCAGCACTGGATGTACCAGGGCAAGCACGTCCTGGTCGTCTTCGACGACCTGTCCAAGCAGGCCGACGCCTACCGCGCCGTCTCGCTGCTGCTGCGCCGTCCGCCGGGCCGTGAGGCCTACCCGGGCGACGTCTTCTACCTGCACTCCCGGCTGCTGGAGCGCTGCGCCAAGCTCTCCGACGAGATGGGCAAGGGCTCGATGACCGGGCTGCCGATCGTCGAGACCAAGGCGAACGACGTCTCGGCGTTCATCCCGACCAACGTCATCTCCATCACCGACGGCCAGTGCTTCCTGGAGTCGGACCTGTTCAACGCGGGCCAGCGCCCGGCGCTGAACGTCGGTATCTCCGTCTCCCGCGTCGGCGGCAAGGCCCAGCACCGGGCGATCCGGCAGATCACCGGCTCGCTCCGGGTGGACCTGGCCCAGTACCGCGAGCTGGAGGCGTTCGCCGCCTTCGGCTCCGACCTGGACGACGCCTCCAAGGGCGCGCTGGAGCGCGGCAAGCGGATGGTCGAGCTGCTCAAGCAGTCGCAGTACGCCCCGTTCTCCACCGAGGACCAGGTCGTCTCCGTCTGGTCCGGCACCAACGGCAAGATGGACGACGTGCCGGTCGAGGACATCCGGCGCTTCGAGCGCGAGCTGCTGGACTACATGCACCGCGAGGAGCAGCCGCTGCTGACCAGCATCCGCGAGGGCGGCAAGATGTCGGACGACACCGTCCAGATGCTGGGCGACGCGGTCGACAAGTTCAAGACGCAGTTCGAGACCTCGGACGGCAAGCTGCTGGGCGAGGGCTGAGCATGGGTGCCCAGCTCAGGGTCTACAAGCGGCGGATCAAATCCGTCACTGCGACCAAGAAGATCACGCGTGCGATGGAGATGATCGCGGCCTCCCGCATCATCAAGGCGCAGCGCAAGGTGACGGCGTCGGAGCCGTACGCGAAGGAGCTGACCCACGCGGTCACCGCCGTCGCCCAGGGTTCCGACACCAAGCACCCCCTGCTGACCGAGGCGGAGCAGCCCAAGCGGGCCGCGGTCCTGCTCATCACGAGCGACCGCGGTCTGGCGGGCGGCTACAACTCCAACGCCATCAAGGCGGCCGAAGAGCTGAATCGCCGGCTGGCCGCCGAGGGCAAGGAGGTCGAGAGCTACATCGTCGGCTCCAAGGGCGTCGCCTACTACAGCTTCCGCGACCGGGCGGTCAAGGAGTCGTTCACCGGCTTCACCGACAACCCGAGCTACGCCGACGCGAAGGCCGTCGCCGCACCGCTGATCGAGGCAGTGCAGCGGGAGACCGCCGAGGGCGGCGTGGACGAGCTGCACATCGTCTACACCGAGTTCGTCTCGATGATGACGCAGACCGCGGTGGACGCCAGGATGCTGCCGCTCTCTTTCGCGGGGGGCGTCGAGTCCGCCGGTGAGGGCGAGGGCACCGCCAAGGGCGCCACCGCGATCATGCCGCTCTACGACTTCGAGCCGTCGGCCGAGGACGTGCTGGACGCGCTGCTGCCGCGGTACGTCGAGTCGCGGGTCTACAACGCCCTGCTGCAGGCGGCTGCCTCCAAGCACGCCGCCACGCGCCGGGCGATGAAGTCCGCGACCGACAATGCCGAAGATCTCATCAAGTCGCTGACGCGGCTTGCCAACGCGGCCCGCCAGGCCGACATCACCCAGGAAATCAGCGAGATCGTCGGTGGGGCGAGCGCGCTGGCTGACGCTAACGCGGGGAGTGACCGCTAACCATGACCACCACAGTTGAGACGGCCGCTGCGACGGGCCGCGTAGCCCGGGTCATCGGCCCGGTCGTCGACGTGGAGTTCCCCGTCGACGCCATGCCGGACATCTACAACGCGCTGACGGTCGAGGTCCTCGACCCCTCCGAGGAGGGCAAGCGCAAGACGCTGACCCTCGAGGTCGCCCAGCACCTTGGCGAGGGCCTGGTCCGCGCCATCGCCATGGAGCCGACCGACGGCCTGGTCCGCCAGGCCCCGGTGACAGACACCGGCACCGGCCTGACCGTGCCGGTCGGCGACGTCACCAAGGGCCGGGTGTTCAACACCCTCGGCAAGATCCTGAACGAGCCGGAGGCCGAGTCGGAGGTCACCGAGCGGTGGGCGATCCACCGCCAGGCCCCCAGCTTCGACCAGCTCGAGTCCAAGACCGAGATGTTCGAGACCGGTCTGAAGGTCGTCGACCTGCTGACCCCGTACGTCAAGGGCGGCAAGATCGGCCTGTTCGGCGGTGCGGGCGTCGGCAAGACCGTCCTCATCCAGGAAATGATCATGCGTGTGGCCAAGCTGCACGAGGGTGTTTCCGTGTTCGCCGGCGTCGGCGAGCGCACCCGTGAGGGCAACGACCTCATCGAGGAGATGAAGGAGTCCGGCGTTCTCCCGCAGACCGCGCTGGTCTTCGGCCAGATGGACGAGCCGCCGGGGACCCGCCTGCGGGTCGCGCTGGCCGGTCTGACCATGGCGGAGTACTTCCGCGATGTGCAGAAGCAGGACGTGCTGTTCTTCATCGACAACATCTTCCGCTTCACCCAGGCCGGTTCCGAGGTCTCCACTCTGCTGGGCCGGATGCCCTCCGCGGTGGGCTACCAGCCGAACCTGGCGGACGAGATGGGTGTGCTCCAGGAGCGCATCACCTCGACCCGCGGCCACTCCATCACCTCGATGCAGGCGATCTACGTGCCCGCGGACGACCTCACCGACCCGGCTCCGGCGACGACCTTCGCGCACCTGGACGCCACCACGGTGCTCTCGCGTCCGATCTCGGAGAAGGGCATCTACCCGGCGGTGGACCCGCTGGACTCCACCTCCCGGATCCTGGACCCGCGCTTCGTCTCGCAGGACCACTACGACTGCGCCGAGCGCGTCAAGGGGATCCTGCAGAAGTACAAGGACCTGCAGGACATCATCTCCATCCTCGGCATCGACGAGCTGTCCGAGGAGGACAAGCTCACGGTGTCCCGCGCCCGCCGGATCGAGCGCTTCCTGTCGCAGAACACCCACGCGGCGAAGCAGTTCACCGGTCTCGACGGATCGGACGTCCCGCTGGACGAGTCGATCGCTGCCTTCAACGCGATCGCCGACGGCGAGTACGACCACTTCCCCGAGCAGGCGTTCTTCATGTGCGGTGGCCTGGAGGACCTCAAGGCCAAGGCGAAGGAGCTCGGCGTCTCCTGACGCCTGGCCCCGGCACCACGGCGCATCCATGTGCCCCCGTGCGCGGTCGCGAGCGACCGGGTGCGGGTGTGCGCCGGTCGTGCTCCGCGGCGGGGGCGGGTGACGTACCCGCCCCCGCGCCGCACCCCGTATCCTTTCCCCATCCCAGTCTGAGGAGCCACAGTGGCTGAGCTGCACGTCGAGTTGGTCGCCGCCGACCGCAAGGTCTGGTCCGGTGAGGCCAGCCTGGTCGTCGCGCGTACCTCCTCGGGTGATATCGGCGTCATGCCCGGCCACCAGCCGCTGCTCGGTGTGCTGGAGTCCGGCCCGGTCACCATTCGTACGACGGGCGAGAGCGGCAACGGCACCGTCGTCGCCGCGGTGCACGGCGGGTTCATCTCCTTCGCCGACAACCAGCTCTCGCTGCTCGCCGAGGTCGCGGAGCTGACCGACGAGATCGACGTCGAGCGGGCGGAGCGTGCGCTGGAGGACGCGAAGTCCCAGGCGGACGCCGACGCAGAGAAGCGCGCCGATGTCCGGCTGCGGTCGGTGACGGCCGCACGCTGACGTCAGTCGCGTCACATCCGGCGCACGACGACCCTCAGCCGCGGGCGGTCCCGGAATTTCCCGGGGCCGCCCGCGGCTGAAGCCATACCGCAGGGTTTGAGAGACTTGTCGCGCGGCAGGTCCCGAAGAGAGCGAGGAGGTCGGTGACGATGGCCCTTGCTCTGCTGCTGTGCGGCGTGGTCGTCCTGCTGGTGGTGATGGGACTTTTCGCCTTCGGCGTACGCCGACGGCTCATCCAGCGGTCCGGCGGAACGTTCGACTGCAACCTGCGCTGGGCGGTCTCCGAGGGAGAGGCCGACGACCCCAAAGGGAAAGGCTGGGCGTACGGGATCGCCCGCTACAACGGAGACCGGATCGAATGGTTCCGAGTCTTCTCCTATGCCCCCAGGCCCCGCCGCCATCTGGTGCGCGGGGCCATCGACGTTCTGGAGCGGCGCTCCCCGCTGGGTGAGGAGGAGCAGGCGCTGCTCTCCGACGCGGTGGTGCTGGCCTGCGCCGTCGGCCCCGACCGGGTGCGGGTCGAACTCGCGCTGAGCGAGGACGCGCTCACCGGCTTCCTCGCCTGGCTGGAGGCCGCCCCGCCAGGCCAGCGGGTGAACGTGGCCTGACAGCTGCCGCCCGGCGCCCGCCGGGCTCCCGGGCCCCGGGGCCGCAGCGCGGCGGGCCTCCTGCGGCTACGGCGCTCCGATACCCCACTCCTGGGCCCGCACGGCGGCCTGGGTGCGGCTGCGCAACTCCAGCTTGGCGAGCAGTCTGCTCACATGGGTCTTGACCGTGCCCTCCGCCATGGTGAGGCGGTCGGCGATCTCGGCGTTGGACAGGCCCCCGCCCAGACAGCCGAGCACCTCGCGCTCCCGGCGGGTGAGTTCGCCCAGCCCGGACGGGGGTGCGGCCGGGGCACCGGAGGCGCGGGCGGTGCCCGGCGCCGCCGAGCCGGCGAACTCGGCGATCAGCCGCCGGGTCACAGCGGGCGCGATCATGCCCTCACCGCGTGCGACCGTGCGCACCGCCGCCACCACCTCGGCCGCCTCGCTGTCCTTGAGCAGGAACCCCGCGGCGCCCGCGCGCAGCGCCCCGAAGACGTAGGCGTCCAGGTCGAAGGTGGTGAGCACCAGGACGTCGGCGAGCCGGTCGCCGGTGATCTGCCCGGTGGCCGACACCCCGTCCAGGCGGGGCATCTGGATGTCCATCAGCACCACGTCCGGGGCCAGCTCCCGGGCCAGCCGGACAGCCTCCTCGCCGTCCCCCGCCTCACCGACGACGTCGATTCCGGCGGCGTTGCGGAGGATGAGCACGAGCCCCGCGCGTACGGCCTGCTGGTCCTCGGCGACCAGTACGCGGATGGTCCGTTCAGCGGTCACGCTCCGGCTCCCTCTTCTCGTGCTTCTCGGGTGTTCCGTGCTTCTTCTCGAGTGCCCTGTGCTTCTCGTGCCGACGTGCGGCGCCGGAGCCGTCGGCGGCCGAGTGTCCGGCGACCGGTTCCGCCTCGTGCGGGGCGGGCAGTACTGCGTGCACCTGCCAGATCCGCTCCCCGGCCGCGCTCTCAGCGGGCCCCGCGGTCAGCTCGCCCTCCAGCAGTTCGACCCGCTCCCGCATCCCGACCAGGCCCGCGCCGGCGCCGGGCGCGCGCGGGGCGCCGTCGTCGACCGGAGCGTCGCCGAGCGGACTGCGGACACGGATGCCGAGTGTGTCCGGGCGGGCCGCGTCCCGGTCCAGCGCCACGGTGACTGTCCCGGGAGCCGCGTGTTTCAGCGCGTTGGTGACGGCCTCCTGGACGACGCGGTAGGCGGCCAGTTCGACGGGGGCCGGAAGGCGCTCGCCGGAGGGCCGGCGATCGGCCAGGGCGAAGGTGCGGCCGTCGCCCGCCATCGCCCGGGCCCGGCGCAGCAGCGCCTCCAGCCCCTCCAGCGAGGGCGTCGCGGCCGGTTCCTCGGCACCGTCCGCGTTGCGCAGCAGCCCGATCAGGCGGCGCATCTCGGCCAGGCCCTGCACGCTGTTCTCCCGGATGACGCCCAGCGCGTCCCGGGTGGCGCCGCCGCCGGCGCCCGGCTCCGGGAACGAGAGCGCCGCCGTGGAGTGGATGGCGATGGCCGAGAGGTGGTTGGCGACGACGTCGTGCAGCTCACGGGCCATCCGGGCGCGTTCGGCGTTGACCGCCTGCTTGCGGTCCAGCTCCGCCAGCAGCGCGGTCTGCTCCGCCCGCACCCGCTCGGCGGCCGCCTTGTCGCGGTGGTTGCGGATCATCTCGCCCGAGGTGGTGGGCACCACGAGCACCCCGGCGCAGGCCGCTCCGACCAGCAGCATCTCCGGGTCCCGGAAGGCGAGCAGCAGTCCTGCCGAGACCAGCACGCTGACCACGACCGAGGTTCGCAGCACCGTGCGGGAGAACCGGGCCGAGCCGTAGAGCACCGCGGCGTAGAGGACGTCGGTGAACAGCACCATGGTCGCCAGCAGCGTGCCCAGAGTCACGTCGGCGACCTCGGCGACCGTGCCCAGCAGCAGCGCGTACGGCTGCCCGAACCGCCGTGCCAGCGTGGCCAGGCACATCGTGGCGAGCGGAAGCAGGACCAGCCAGCGCGGTCCGGTCTGCCACAGCGGTCTGCTGTTCAGCTCGAACGCCCACAGCAGCAGACCACCGGCCAAGCCTGCGGCCGCGACCAGCACGTCGTCCCGGTGCGGGCGGCGGCCACGCGGGGCACGAGCGGCCCGGGGTACGGCTGCGGCGGCGATCACGACTCCAACAGGTCACGGCTCCCCGGGAGGAAGCGCTCCCTCCGCAGGGCGAGCAAGCCTCCCGCGAAGGGGAGATCATCCTTCCGGGTATCCATCCGGCCGACGGTGCCGGCCGCGGGCTCGCGTCTCCGGAACCCGGCCGGTGCGGAGCCCTCCGGTCTCCGTTCTCCGACCGGCTCAGCCTATCCGGGGCCGCGGCGGCGGCCGTCGTCCGCCGGAGCGAGCAACCGGAGGGCGGGGACTGCATCGAAAGATGCAGTCCCCGGTACCGCGAATCGTCGTGCGCGACGACGCCGCGGACGGTTCCCCGGCGCCACAGTGGTGAGGCGCGTCCGGACCGTCTCCCGCTGCGGACTGTGGGGGGCGGGGCCGGCTCGTGCCGCTGTCGCATCCCCTCGTCCCAGGGCCGTGTCGAGAAAGGCTCCGCCGTGATCGTGACTCTGATCGTCATCTGTGAGGTCGCCTTCTGGGTGCTGCTCGCCGTGGGCCTCGCGCTGCGCTATGCGGTGAAGCTGCCGCGGGCCGGTGCCGCCGTGCTGCTGTGCGAACCGCTGCTGGAGGTCGTACTGCTGGTCGTCACCGCGATCGATCTGCGGAACGGTGCGGAGCCCGACTGGAAGCACGGACTGGCCGCCGTGTACATCGGGTTCACCGCCACGCACGGTCACTACATGGTCCGGTGGGCGGACGGACACGCGGCGCACCTGCTCGGCAAGGGGCAGCGCCCGGCCAAGCCGCCCCGCTACGGCATGGCGCACACGGTGCACGAGTGGAAGATGTGCGGGCGTGCCATCGGCGCGGCGGCCATCGCCGCCGTGCTGCTGCAAGCCGCGATCTGGTACGTCGACGACGCGTCGCAGGCCGCGCCGCTGCGCGAGTGGCAGAGCCGGATGGGCGTGGTGGCCGGCATCAGCCTGCTGATCGCGGTCAGCTACACGATCTGGCCCAAGCGGCCGAAGCATGCGGACGAGCGCGGGCGCGAACAGCGGGCCGGCGGAACCTGGCTGTCCGCGGCGCTCGGCTCCGCGGAGCGGGCCGAGCGCTCCGGGCCGCCCCAGCCGACGCACAGGCCAGGGCACGCGGAATCCTGGGCCGAGCCCCGGCCCGCGCAGCCGGATGCCGGTGCCGGACGTACGGAGCCGGAGTCCGAAGCGATGCCCTCGGCCGCCCATCGGCACCCCGTGGAGCGGGCGGACTCGTCGGCCGCGCGGGTCCGGGAATAGTCGGCAGTCGCGGGCCTTCGCCGCTCGCAGGCTCACCCGTGCCGCGGCGCAGGGCGCCCCGGGCGCGTCAAGCGTCGGGGTCGCGGCCCGGTACCTCTTTGGAGTCGGCCTTCTCGAGGGCCTTCAGCGTGGCGCGGGTGTCGGTCTTCAGCCACTCGGTGACCGTCTCGGCGGACGGCGGGTCGGCGTCCTCGTCGATGCCGCCACCGAACCAGCTCCACCGCATCTCGTAGGTCATCCACCCCGCGCGGACGGCCAGCTTGAGGCTGCCGAGGCTGCTGCCCCGCTCCTCCTTGATCAGATACGCCTCGTCGCCGAAGCCGTCGACGGAGGAGACCTCGTACTTGTACGAACTGGACTTCTGGTCCTCCCACACCCGCTGCTGGGAGGCGAACTCCCCGGTGGGGTCGGACTTCTTGTGCCACTCCACGGTCGTGCTCACATACGTGGTCGGCGGAGTGCTGGACGTCTCGCCCTTCTTGGTCATCGTGCGGCTGCACTGGCTGATGTCGTACCCGTTCTGGCGGGAGGAGTAGCCGTCGGGGTAGTCCGAGGAGGTCTCCTTGAGCTCGTAGTCCTCCTTGAACGAGGCGAGTTCCGAGGTCTCGCACATGTCGTGGTGGAAGCGGTAGCCGCGGAAGTCGGCGGTGTCCTTCTCCAGCGCACCCGTGGCCATCAGCGTCGCCGCCCAGGTGACCGAGGCGACCACCACGCCGCCCAGCGCCCACAGCCAGCGCGGTCCGCCGCCGCGTCCCGGCCCTGTCGGGGGCTGCCCGGGCGGGCCCGGCGGCGGAGTGGACGGCTGCGCGTACGGGTTGAACTGGTACGCGGGTGTCCCGACGGATGTGGGCTGCTGTGAGAACGGCTGCTGCGGCTGTGCCCCCGGTATGGCCATGCACGCACAGTACCCGGTTCCACTCGGCGGCAGACCGCTGGCTACAGGTCTGTGACCTGCGGAAGCCGGGCTGCGAACGTCTCCAGGGCGGCCAGACTGCCGTCGGTGCCGGTGTGCAGATGCCCGGCCATGCCCAGCGCCCGGGCGGCCTCGACGTTCTCCGGGACGTCGTCGACGAACAGTGCGTCCTCGGCCGCGGCGCCGAGCAGCTCCAGGGTGTGGGTGTAGATGCGGGGATCGGGCTTGGCGAAGCCCACCTCGCAGGAGAGCACGACCGCGTCGGCGACCGAGAGGCGCGGGGCGAGGTTCGGCCGGGCGTCCGGCCAGGCGTTGCTGACGAACGCCGTACGTGCGCGGCCCCGCAGTGCGGCCACCGCGTTCAGCAGCGCCGTGTCCCACACCGGGTCGCCGGCCAGGTCGTGGCGCAGTTCGGACACGGCTTCCCCGTCCAGGCCGAGCCGCTCGCGGACCACGGACCACCACGCGGTGCCGCTCATCCGCCCCACCAGCACCTCGGTGTCGTTGCCCGCGTAGACGGCCGTGACGATGTCCCGTTCGGTGCGGCCCAGCCGCGCCGCCCACTTGGCGGCGGCGGCCGGCAACTTGTCGGCCACCAGCACCCCGCCCAGGTCCATCAGCAGCGCGGGCCGTCCCGGCGCGGGCCGGGCGCCGGGTGCGTTCACCGCTCGCCGCCCGGCACCCACAGCACGTCGCCGACCGGCTTGTTGGCCGTCCGCGCCAGAATGAACAGCAGGTCGGAGAGCCGGTTGAGGTAGGTCGCCGGCAGCGGGTTCATCGTCTCGCCGTGCTCCTCCATGGCGGCCCAGGTGGAGCGCTCCGCCCGCCGTACTACGGTGCACGCCTGGTGCAGCAGCGCCGCGCCCGGGGTGCCGCCCGGAAGGATGAACGAGCGGAGTTTCTCCAGATCCTCCAGGAAGCGGTCGCAGTCGGCCTCCAGCTTGTCGATGTAGGTCTGCTCGACCCGCAGCGGCGGGAACTCGGGGTTCTCCACCACGGGCGTGGACAGGTCCGCGCCCACGTCGAACAGGTCGTTCTGCACCCGCAGCAGGACGGCGCGGACCGGCTCGTCCAGCCCGCCCATGGCCAGCGCGACGCCGATCGCGGCGTTCGCCTCGTTGGCGTCGGCGTACGCCGCGATACGGGTGTCGGTCTTGGCGGTGCGGCTCATGTCGCCGAGTGCCGTCGTGCCCTTGTCGCCGGTCCGGGTGTAGATCCGCGTGAGGTTAACCATGCAGCGAGCGTAGCCCGCACCCGCCGCCGGGGAAGGGCGCCGTGGGAGTCCCTAGGCGCCCACTCTGCGGAACACCCGGGTGCCGAGTGCCAGCGCGCCGGCGGCCAGCGCCGCGGCCACCGCCGTGCCGAGGGCCAGGGTGCCGTCCGTGTAGTCCCCGGTGTAGGCGTCGCGCACGGCCTCGACGACGTACCGGAACGGTACGCAGCGCGAGACCGCGTCCAGCCAGCCCGGCGCCAGCGTCATCGGCAGCAGGACGCCGGAGAGCAGCATCGCGGGCATGTTCAGGGAGTTGATCACCGGTGCGAACTCCTGGGGAGTGCTGACCCGCATCGCCAGCGCGTAGGACAGCGCGGCGAGGGCCGCGGCGAGCAGGCCGACCAGGGCGAAGCCGAGCAGGATCCCGGTCAGCGGCGCGCGCAGTCCCATCGCGACGCCGACCAGGACGAGCAGGGCCGACTGCACGGAGAGCTGGAGGACGTCGCGCACGAGCCGGCCCAGCAGCAGCGCGAGTCTGCTCACCGGGGTGACCCGCATCCGCTCGACCACGCCGTGGTGCTTCTCCATCAGGAGGGTGAATCCGGCGAAGGCCGAGGAGAAGAGGCTGAGCTGGACGAGGAGTCCCGGCACCAGGGTCTGCCAGGAGTCGCCGTCCCCGCCGATGCTCAGGTCCTCCAGCAGGGGACCGAAGAACAGCAGGAAGAGCAGAGGTTGGAGGAGGCCGAAGAGCAGGCCGAGCTTCGATGCGGCCGTCTGCCGGATACAGCGGCCGGCGATGATCCGGGTGTCGGTCAGCAGGTGGTGCACAGCGGGGTGGTCCGTTCTCTGCGGGGGCGGTTCGGAGCGGGGGAGTGTCAGACGGCGACGGGGGCCTGCTCCTCGCGCGGGACGGGCCGCCCGGTGACGGCGAGGAAGGCGTCCTGCAGCCCGGCCTCGGCCGAGCCGCCGTAGGTGCGCCGCAGCTCCGCGGAGCTGCCCTGGGCCGCGATCCGCCCGTCGGCCACGATCACCAGCCGGTCGGCGAGTGCGTCGGCCTCGTCCAGGTAGTGCGTGGTCAGGAAGACGGTGACGCCGCGTTCGTCGCGCAGCCGCCGCACCAGCCGCCAGACCTCGGCGCGGCTGCCGGGGTCGAGTCCGGTCGTGGGTTCGTCGAGGAAGAGCAGTGCTGGGTCGTGCGTGAGGGCCATGGCGATGTCGAGCCGGCGCCGCTGGCCGCCGGAGAGCGCGCCGCAGGGGCGGTCGAGCAGGCCGGTCAGGTCGAGGTCCGCCGCCAGTTCCCGGGTGCGGCGGTCGGCTGCGCTGCTGCTCAGCCGGTAGAGCCTGGCCTGGGTGACCAGTTCCTCGCGGACGCGCACGGCGGGGTCGGTGCCGCCGGACTGCGCGACGTATCCGATGTGCCGCCGTACCTCTCGGGGGTCGGCCCGCAGGTCGTGCCCGGCGACGGTCGCCGTGCCCGAGCTGGGCTGCAGCAGTGTCGTGAGCATCCGGAGCGTGGTGGTCTTGCCCGCTCCGTTGGGGCCGAGGAAACCGAGGATCTCGCCCTGCTCGACGGTGAGGTCGATGCCGCGGACGGCTTCGACGGTGCGGGGCGTGCGGGTCAGGCGGGATGTGCGGGATGCAGGGGACTTGAGGCGGAACGTCCGGGTCAGCCCGGAGGTCCGGATGGCTGCTGGCATGGCACCAAGAAAAACAGAGTGACTTAAAACTTGCAACCACTCCAAAATTTCACCGGCACCACGCCCGGCCTACGATGGAGCCATGACCAGCACCGCACCCCAGGAGGGCCGCAGGGAACGCAAGAAGCGCGAGACCCGGCTGCGGATCTCCGACATCGCCACGGGACTCTTCCTCGACCGCGGCTTCGACGCCGTGACCATCGCCGAGATCGCGGAGGCCGCGGACGTCTCGGCGAACACGGTCTACAACTACTTCCCGACCAAGGAGGACCTCTTCTTCGACCGCGCCGAGGAGGTGATCGACCGCCCCTCCCGGTTCGTGCGCGAGCGGCTGCCGGGCCAGTCGGCGGCGGACGCGGTGCTCGGCAGGCTGCGCGCCGAGATCGAGGACCGCAGCGTCTACGCCGGGATGATGGAGGGCTACGACGCCTTCATGCGCTGCATCCACGGGGCGCCCTCGCTGCTGGCCCGGATGATGCTGATGCAGTACCGGACCGCCGAGCGGCTCACCGAGACCCTCGCCGAGGAGACCGGCGACGACCCCGAGGACCCCATGCCGCAGTTGGTCGCGGGTGAACTCGTCCACATCTCCAACCAGCTCTTCCGGGGTGCGACCCGGGCGATCGCCGCCGGGATGTCACCCGAACAGGCGGCGCTCGCCGCGCTCGGGAAGCTCGACACCTACGAGGGGCTCGTCTCCGAGCGCTTCCTCAAGTACGCGGTGCGGCCCGGCTGATGGGACCGGCGGCGGGGTGCGGCGGGTTGGGTGTGACGTCCGCCATGTGAGACGTGATACGTGTCTCTTCGCCTCCCACGCCCCTCCGGGAGACGCTAATGTCCGCCCAACGAACGGTCATTCACAATGCGCCGGGCACGCCGCCGCAGCGGGCGTGCGGGCCGGTGCGACGAAGTGAGGGTGAAGAACGTGGCGAAGAAGCTCGCCGTCATCGGAGCCGGACTCATGGGCTCCGGAATCGCACAGGTCTCCGCCCAGGCGGGCTGGGGCGTGACGCTCCGCGATGTGACGGACGAGGCGCTCACCCGCGGCAGGGACGGGATCAAGGCGTCGTACGACAAGTTCGTCTCCAAGGGCAAGCTCGACGCGGCCGACGCGGAGGCCGCCCTGGGCCGGATCAGCACCACCACGGACCTGGAGGCGGTGTCCGAGGCGGATGTCGTCGTCGAGGCCGTCTTCGAGCGGATCGAGGTCAAGCGGGAGATCTTCGCCGCCGTCGACAAGCTGGCCCGCGACGAGGCCGTCCTCGCCTCCAACACCTCCGCCATCCCGATCACCAAGATCGCGGCGGCCACCACCCGGCCGGAGCGGGTCGTGGGCACGCACTTCTTCTCGCCCGTACCCATGATGGCGCTGTGCGAGCTGGTGCGCGGCCTCAAGACGAGCGACGAAACCCTGGCCACCGCACGGGAGTTCGCCGAGTCGGTCGGCAAGACCTGCGTCGTGGTCAACCGGGATGTCGCCGGCTTCGTCACCACCCGCCTGATCTCGGCGCTCGTGGTGGAGGCCGCGAAGCTCTACGAGTCCGGCGTCGCCTCGGCCGAGGACATCGACACCGCCTGCCGGCTCGGCTTCGGCCACGCCATGGGCCCGCTGGCGACCGCCGACCTGACCGGCGTGGACATCCTGCTGCACGCCACGGAGAACATTCACACCGAGTCCCAGGACGGCAAGTTCGCCCCGCCCGAACTGATGCGCCGCATGGTCGACGCCGGGGACCTCGGCCGCAAGGCCGGGCAGGGCTTCTACCAGCACTGACCCCGGACCCGGTGCGGCGGAGGGGCGGTGCGGATCCGCCGCTCGGCCTCATCGGCGCTCCGCAGCGCGCGTTCCGGCCGGGAGCGGCGCGCGCGGCCCGGCCGGAGCGGGGAGGCCGGGCCCGGACGGCGGCCGGATCGTCGCCCGAGGCACCCGTGGGGGTGAAACTCGGTATCGGTCCGGAAACGGACGGCAACCCCACCGCTGTGGCACCAGTCATCCGCAGTGGGACTGCACCAGCATGAGCAACCACGCCACGGACACCACGCCGGGAGCACATATGCATATCAGGGGCGACCACGCCGAGCTGGTCGTCGGAGGTCGTCTCGACGTCCGCAGCGCGGCGGACGCCCGTACGGTCCTGCACGCAGCCGTCGACTCGGGCGACGGTGACCTCGTGCTGGACCTCGCCGAGCTCGACTCGTGGGACGCCACGGGGCTCGGGGTCATCATGGGCGCACACCGCCGCGCGGGACGCTGCGGCCGCAGACTCGTCCTGCGCAGGGTGCCCCCGCAGATGCGGCGCCTGCTGGTGGCCACCCGGCTGCACCGCATCCTGGCCATCGAGACCGCCGCGCCGGGCGCTTCCCCGGCTGCCGGATCCCGCCCCGGGCAGCCCGGTATCCTGGCGAAGCCATGACAGCCGGGCCGGTACCGCCCTCACGCGCCGTCGCTTCCTGGACAATGGGGGCCGTGCGCCGGACCGGCCCCTCCCGGTCGGCCGATCGCGCCACCTGTTCTTGGGAGACATGACGATGGAACGGCACGGCAGCGACCGTCCCGCACACGGCGACGAGTATCCGTCCACCAGCGGTGGGACCGGCGGCGAGCAGGTCCGGGCCGTCCGGCTCGTCGCCGACCGGTACCTCGTGACGGTCAACCCGGTCGACGGCAGCGAGGTGGAACCCCGCCCGCCGGGCGCCGAGCACGACGCCCCGCACAAGCGCGCCCTCCGGGACCGTCCGGTCCAGGAGGCCACAGCCGCCGCGGCGCTGCCCCCCGGCAGCCTCCTGGAGCGCGACGAGGAGCGCGAACGGCTCTCCCGGCTGCTCTCCCGCGGCCGCTCGGTCCGGCTCACCGGGCCCGCCGGATCCGGGCGCACCGCCCTCCTCGACGCCGTCGCCGAGGACGTGGCCACCCTGGCGCCCGACGGAGTGGTCCGGCTCAACGGGTACCGCCGCACCCCCAGCGACCTGATGTACGACCTGTTCGCCGCGGTCCACAGCGCCCCCCGGTACCGCCCGGGGAAGGCCGAACTGGACAGCGTGCTGGGCGGGATCGGCGCCGTCGTGCTCGTCGACGACCTGGAGTTCGGCGGCGCGGCGCTCGACGACCTGCTGCGGGTCACCCCCGAGTGCGCCTTCCTGTTCACCGCCACGCCCGAGGTACCCGCACCCGCTCCCGGCTCCGGTCTCGAGGAGGTGTTCCTGCCCGGACTCAGCCGCACGGCCTGCCTGGAGCTGCTCGAGCGGGCCGTGCACCGCCAGGTCACCGACGGCGAGGCCGACTGGGCCGCCGACCTGTGGTTCGGCTCCGAGGGCCTGCCGCTGCGCTTCGTCCAGGCCGGCGCGCTGCTGCGGCTGCAGGGCAGCGAGAGCGTCGTCGCCGACCTGCCGGACGACGTGGCGCTCGCCCCGCTGCTGGCCGCGGCCCTCTCCGAGGCGGGGCGCGAGGCGCTGCGGCTGGCCCTCGCGCTCGGCGGTGAGCTGCCGCACGCCGAGCACCTGCCGGCGCTCCTCGGCGACCCACAGGCCGGGGACTGCCAGGGCGAACTGCTGGCCGCCGGACTGCTCAGCCCGGCGGGCGACCACTTCAAGCTCGCCGCGGGCTGCGCCGCCGAGCTGACCGAGGCCGGTCACGCCGAGACGGCCACCCCCTACGTCCTCACCGCCGCGCAGCACTACAGCTGGTGGGCCGGGCAGACCACCGTCACCGCCGACCGCGTCGCACTGGAGGCCGACCCGCTGCTCTCGGCCGTGCGCGGCGCGCAGCGCACGGGCAGCGCCAGCGCCGCCGTGCTGCTCGCCCGCACCGCGGCGCCGGTGCTGGCGGCGGGAATGCGCTGGAGCGCCTGGGAGCGGGTGCTGCGCGCCGGCCAGGAGGCGGCACGGGCTTCCGGAGAGGTCGCCGAGGAAGCCTATTTCCACCACGAGCTGGGCGTGCTGGCTCTTGCCGCGGGCAACCCCGAGCGGGCCCGCTCCGAACTGGAGACGGCACTGGGGCTGCGCGGCACCCTGGCCGACCAGCGGGGGACGGTCGCGGGCCGCAGGGCCCTCGCGCTGGTCACCGACCAGCTCTCGGCCCCGGCCGCCGGGGCGCCGGGCGGCGACCTCGCGGCCGGTACGCCGACGCCGGGCACACCGCGGGCCGCCGCGGACGCCACCACCACTCCGGTGCTCTCGACCGCCGCTGCCCAGCAGCAGCCGGGCGCGACACTCGTCTCCCCCTCGGACGCCGCGGCGGAGGCGACGCCGCCGGTCGGCCGCACCGCCTCCGGGAGCGCCCGGCACGGCGCGGCGCGCGGCTGGCGCGCCTTCACGAGCAGCAAGCGGAACCTGGCGGCGGCCGGTGCCGGCGCCCTGCTGGCGGCCGTGCTCGGCACCGTCGTCACCCTGGGCACCGTCTCCGACGAGAGCCCCCCGGACTCCGTGCAGCCGGACTCGGCGACCTCGCAGGACGACGAGGACAACGCCCCCGGCGACGCCCCGCCCGGCGACGGCGGCCGGAGCGGGCAGCCGGACCAGCGGCCCGTCGCGGGCCGGCCCTCGCCGGGCACGGGCAGCCCCACCTCCTCGCGGGACGCCGGGAAGCCGGGGGAGGAGCCCAGTTCCCCGAAGAGCTCCTCCGAAGCTCCCGACGACCCCGGCAGCCCGCACGAGCCGCCGTCGTCGCCGGACGATCCGCCCTCCTCGCACCGGCCCCCGTCCTCCTCGCCGGAGGACCCGCCCACCTCCGAGGACCCCTCGCCCACCCCCAGCGACGACCCGACCTCCGAGGACCCGCCGAAGACGCCCTCGGGCGGCGCGGACAACACCACGACGCAGACCGGCGGGGCACCGGAGCGGTCGCCCAGCGGCAGTGCGGATGCGAGCGCGCCCGAACCCTCGGCGTCCTGACGCGCGGTACCGCCGGGCGGCCCCGGGCACGGGTGCCGGGCGCGGGGTACCGGAAACCGGCTGCGGGCGCGTCGCAGGGCTCACCGGCCGCCTCGGCGGCCGGTGAGCGCCCGAGGCCGGTGAGCGCTGCGGTGTGAGCTCAGAACAGCCGGAGTTTGTCGTCCTCGATGCCGCGCAGACCGTCGTAGTCGAGGGTGACGCAGGAGATGCCGCGGTCGGCGGCGAGCACCCGGGCCTGTGGCTTGATCTCCTGCGCGGCGAAGACGCCCTTGACGGGGGCGAGATGGGGGTCGCGGTTGAGCAGCTCCAGATAGCGGGTGAGCTGTTCCACGCCGTCGATCTCACCGCGGCGCTTGATCTCCACGGCGACCGTGGTCCCGTCACTGTCGCGGCCCAGGATGTCGACGGGCCCGATGGCGGTGGGGAACTCACGGCGGATCAGGGACCAGCCCTCGCCCAGCGTCTCCATGCGGTCGGCGAGAAGTTCCTGGAGGTGTGCTTCCACGCCATCCTTGATCAATCCCGGGTCGGTGCCCAGTTCGTGGGAGGAGTCGTGCAGTATCTCCTCCATAGTGATGATCAGTTTCTCGCCCGCCTTGTTCTCCACCGTCCAGCGCTGATCGTCCCCCTCTTTGAGGGTGCACGGAGGAGACATCCAGTTGAGGGGCTTGTACGCGCGGTCGTCGGCATGGACGGACACCGAGCCGTCCGCCTTGACCAGGATCAGCCTGGGTGCGGCGGGCAGATGCGCGGTGAGCCTGCCGGCGTAGTCGACCGAGCAGCGGGCGATGACGAGACGCATGGTCGGTCACGCTACTCGACCGCCGCCACCGCGCGCGATTCGCCCCCTGATGGGGTGTTCGGCAGTGGCGCGAGTATTCCCATTCTCGTGCTGCTCTCACGTCCGGAGCCGTACGGTAAGGCTGGACGTCGCCGTGCGAGGTTGCGCGACTACACGGTGATGTCCGTTCACCCCCAAGAGACCCCGGCCCCAGGGCCCGGGTCGCGAGAGGAGAAACCCATGTCGCTCGACGTCCCACCTGCGCTTTTGGATCAGGCAGAGCGTGGCGAGGTGGATGAGGCGGCGTTCGTCGACTGCGTCCGCACTTCCCTCCCGTACGCGTGGGAGATGGTCAGTTCGCTCGTCGCGCAGTTGAAGGTGGACGGCGGGGAGTTCGCCGACAACCAGACGCCGCCCCCGGACGAGCAGCACCGTGGCCAGTTGCTCCGCGCGCTGGCCAGCGACGCGATCCGCGGTGCCCTGGAACGGCACTTCGGGGTGCGGCTCGCCTTCCAGAACTGCCACCGTGTGGCGGTCTTCCCGCTGGACACGTCGGCTGACGACCGGCTCGCCCGGTTCACCTCCATACGCGGGCAGCTCCTCAACCAGTCGCCGGAGCTGCGCGACTGCTGAGCGTCGGGCGGGTACGGACCGCGTCCGTTGCGGCGGTGGGAACCCACCGCCGCAACGCCGCTGTGCCCTGCCGCAGTCCGGCACCGCCGGGCAACACCGTCCGGCTGCAACGTTTTTCGGCCTTTGCGGGATACGGTGCTCCGGATCGGGCGCCGGGTCGCCGCTCGCTCTCACGCGAGCAGTGGCCGCACCTCCTCGGCCAGCCGCTGGACGTTCCGCAGGGTGCCGTCCCGCTCGCCGGTGCCCTCGACCAGCAGCGCGAACCGTTCGATCCCGGTACGCTCGGCCGTCGCCGCCAGGCGGTCGGCGCACAGCCGGGGCGAGCCCACGGCGTGCAGCTCGCACAGCAGTTCCGTGTACGCGAGCGGGTCCCGCATGGAGCGCGGCCGGCCGTCCACGGTCACGTGCTGCCCCAGGCCTTCCTGCAGCCAGCCGGGCATCGCCTTGGTCAGTGCCTGCCGCGCCTCCTCGTGCGAGTCGCCCACCTGCACGACCCCGGCCGACACATGCTGCCGGGCGGTGGCCGCGACCGCTTCCGGAGGATGGCCGGCCTCCAGCGCCGCAGTGCGCCACAGCCGCGTCATGTCCGCCTTGTCCGCGTCCCCGCAGTGCATGCCCAGCAGCATCGGCAGCAGCCGTTCCGCGGCCAGCCGGACGGTTCCCGGCGAGGTGCAGGCGACGACCACGCCGGGCCCGCCACCCGCACCGGGACCGGGGGGCCCGGCCGGATCCGGGCGCGGCACCACGGCCACCTCGCGGAAGCGGTAGCGCTCGCCGTCCGCGCCCACCCGCGGCTCGCGCAGCCAGCGCAGCAGCAGGTCCAGCGCCTCCGGGAAGCCCTCTTCGAACGCGCGGGTCCCGCCGCCGAAGACCTCCAGATCCACCCACGGCCCACCGCGCCCGACTCCGAGCGTGAAGCGTCCCTCGGTGAGCAGATGCAGCAGCGCGGTCTGCTCACCGAGCGCGACCGGGTGCGCGTTGGGCAGCACGCTGACCGCGGTGCCGACGCCGATCCGCCGGGTGCGCCCCAACAGCAGTGCCGCGAGCGTCACCGCCGAGGGGCATACCCCGTAGGACACGAAATGGTGCTCGGCGAGCCAGACGTGGTCCAGACCGCCCCGCTCGGCGGCCTCCGCGACGCTCACGGCCCGGTCCAGCGCCTCGCTCTCCTGCTGGCCCGGGAACTGCGCGCCCAGGACGAAAGCTCCAACCTGCATTCCCCACCGCTCTCATGACTGCCCGCGGCCGGTCCGGTCCGGGCCGGGCGTTCGGCAGAACCGGACACCCCATCCAGCACTAACGGCGGACGGGGCGCCGAAGGCACGGTCCGGAGTGCTGTTCATCGGATGAACGCCGATCCGCTCCCGCCTGTGGACGGGGGAGTGCGGTCGTCGGTCCTCTGCGTAGGCTGGAAAATACCCGGCCGCCGTGCCACACGGCAGCAGAACCGCGCGTATCGCACACCGTGGCGTGACCGGCCGGGCACGCGCCCACCGCCGTCGACCCCCGAGGTGCCCCCGTGTCCCCGCGTCGTAACCGCTCCCGCAGCGGCGCCGTCAAGTCAGCCAAGGCCGCCCGCACCGGATCCGGGACTTCCGCCGGCGGGGAGCGCGAGGGGCGGGAGCGGTTCGGACTGCAGCGCACGGAGGACTGGCAGGGCGAGGAGTGGGCCGTCCGGCAGATAAGCGGGGGCGCCGCGGTCAAGCACTACCGGTGCCCCGGCTGCGACCAGGAGATCCCGCCCGGTGTCCCGCATGTGGTCGTCTGGCCCGTGGAGGGTGATGTCGCCGACCGCCGGCACTGGCACCGCGCCTGCTGGAACGCACGGGACCGCCGGAGCGCCAGGCTCCAGCGGTCCCGCAACGCGCCGCGCTATTGACGCGGATACGCGGACGGCAGCGGGTCCCGCGCGGGGCGCCGCTGCGCGCCTGCTACACGTCGCGCTTGTTGAGCAGCGCGTAGGCCGCCGCGAGCACGACCAGCGTGACGACCGCCAAGCCGCCCAGCAGCGGCCACCCGGTCGCGTCCTGGTCCTCGCTCATCGGGATCCGGTAGAGGGAGGCCAGCCCGTTGAGGGGCGAGTACTCCAGCAGCATCCTGCGGATGTCCTGGAGCGCCTCGCCCACCATGAACAGCGCCATCACCAGCGGCAGCAGCACCACGCCCAGCATCGTGGTGATCGCGCCCGCGGAGTGCCGCAGCAGTGCGCCCACCGCCAGCGACAGCAGACCCAGCAGTGCCACGTAGAGGCCCGCGCCGACCGTGGCGCCCAGCCATTCGCCGCTCGAGGCGACGACCTTCCCTCCTTCGAAGGACCCGCTGAAGTCCTCGGCGCTCACGTACGAGGGACGGGTCTGGTCGCCCAGCAGCGCGGAGTTGATCAGCGCGGTGAGCGCACAGGCCAGCGTCGTGGTCACGAAGGCCAGCCCGAAGAAGACCGCCGCCTTGGCCAGCAGCACCCTGCCGCGCTGCGGGCAGGCGGTGAGGGTGGTACGGATCATGCCGGTGCCGTACTCCGAGGTGACCACCAGCACGCCGAGCGTGATGACGCAGATCTGCCCGAGCATCAGCCCGAACAGGCCGCCGGCCAGCAGCGGCTGGCCGGTGTAGTCGTCACCGCTCAGCGCCAGCGCCGTCAGGAAACCGATCCCGACGACGAGTGCGAACATCACACTGAGGGTCCACACGGTGGAGCGGACGGTGCGGATCTTCGTCCACTCCGAGACCAGCGCGTGGCCGAGGTGGGTGCGCGCCATCGGGATGGGCGAGCTGTAGGGGGCGATCCCGTTCGGCCAGTTCCCCTGCGCCGCCTGCTGCTGCGGCGCGCCCGGAGCCGCCTGGCCGTCGTGCTGCTGGATGCTCATCAGGCGTCCTCGCCTTCGTTCTTCGCGCTGCCGGGGGCGGTGCCGGGCGGGTCACCGACCGGGGGCGCGGGGCTGTCGGTCGCGTACGGATTCGGGGTGCCCGGACCGCCCGCCGGGGCCTGCGGCGCCCGCATCTGGAGCGTGCCGCCCTCGGGGGCGCGCGGCTGTGGCGGGACCGCGGGCGGCGGGCCCTGCGGCGCGGGGGCGCCCGGTTGCATCGGAGCGCCCTGCTGCGGGGGACCGTACGGAGCGGGGTGCGGGGCACCCTGCGGCGCCGGCGGCATCTGCGGCGCCGCCGCCATTCCCGGTACCGCGGCCGCTTGCGGCGGCACCGCGCCGGGGCCGGCCGCTCCCGGCGCGCCCATCGGCTGCTGCAGGCCGGAGCGCATGTCGGCCGTCGAGCGGTAGTCCACCGAGCCCTGCGTGAGGCGCATGTACGCCTCTTCCAGCGACGCCTGGTGCGGCGACAGCTCCCACAGCCGCACGTCGGCGCCGTGCGCCAGATCGCTGATGCGGGGCAGCGGAAGTCCGGTGACGCGCAGCGCCCCGTCCTCCTCGGGCTGCGCCTGGCCGCCCGCCTCCTGCAGCGCCGTCAGCAGCTTCTCCCGCGCTTCCGGCTCACCGTCGGGGGTGCGCACCCGCGCGAAACCGATGGAGTTGTGCTCGATGAACTCCCGCACCGACATGTCGGCCATCAACTGGCCGCGGCCGATGACGACGAGGTGGTCGGCGGTCTGGGCCATCTCGCTCATCAGATGACTGGAGACGAACACCGTCCGGCCCTCGGCGGCGAGCTGCCGCATCAGGTTGCGGACCCACAGGATGCCCTCCGGGTCCAGGCCGTTGACCGGCTCGTCGAAGAGCAGCACCTGCGGGTCGCCGAGCAGCGCGGCGGCGATGCCCAGCCGCTGGCCCATGCCCAGCGAGAAGCCCTTGGAGCGCTTCCGGCCGACGTCCTGCAGTCCCACCACGCCCAGCACCTCGTCCACCCGGCGGGCCGGGATGCCGGAGAGCTGGGCGAGGGAGAGCAGATGGTTGCGGGCGCTGCGCCCGCCGTGCACCGCCTTCGCGTCGAGGAGCGCACCGACCTGGCGGGGGGCGTTGGGCAGGCCGCGGAAGGTGTGGCCGCCCACGGTGACCCGGCCGGACGTCGGTGTGTCCAACCCCAGGATCATGCGCATCGTGGTCGATTTCCCGGAGCCGTTGGGCCCCAGGAACCCGGTCACGGCCCCCGGCCGCACCTGGAAGGACAGGTTGTAGACGGCCGTCTTGGCGCCGTAGCGCTTCGTCAGGCCGTACGCCTCGATCATCCTTTGCCCCTGGACGCAGTTCGGGGCTCGTTCGCCCCCGGACATGGGCTAGGAGGCTACGGGGCGGGCAATCGGTTCCCTACGGCGCCCCCGGCAATGCGCACGCCCCGGGCAGCGCACGCCCAGCCCGCAGCGCGCGCCGAGGGGCAGTGCACGCGGGGGGACGGCGTATGCCGAAGCCGCGCACGCCCGGGCCGGCGTCCGGAGCCCGTGTCCGGCGGGGTTCAGGCGTCCCGCTTCTTGAGGACGAAGAAGCCCGCCAGCAGTGCGGCCGCCGTCCAGGCCACCATGATCAGCAGCCCTTCCCACGGCCCGTACGGCCGGTTCAGGGTGTCCGGCACCACGGCCATCACCGTCGTCCCGGCCTGGTCCGGGAGGTACTGCCCGACCTTCTTGGTCGCCTCGACATTGCCCAGGATGTTCGAGATCAGGAAGAAGAACGGCATCAGGATCGCGAACGCCAGCAGCGGGCTGCGCAGCACGAAGGTGATCCCCACGGCGAACATCGCGATCAGCGCCATGTAGAGACCGCCGCCGACCACGGCGCGCAGCACGCCCTCGTCGCCGATGCCCACACCGTGCGAGCCGAGCAGCGCCTGGCCGAGGAAGAACGCGCAGAAGCTGGTGACCATCCCGACGACGAGGACCAGCGCCCCGGCGATCAGCACCTTGCTCCACAGGAACGTGCCCCGCTGCGGGACCGCGGCCAGCGAGTTGCGGATCATGCCGGTGCTGTACTCGGCCGAGACGATCAGCACGCCGAACGCGATCATCGCGAGCTGCCCGATGCCCATCCCGGCGAAGCTGGTGTAGGTGGCGTCGAACGTCACCCGCTCCGAGCGGGACATGTCGTCGAAGGTGGACGCGGTCACCCCGCAGATCAGGGCGCCGAGACCGACCGAGACGAGTAGCGCGGTGGCCAGTGTCCAGACGGTGGAGCGGACGGAGCGGACCTTGGTCCACTCGGACTTGAGTACCCGCGTGCTGTGGCTCATCCTCGGCGCCCCTTCCGCTCCCGGCCCCGGTCCGGGCGCTGCTGCCAGTCCTCGCCCCACGCCCCGGGCGGCTGGGCCGCGCCCGGAGGGCTCTGCGCGCCGCCCGGATGTGGCGCCGTCCCCTCCTGCGGCACCGGCGGGGCGGGTGCGCCGCCGGGTGCGGCGGCGTGGTATTCGACACTCTGGGCCGTCAGCCGCATGAACGCCTCCTCCAGGGAGGCCCGCTGGGTGCTCAGCTCGTGCAGCACCACGCCGTGCTCGGCGGCCAGTTCGCCGATCCGGGGCGCGTCTCCGTCGTCCACTTCCAGGGCGCCCTCCGCACCCGGCACCGGGCGCAGCCCGGCCTCGGTGAGGAGGTCCCGCATCCGCTCCGGCTCCGGAGTGCGGACCCGTACGTGGGTACGCGAGTTCTCGGCGATGAACTGCGACATCGAGGTGTCCGCCAGCAGCTTGCCCTGGCCGATGACGACCAGATGCTCGGCGGTCTGGGCCATCTCGCTCATCAGATGGCTGGAGACGAACACCGTCCGGCCCTCCCGGGCCAGTTGCTGCATCAGCGTGCGGATCCAGTGGATGCCTTCCGGATCCAGGCCGTTGACGGGTTCGTCGAACATCAGGATGCGCGGGTCGCCCAGCAGCGCCGCCGCGATGCCCAGCCGCTGCCCCATGCCCAGCGAGAACCCCTTGGGCCGCTTGCGTGCCACTTCCTGCAGGCCCACCATCTCCAGCACCTCGCCGACCCGGCGCTCGGGGATGCCGTTGGACTGGGCCAGGCACAGCAGGTGGTCGTGGGCCCGGCGCCCGCCGTGTACCCCCTTGGCCTCCAGCAGCGCGCCGATGCTGTGCAGCGGCTCGCGCAGCTCCGGGTAGCGCTTCCCTTCGATCCGGACGTCGCCCCGCGTCGGCTCGTCGAGCCCCAGCACCATGCGCATGGTCGTCGACTTGCCCGCGCCGTTCGGGCCCAGGAATCCGGTGACCGTACCGGGACGTACGGTGAAACTGAGTCCGTCGACGGCCAGCTTGTCACCGTATCTCTTCGTGAGATCCCGCAACTCGATCATTCTTCGACGCTAAAGGCCGGTCCTCGCTCCCGCCACTCGTGCGCATTATCCGCACATCACCCACACACGCGAAACGCATCGCTCCTGGTGTGGCCGGTCAGCGGAGCGCGGTATGTCATACATGCGGATATACATACGCCGCGCGGGGCCGGTGGGGCTGCTGGAACCCCACCGGCCCCGCGCGGCGGGAACGGCGTACGGGCGCGTCATACGGGCGCGTCGTACAGCGGACGCGACGGAGGACGACGGCGCCTCCGGCGCGGACGCTCAGCGGGACTGCTGAGCCGGCACCGAGCGGCCCGCGGCCTCCTCGTCGGTGGCTTCCTCTGCGCCGGGCTGCCCCGCGGCCGCCACGGCCGCGCCGGTGAGCGTGGCCAGCATCTCGCGCACGTTGGTGAGCTGCGCGTTGATGCTGTCGCGGCGGTTGGTGAGGGCCGCCAGCTCGCGCTCGGACTCGCTGCGCACCCGGTCGGCCTTCGCGTTGGCGTCCGCCACGATGTCCTCGGCCTGGCGCTGCGCGGTCTCGACGGTCTGCCGGGCGCGCCGCTCCGCGTCCGTGCGCAGCTTCTCGGCCTCCAGCCGGAGCTGCTCGGCACGGTGCTCGATCTCGGCCAGCCGCTTCTCGGCCTTGGCCTGCCGGGAGGCGAGGTCGCGCTCGGACTGCTCGCGCCGCTTGGCGAGGTTCGTCTCGAAGTCCGCAGCGGCCTGGGCCGCCTTGGCACGGGTGTCCTCGAAGAGCGAGTCGGCTTCCTCGCGCTTGGACTGCGCGTCCTTCTCGGCCTCGCTGCGCAGCGAGGCGGCCTCGGTCTTCGCCTTGTCGACGATGCCCGAGCCCTCTTCCTCGGCCTTCGCCTTGCGCTCGGCGGCGAACGCCTCGGCGTCGTTGCGCACCTGCTGGGCGGCGCCCTCGGCGAGCTCGCGGTGCTGCTCGGCGGCGCGACGGGCCTCCTCACGCAGGTCCTTGGCCTCTTCCTCCGCGAGTCGGAGGATCTTCTCGACACGGGCGCCCAGCCCGGCGTACGACGGCTCCGAGTCGTTGACCTGAGCCTGGGCGTTCTGCGTTTCGAGGTGCAGCTCCTCGATGCGCTTTTCCAGAGAGGTGATACGGGCCAGGGCGCTGTCACGGTCGGCGACGAGCTTCGTGATGCGGTCGTCCACCTGCCCGCGGTCGTAGCCACGCCGCACGAGCTCGAAGCCGAAGGGGGAGGAAGTGTCGCTCATGGGGTTCCTGTCGAGTCAGACGGGTTATCAGACGGGGGAGTGATAGAGGGAATCCTAGGGGCCGAAGCGGCGTGTCATCGAGCTTATGCGGGTTTGATCTGGAGAATGTGCCCTCGTTCGAGTGGCTAACTCTCCGAACTCTTGCCACTCGAACGAGTTGTACCAGCGCCAACGCCCGCTGTCACACCACCCTTTGCGCCGGTGTCACGTCCGCCCTTCCGGCCGGACCCCGCGCCGCGCCCCGAGCCGGACCCCGAGCCGCCGCCGGAGCCGGAAGCGGAATCCTCCCCGGAGTCCGCTCCGGAGTCCGCCCCGGCCGCTGACGCCGCCCCCGGCGTCTCGAACGACTCCAGCGCCTCCAGCACGTCCTGGACCCGGGAGATCTCCGCGTTGATGTCCTCCTGACGGCGCATCAGCACATCCAGCTCCTGCTGCCCCGTCTCGACCGTGTGCCGGGCCTCCTCCGAGGCTTCCTCCCGCATCCGCTCGGCCTCCTGGAGCATGGCGGCCTTCTTCTGCTCGGCCTCCTTCAGCAGCCCCTCGGCCTTCCGGACGGCGGCGATACGCACCTTGCCCGCCTCGGCATCGGCGTCCGCACGCACCTCCTCGGCCTTCTTCCGCGCCTCGGCGAGCTGCTCCTCGGCCGCCGCCACCAGCTTGTCGCACCGCTCACCCGCCGACTGCATCGCCTCGGCGGCCTCCCGGCGCGCCCGCTCGTGCAGCTCCTCGACCTCCGCCTCGACACGGGTGCGCAACTCCTCGGCGCGCTCGCGGATCGCCCCGGAGTCGCTGCGCGCCTCCTCCAGCATGGTGTCCGCGTCCGAGCGGGCCCTCTCGACCAGCTCCCGGCCCTCGGCCTGCGCCTCGGTCACCAGCCGGTCGGACTCCCCACGTGCGGCGCCGACCATGGAGTCCGCCTGCTCCTCGGCGGTGGCCTGCGTGCGCAGCGCCTCCTCCTGGGCCTTGGCGAGGAGCTGGTCGGCCTGCTCGGCGGCCTCGGCGCGCTTCTTGGCGGCCGTCTCTCGCGTCTCGTCCAGCAGCCGGTCGGCCTCCGCGCGGGACTCCTCGGCGATCCGCTCGGCCGCGGCGTGCGTCTCCTCGCTGAACTGCTCCGCCTTCGCCCGCAGTTCGGCGCCGACCCGCTCGGCCTCGGCGCGGGTCTCCTGGCTGTACTGATCCGCTCCGGCGTGGGTCTCGGCGCTGTAGCGGTCGGCCCCGGTACGGGTCTCCGTGCTGTACTGCTCCGCCTCCCCGCGCGTGCGGTCCGCCTCCTGCCGGGCCTCGGCGAGGAGCTGGTCGGCCTGCTCGGCGGCCTCGGCGCGCTTCTTGGCGGCCGCCTCGCGCGCCTCGTCCAGCAGCCGGTCGGCCTCCGCGCGGGACTCCTCGCTGCCACGCTGGGCATCGGCACGGGTGCGCTCGGCCTCCTCGGCCGCCTCCGAGACCGTGCGCTCGGCCAGCGACTTGGCCGCGTCGGCCTCCTCCTGCGCCTCGCGGCGCAGCGTCTGCGCCGCGAGTTCGGCCGCCGACCGCAGCCCGGCGATCTCCTCCTCGGCCTCCTCGCGCAGGCCCGCGACCGAGTCACGCACCTGCTGGGCCGTCTCCTCGGCCGACGCGACGAGTTCGGCCGCGCGCCGCTCGGCCTCCTCCGTCAGCCGCTCGGCCTCCTCCTGGGCCTCGGCCACCCGCTTCCGGGCCGCCGCCAGCAGCTCCTCGCTCTGCTCGCGGGCCGCCGTGCGCTCCTGGTGCGCCTCCTCGCGGGCGGAGGTCAGCAGCTCCTCGGCCTCGCGCCGGCGCCGGGCGGCCTCCTCCTGAGCGGCACCCAGCGCCTCGGCGGCCTCCGCGTTCGTCCGCTCGGCCGCCGCGTCCGCCTCGGCGCGCACCCGGTCGGCCGTCGTCCTGGCCTCCTCGCGCAGCCGCTCCGCCTCCGCCGTCGCCTCGCTGCGCAGCTGGACGGCGACCGACTCGCCCTCCGCGCGGGCCTGCGAGGCGTCCGAGGCGGCCTCGGTGCGCAGCCGCTCCGCCTCCTCCTCGGCCTGCTCGCGCAGCGTGCGCGCCCGCTCGGCGGCCTCGCCGCGCAGCCGCTCGGTCTCGCTCCTGGCCTCCTCGCGCAGCCGCTCGGCCTCGGCGCGCGCCTCGGCGAGCCCGGACTCGGCCTCCGCCAGCCTGGTCTCGGCCTCCTCGCGCAGCCGGGTCAGCTCCGCCTCGGTCTCGGCCTTCCGCTCGCGGACCGCCTCCTCGGCCTCCTCGCGGGTGCGCCGGGCGGCCTCGTCCGCCTCGGTGCGCGCCTGCTCGGCGTGCTCCTCGGCCTCCGTGCGCGTCTCCTCGGCCTCCGTACGGGCCCGCTCCAGCGCCTCCTCGGCCTGGGTGCGCAGCGCCGTGGCCCGCTCGATCGCCTCCGTGCGTACCCGCTCGCTCTCCGTGGCGGCGTCGCTGCGGGTCTCCTCGGCGTCGGCCTTGGCCTTGCCCAGCAGCTCCTCGGCCCGGTTGGCGGCCTCCTCGATCTGCTGGACGGCGTCGCGGCGGGCCTCGCCGCGGATCTTCTCGCCCTCCTCGACCGCCTCGGCGCGCAACTGCTCGGCCTCGCCACGCAGCCTGCGGGCCTCCTCCTGGAGCTCGACCGTCTTGGCCCGGTACTCCTTGGTGTCGTCCTTGGCGGCACCCTTGAGCTCCGCGGCCACATCGTGCGCCTCGGCGCGCAATCGGTCGGCCTCCTCCTCGGCCTCCCGGCGCAGCCGCTCCGCCTCCTCGGCGGCCGACTTCGTGGTGGCCTGAGCCTCCTCCGAGGCGCGGTTGAGGACGTCCTCGGCCGTGCGGGCCGCCTCGGCGAGCTGGTTCGCGGACTCCTCGGCGGTGGTGGTGCGGGCCTTCTCGCGGGCCTCGGCGATCAGCCGCTCACCCTCGGCCCTGGCGTCCTCGCGGACCTGCTCCGCCTCGGCGGTGATGGCCTCGGCGTCCTTGGTGGCCTGTCCCACCAGCCGGGCCACCTCGGCCTTGGCGGTGCGGGTGCGCTGCTCGTTCACCGACTCGGTGTCGCTGAGCCGCTTGCCCGCCTCCTCCTCGGCCTCCTGGAGCTTCTCGGCGGCCTGCTCCCGGGCCTCGCGCAGGGCCTCCTCGGCCTCCCGCATCCGCTCCTCGGCGCCGCGCATCAGCTCGGCGGACTCGCGGCGGCTGCTCTCCACCTCCCCGGCGGTGGAGCTGCGGAGCTGCTCGGCGTGGTCGGTGGCCTCCTGTGCCTGGGTGGAGGCGGCGGTCAGCAGCCGCTCGGCGTCGGCGCGGGCCCGCCGCAGGATCGACTCGGCCTCGCTGCGGGCCTGCTCGGCCTCGGTGGTCAGCCGCTGCCGCGACTCCTCCGTGAGCCGCTGCGCCTCGGCGCGCGCCTGGGAGAGCGCCTGTTCCGACTCGGCGCGGGTCTCCTCCATCAGCCGGCGGGCCTGCTGCTCGGTGCGGGAGCGCAGTTGCTCGGCCCAGGCCACGTTCTCGTTGACGTGGTTCTCCACCGTCGCGCGGCGGTCGGACAGCTCCTGGTCGAGCTGCTGGCGGCGGCGTACCGCCTCGGCGTGCAGTTCGGCCTCCAGCCGCGCCTGCTGCTCGGCCTGCTCCTGGAGCACCCGCTGGGTCTGGGCGCGTGCCTCGCGCAGCTCCCGCTCGGCGTCGGCGCGCATCTGGTCGGCCTGGAGCTGGGCGTTGCGCAGCAACTGCTCGGCCTGGTGGGAGAGATTGTCGTATCCCGCCGGGCGCGTGGCCAGGGCGCGGCGCGCCTCGTGCAGCTTGGCGCGCAGCACTTCGACCTGGTAGCCGAGGTCGTCGGCATGCTCGACGGCCTTCTCCCGCTCCTTCTTCAGCCGCTCCATCTCGGCCTCGAACTGCGAGAGGTGATCGTCAGCCTCGTAGCGGTCGTAGCCCCGCACTGCGCGGTCCCATCCGTCCCCTGGTAGTCGTGGAGATGATCCGAGCCCTCTCCCGGACTTGAGTGGACACGTCTCCCGGAAATGGTGTCAGATCATCGGCGGAACGTGGACCGAGCCC
This sequence comes from Streptomyces sp. WMMB303, assembly GCF_029351045.1. Lineage (NCBI taxonomy): Bacteria > Bacillati > Actinomycetota > Actinomycetes > Kitasatosporales > Streptomycetaceae > Streptomyces > Streptomyces sp. WMMB303. The sequence continues at coordinate 5,511,585 of NZ_JARKIN010000001.1, read as the reverse complement.
CCAGCCCGGAGATCTCCGTGCGGGTGGGGAGGGCCCGCCCCGGCCGAAGGGCCACTCTACCGGGCCTCGAAGCCGACGTCAGTGGTCCGTTGGTGCTGCTGGGGTCCAGGGGGTACGGGGCAGTGTGCCGGGCGTGGCGGAGTGTGACCGGATCGGCGGACGAGGACGGCGGATCCCCGGCTGCCGGTCCCCCCGGGGCGGGCCGCGCCGTCGCCCGGACGGCGCGCGGTGCCCCGCCGGACCGGGGTCCGGTGCGCGTGGCGGGCCGGGACTCAGTGCCCCCCGTCGCCCGGCGTCGCCGCGGTGACCAGTTCGGTGAGCACCCCGTGGCAGTCCTTGGGGTGCAGGAACGTGATCCGCGAGTCCATGCTGCCCCTGCGGGGCTCGTCGTACAGCACCCGGACGCCCTTGTCGCGGATGGCCTCCGCCTCGCCGTCCACGTCCGCGGTGCCGAACGCGATGTGGTGGACGCCCTCGCCGTTCTTGGCCAGCCACTTGCCGACCGCCGAGTCCTCCCGGATGGGCTCCAGGAGCTGGAGGTAGGAGGCGCCCCCGTCGTCCGTGCCGTTGATCCGCAGCATGGCCTCGCGGACGCCCTGCTCCTGGTTGACCTCGGTGTGGAACACCTGGAAGCCGTAGGTGCGAGAGTAGAAGTCGACGGTTGCCTCCAGGTCCCGGCAGGCGATTCCGATGTGGTCGATACGCGTCAGCATGGGGAACAGTGCAGCGCTCTCCGCGCGGTTACGCAACGTGCGCACGGTCACACTCACCGACCGGTGACCGGGGGTGGTACCGCTCAGTATCTTGAGTGGTAACCCTCGTTAACTTCCCCCCGGAAGGGAACCTCCTCATGACTCCCACCCCCAGCAGCACCACATCCGTGATCGTCTCCGGAGCCCGTACGCCCATGGGGCGGCTGCTCGGTTCGCTGAAGTCCTTCTCGGGGGCGGACTTGGGCGGCTTCGCCATCAAGGCGGCCCTGGAGCGGGCGGGGATCGGCGGCGACCAGGTCGAGTACGTGATCATGGGCCAGGTCCTGCAGGCCGGAGCCGGGCAGATCCCGGCGCGGCAGGCCGCGGTCAAGGCGGGCATCCCGATGAACGTCCCGGCACTGACCGTGAACAAGGTGTGCCTCTCCGGGCTCGACGCCATCGCGCTCGCCGACCAACTGGTGCGCGCGGGCGAGTTCGACGTCGTCGTCGCCGGCGGCCAGGAGTCCATGACCAACGCCCCGCACCTGATGCCCAAGTCCCGGGAGGGCTACAAGTACGGCTCCCTCGAGGTGCTCGACTCCATGGCGCACGACGGACTGACCGACTCCTTCGACGGCGTGGCCATGGGCGCCTCCACCGAGAAGCACAACACGCGGCTGGGCATCCCGCGCCAGGTGCAGGACGAGATCGCCGCCCGCTCCCACCAGCGGGCCGCCGCCGCGCAGCGCGACGGGCTCTTCCAGGCGGAGATCACCCCCGTGGAGATCCCGCAGCGCAAGGGCGACCCGGTGCTCTTCTCCGAGGACGAGGGCATCCGGGGCGACTCCACCGCCGAGTCGCTGGGCAAGCTGCGGCCCGCGTTCGCCAAGGACGGCACGATCACCGCCGGTTCCGCCTCCCAGATCTCCGACGGCGCGGCGGCGGTCGTCGTGATGAGCAAGGCGAAGGCCGAGGAGCTCGGGGTGGAGTGGATCGCCGAGATCGGCGCGCACGGCAACGTCGCCGGGCCGGACAACTCGCTCCAGTCGCAGCCCTCGAACGCCATTCAGCACGCGCTGAAGAAGGCGGGGCGCGCGGTCGCCGACCTCGATCTGGTCGAGATCAACGAGGCGTTCGCGGCCGTGGCGTACCAGTCCATGAAGGACCTGGAAATCAGCCCCGAAAAGGTGAACGTGAACGGCGGCGCCATCGCCCTGGGGCACCCCATCGGGATGTCCGGGGCGCGCCTGGTCCTCCATCTCGCGCTGGAGTTGAAGCGGCGCGGGGGCGGGCTGGGGGCCGCCGCCCTGTGCGGCGGCGGCGGACAGGGCGACGCCCTGCTCATCCGCGTCCCCTGACGGCGGCTCCCCGCCGTGGCCCGGGAAGCCGGTTCTCCCGGGCCGGCCGCCCCGGCGGGTGTCCTCCGCCCGCCGGCGGCGGGTCGCGGCGGGACGCTGCCGGGCCCGGAGCGGAGATCCCGCCGCAACCGGGTAGGAGGAACGAACAGACGGTGACAGCCCAGAACGGAGCGGTTTGACATGGCGGATGTCGCAGCGCTGGTGGCGGCGGCCCGGGAGGGCGCGCCGCGGGCCGTGGCGCGGCTGATCTCCCTCGTCGAGGGAGCCTCCCCGCAGCTTCGCGAGGCCATGGCGGCCGTCGCGCCCCACTGCGGCAACGCCTACGTGGTCGGCCTGACCGGGTCGCCCGGTGTCGGCAAGTCCACCACCACCTCCGCGCTGGTCACCGCGTACCGTGCGCAGGGCAGGCGGGTGGGTGTGCTGGCCGTGGACCCGTCCTCGCCGTTCTCCGGCGGCGCGCTGCTGGGCGACCGGGTGCGGATGGGGGAGCATGCCTCCGACCCGGGCGTCTACATCCGGTCGATGGCCACCCGCGGCCACCTGGGCGGCCTGGCCTGGGCCGCTCCGCAGGCGATCCGGATGCTGGACGCGGCGGGCTGCGACGTGATCCTGGTCGAGACCGTCGGTGTCGGGCAGTCCGAGGTCGAGATCGCGGCGCAGGCGGACACCAGTGTGGTGCTGCTCGCGCCCGGCATGGGCGACGGCATTCAGGCGGCGAAGGCCGGGATCCTGGAGATCGGCGACGTCTATGTCGTCAACAAGGCCGATCGGGACGGCGCCGACGCCACCGTCCGCGAGCTCAACCACATGCTCGGCCTGGGCGAGGCCCGCGGCCCCGGCGACTGGCGGCCGCCGGTGGTCAGGACCGTGGCCGCGCGCGGGGAGGGGCTGGAGGAGATGGTCGCGGCCCTGGACAAGCACCGCGGCTGGATGGAGGAGCGCGGTGTGCTGGCCGAGCGCCGCGCGGCGCGCGCCGCGAAGGAGATCGAGACGATCGCGGTCACCGCGCTGCGCCGCCGGATCGGCGAGCTGCGGGGCGGCAAGCGGCTCGACGCGCTGGCCGCGCGCGTGCTCGAGGGGACGCTGGACCCCTACACCGCGGCCGACGAACTGGTCGAGGGCGTCACCGAGGGGTGACGCCCTGACCCCGGACGGGGGAACGGGACGGCGCCGTCAGTCGTCGTCCCGCTCCGTCTCGTGGTGCAGCACCTTGCCCGAGGTGCCGTCGAGGACGAGTTCGTGCTCCGTGCCCTGCTCGTCCACCGCTTCGGCCTCCCAGCGGCCCTTGTCCCGGCCGTCGTCGTCCAGGTCGACGGAGGTGACGGCGCCCTCGGCCGCGGCGGCCGCCTTCTTGCCGGCCGTGGCCGCGTCCAGTTCGGCGGAGCGGACGACGGAGCGCTCGTCGTCCTTCCGGGTGTCCACCCGGCTCTCGGCGTTCTCGGCGTTCTTGACGACGTCGCCCGTGCTGGCGTCGATCTTCACGTCGTGCCACGTGCCGTCCTCGGCGAGGACGTCGGCCTCCCACACCTGCCGGTCGCCGTCGGTGTCCAGCTCCAGCTCGCTGATGGCGCCGGGCACCTCCTTCAGCACGGCCTCGGCCGCACGGCCGAAGGAGACCTCCGCGGTACGGGCGTCCCCGGCCCGGCCGCCGCTCCTGCCGCCCTTGCCGTCCTCGTGGTCGCCGCGGTCGTCGTCCTGATCGATCGCGCGTCCGTTCGATTGCGGCGAGCCGGCGGCCGTCGAGGCACCGGCCGGGTCGCTGTCGTGGCCGGCGACCCCGAACGCCGTGGCCGTACCCCCTCCGACCAGGGCTGCCGCGGCGACGGTTGCGATGATGACCTTGCGCTTCATGACGTTCGACTCCTCGGGTCGTTCGCTGCTCTCGCTTTCGATGACTCCACGGTGGCCGACCGTTGCTGAACGTAAGCTGAAGCTACCTGAAGCCCTCTTCAGCCGCGATTTGGCAAGGTTGTCCGTGTGCGTCTGCTGATCGTGGAGGACGAGCGGCGACTGGCCCGGTCGCTCGCCGGGGGGCTGATGGCCGAGGGCTTCGCCGTGGACGTGGTGCACGACGGCGCGGAAGGGCTGCACATGGCGGCCGGGAACGACTACGACCTGATCGTGCTCGACATCATGCTGCCCGGGATGAACGGCTACCGCGTCTGCGGTGCGCTGCGGGCGGCAGGTGACGAGACACCCGTACTGATGCTGACCGCCAAGGACGGCGAGTACGACGAGGCGGAGGGGCTGGACACCGGCGCCGACGACTACCTCACCAAACCCTTCTCCTACGTCGTGCTCCTCGCCCGGGTACGTGCTCTGCTGCGCCGCCGCACCCGCGGGGCCAAGGCCGTCCTGCGGGTCGGGGAGCTGACCGTCGACCCCGGCGCGCAGCGCGTCACGGTGGCCGAGCAGGACGGCGAGCGGGAGGTGGAGCTGACGGCGAAGGAGTTCGCCGTCCTGGAGTATCTGGCCACCCGCGCCGGAGAGGTCGTCGCCAAGTCGGAGATCCTCGATCACGTCTGGGACTTCGCCTACGAGGGCGATGTGAACATCGTCGAGGTGTATGTCAGCGCCCTGCGGCGGAAGCTGGGCGCGGAGCGGATCGGCACGGTGCGGGGGGCCGGCTACCGGCTCGGCGACGCCGCCGCGGGAGCCCGCGGTGCGTAGGGCGTCCGTGCGCCTGCGGGCCGCGCTCGGCGCCACGCTGGTGGTGGCGCTCGCGCTGGTCGCCGCGGGCTTCCTCGTCGTGGCCACGCTCCGCGGCGGGCTCGCCGACACCGCCCGGCTCGCCGCCGAGAACGCGGCACGTGGCACCGCGGCCCAGCTTGCCGGCCTGTCCGATACGCGGGCGGGCCGGGCGGACGGACTCGACGCGGACGAGCCCGTGCAGGTCGTGGCTGCGGACGGCAGGGTGCTCGGCGCCAGTGACCCGCTGCGCGGGCACGGTCCGATCGCCGGTTTCGCGCGCCCCGACCCGCCCGGCGAGGAAGCGGAGCACCAGGACAGCGAATCCGACTCCGAATCCGACTCCGACGCGGGACCGGAGCCCGAGAGCGCCCGTGGCGGCGCGGCCGAGGAGCTGGACGCGGACAGCGAGAGCAGGACGCTCAGCTTCCCGGTGGACGACGACGGCGAGGTCACCTACGACAAGGAGGACATCACCGGCACCCAGGAGTTCGACGTCGCCGCCGTCCAGGGCCGCACCGGGGACGGCACACCCGTCGTCGTCTACTCCGGAGCCTCGCTCGGTGCCCAGCAGGAGGCGGTCTCCACGGTGACCCGCGCCATGCTGTCCGGGCTGCCCGTGCTGCTGCTGGTCGTCGCGGGGGTGACCTGGCTGGTGACCCGGCGCGCGCTGCGGCCGGTCGAGGGCATCCGGCGGGAGATGAGCGCGATCACGGCCAGTACCGACCTCGCCCGCCGGGTCCCCGAACCGGACGCGCGGGACGAGGTGGCGCGGCTGGCCCGGACGACGAACGAGACGCTGGCGGCACTGGAGACGTCCGTGGAGCGCCGACGGCGGTTCGTCGCCGACGCCTCGCACGAGTTGCGCAGCCCCATCGCCTCGCTCCGCACCCAGCTGGAGGTCGCCGCCGCGCACCCCGAACTGCTCGATCTGGACGAGGCCGTGGCGGACACCGTACGGCTCCAGACGCTGGCCGCCGATCTGCTGCTGCTGGCCCGGCTCGACGCGGGTGAGCGGCCCGCCGAAGGGCGGGTCGCCCTGGATGCGCTGGTGCGCGAGCAGGTGGCCCAGCGGGGCGCGGACCGGCATCCGGTGCGGGTGGCGGAGACGCCGGCCGACGGGGAAGTGCGCGGCTCGGCCGGGCAGTTGTCGCGGGTGCTGGCCAACCTGCTGGACAACGCCCAGCGGCACGCCGCCTCGGAGGTGCGGGTCTCGGTGCGGCGGGACGGCGGCGACCTCGTCGTCGAGGTCCTCGACGACGGACCGGGCGTGCCCGCTGCGGACCGCGAGCGGATCTTCGAACGCTTTGTGCGGCTGGATGCCGCGCGCTCCCGCGACGAGGGCGGCGCCGGACTGGGGCTGGCCATCGCCCGGGACGTCGCGGAGCGCCACGGTGGCACCCTGCGCGCACCGGCCCCCTCCGGGGGAGGGGGCCGCTTCGTCCTGCGGCTGCCGCTCGCCGACAGTTGAGGCCGACGGGTGGAGCCCGGCCGTGCGGGAGCGCTACACGCGGCCCCGCTCGGTGCGGAGCTTCTCCGCCATGGGACGCAGGATGCGCTCCAGGTGGGCGAGATCCGAGGGGGAGACTCCGTCGATGAAGTGGCGCCGCACCGACGCGACGTGGTGCGGTGCCACCATGCGCATGGTCTCCCAGCCGTGCTCGGTGAGCACGGCGAACAGCCCTCTCTTGTCCGACTCGCAGGACTCCCGCCGCACCAGCCCGGCCTTCTCCATCCTGGTGATCTGGTGCGACAGCCGGCTCTTGGACTGGAGCGTCGCTGTGGCCAGGTCGGTCATCCGCATGCGGTGCTCGGGCGACTCCGAGAGATTCACGAGTATCTCGTAGTCGTTGAGGGTCAACCCGAACGGTTGCAGATCGCGCTCGAGCTGGTAGCTGAGCAGCCTGCCGACGTCGAGGTGGGTGCGCCAGGCGCGCTGCTCGTCCTCGGTGAGCCAACGGGTGCCGTCATCGGTGTCCATACCGTGAGACTTTACCCAGGCTCGTACAGGCGTGCTTACACCGCGTGGTATTCGGGCTCCGCAGCGTTGCCGGACAGCTGTTCAGAGCCCCAGCCGGCGCTGGAGACTGCCGAACTGGCCCGGCAGTTGCGGCCCCTGCTGCCCGCCGTGGCCGCTGTCGCCCCCCTGGCCGGCACCGGGCACCCCGGCCTGCTGTGGGACGGCACCGGTGTCGCGCTCGTCCATGAGTACCTCGGACGACTGGATCAGCACCGTGCCCGCTCCGACGAACTCGAACTGGTGCTCCTCGCCGGAGGCGCCGCCGACCCCCGTCATGGCGCGCAGCCCGCCCATGACGCCCTTGAGGTAACGGTGGTCGTAGTGGTGGCACGGCGAGGGGCAGTCCGCCCAGCCGACCAGCGCCTGCGGATCGACCCGCACCGGTGGCTCCACGAAGTGCACCTCCCCGTTCGAGGCGGCCACGAAGGAGCCGGTGCCGATCAGGGTGAGGAATCCCGGGATGATCGACTGCTTCAGCGAGAGGGAGGGGTCGAAGGCGAGCAGGTTGCCGGACCGGACGGTCATATTGCCGTCCTCCAGGTCGTAGGAGTTGATGTCGAAGGCGCGGTCGGCCAGCAGCAGTTTGCCGCGCCCCTGGGCGACGACCCAGTCCGCGGCGTGCAGCGGCGAGTGGAAGCTGCTTGCGACGAGTCCGTCCAGCGGCCCGTGCCCGATGCCGTGGAAGTCGATCTGCCCGTAGTAGGCGATCATCTTCCCCTTCTGCAGGAACCACCGGCCGTCCAGCTCGACGCAGAAGGCGTAGGGGTTGACGTTGTCGTTCGCGGGCAGCGACGCCGCGTCGTACACCTGGTAATCCTGCGGGGCGCCTCCCTGCGGCGGCTGGGACATCACAGCTTCTCCTCACTGGCCTGCACGAAAACGGCCCCGCTGCCGGACAGTTCGAGCTGGAACGCCTCGCCCGAGCCGCGCCCCACCATGTCCCGCCAGCCCAGCGCCGAGGACAGCTTGTTGCGTACGTCGCCGAAGTGCGCCACATACGCCTGGGGGTCCACGTGGACGGGGCGGCCGGGTGCGATGGGCAGCTGCACGATGCCGCCGTGCGCCATCACGGCTGCCGAACCCTGCCCGGAGAGCGTGGTGGTGAACAGGCCCTGGCCGGAGACCTGGCCGCGCACCATGCCCATCACCCCGCCGTCCCTGCCGAGGAAGAGGGTGCCCTGCCGCAGTGTGCCGTCGAAGGCGAGGAGGCGGTCCGACTCGACGCACAGCGTGTCGCCGTCGAGGTCGATCACCTGGATGTGGTGGCCGCCGTGGCCGAACATCACGGTGCCGTCGCCCTCCACGGTCATCAGCGGTGCGGCCTCGCCCGCCACCCGGCGGCCGATCATCGACATCACACCGCCCTGGCCGCCGTGGAGGTCGGGCGTGAAGGAGACCTCGCCCCGGTAGCCGACCATCGCGCCGCGCTGGCTGAACATCCGCTGCCCGGGGGCGACGCGGGCCTCCACCAGCTTGCCGGACAGCTCGCGGAACGGCATCAGACGTCCCCTCCCAGCGTGTTGCGCTCGCTCGGCTGCACATACACCAGGCCCGAGCCCTCGAACCGGATCTGGAACGCCTCTCCGGAGCCCTCGCCCATCAGCGTGCGGAAGTTCACCCCGGACTGGAAGCTCTGCCGCAGGTCCCCCTGGTGCGCGACGTAGGCGCCCGGGTCGACCTGGAGCGGCGTCTGCGGACCGACCCGCAGCAGCACCGCGGGACCCGCCGACATCAGCGCCGCCTGGCCGGTGCCCTCGACGGAGGTGGTGAACAGCCCGTTGCCCTGGGAGGCCCCGCGCAGCCCGGTGAAGCTGGTGCCGGTGCGCAGGCCGCTGTCCGTGCACAGCAGGTTGCTCGCCTCGACGTGCAGCTTCTCGCCGTTCAGCCGGACGAGGTTGATGTCGCAGGCCCGGTCGGCGAAATAGCAGGTGCCCCGGCCCTTCACCTCCATCACCGTCATCTGCTCGCCGGTGAGCCGCCGCGTGACCATGCCGCGCACGCCCTCACCGCCGCCGCTCAACTTCTTGAACGCCATCTCGCCGTCGTAGGCGACCATCGAGCCGTTCTTCGCCTTGACCGCGTCGCCGCCGCCCTCGAGCGTGACGGCCAGCACCTTGGTGCCGTCGAGTCGGAACTGAGCCACGCGACGAACCTACCCTGCGACCCGTGATCCATTGCAGGGCTGCCACAATGGACGAGCTTGTGCTTCCCTTCACAATCAATCCGAGGATCCTGCCGTGGCCATACTGGAAACCCCGAGCGGCCTGCCGCCCAAGTCGGTCTCAGCGCTGCGCCGTCTGCGACTCACCTCCGTGCCCGAGGCGATCTCCTGGCTGATCCTGATCGTCTGCTCGCTGGCGAAGAACCTCACCGACGTCAGCTGGGGGCCGGGCTCGGTGAAGGTGATGGGACCTGTGCACGGTCTCCTCTTCGTCCTCTACGTGATCTTCTGGCTCGACGCCTGGAATCGCACCAAGTGGGAGAAGGGCCGGGCCGCCCTCTACTTCGTGCTGTCGATCCTGCCGACCGGCGGCTTCTTCGCCGAGAAGTCGCTGCGCAAGGAGGAGGAGGCCGGGGTGATCGCGATGCGCGCCCGCAAGGAGCAGAAGGGGACCGTCGCCACCTCATGATCGTCGCCTTCTCCGTCACCCCGCTCGGCGTCGGCGAGGACGTGGGGGAGTACGTCGCGGACGCCGTGCGTGTGGTCCGTGAGTCAGGGCTGCCGCACCGGACCGACGCCATGTTCACCTCGCTCGAGGGCGACTGGGAGACGTGCATGGACGTCGTACGGCAGGCGGTCGCGGCGGTCGAGGCGCGGGCGCCCCGGGTCTCGCTCGTCCTCAAGGCCGACATCCGGCCCGGCGTCACCGACGGACTCACCTCGAAGGTCGCGACGGTCGACCGGTACCTCGACGGGGGCTGACCGGGCGCGGACGGATTCGGCTGTAGCCGAAACCCTGTCCGGCGCTGGCCGGGTGGTCCAGCCTCGGTTCATGCCACCGGACAACGAACTGAGCACCCCGTCGGACCGCGGACGGCCGGAGGCGGTCCCGCAGCGGGCGCGGTACGCCCGGCTCTTCCGCGTGCCGGAGTTCCGCGCCGTGTTCGCGGCGCATGTGCTGTCCCTGCTGGGGACGGTCGTGGCAGGGCTCGCGCTGCCCGTGATGATCTACGCGGAGACCTCCTCGCCGCTGCTGAGCGCCCTGACTTTCGCGCTCGGCTTCCTGCCGAACGCGGTGGGCGGCGCCGCCCTGGCCTCGGTGGCGGACCGGTTCAGCGCCCGCCGGGTGCTGGTCGCCTGCGACGTGTTCAGCGCGGCCTGCGTCGCCGCGATGCTGCTGCCGGGGGCGCACGTGGCGCTGCTGCTCGCGCTGCGGGCCGCGGCCGCCTTCGTGCAGCCCCTGTTCACCGGGGTGCGGGCGGCCGGTCTGGGCGCGATCCTGCCGGACCGGGACGCGTTCGTGCTCGGCCGGTCGCTGTTGCGGGTCGTGGCGCAGAGCGCCCTGATCGTCGGCAACGCGGCCACCGGGCTGCTGCTGGTCGTCATCGCGCCGCGCACCGCGCTGGTGCTCACCGTCGCCGGGTTCCTGGGCTCCGCGCTGATCCTGCAGACGGGCACCCGGCTGCGGCCGGCGCCGGTGCGCGCGGCCGCACACACCCGCGGCGGCACCCGCCGGCTGCTGGCCGATCCGCGGGTGCGGGCGCTGCTGCTGCTGTGCTGGCTTCCGCCGCTGTTCGCGGTCGTCCCCGAGGGGTTGGCGGCGCCGTACGCGGATGCGCTGGGGGCCGGGCCCGTCGGGGTGGGTCTGCTGCTGGCCGCGGCGCCGGTGGGCAGCGTGGCGGGCGAGTTGGCCGTCGGTTCGCTGCTGCCCCCGGCGGCCCGCGAGCGCCTGGTCCTGCCGCTCGCCTGCACGCTCCTGCTCCCGCTGCTCGTCTTCGTCCTGCGCCCCGGGCTGCTGCCGGCGCTGGCCGCGCTGTGCCTCTCGGGCGCGGGCATCGGCTACACCCTGGGCCTGGACCGGTGGTTCTTCGACGCGGCCCCCGAGGAGCTGCGTGGCCGGGCCCTGACGCTGATGACGGCGGGCCTGATGAGTTCCCAGGGGCTGGGGATGGCGCTGGGAGGAGCGCTGGCCGAAGCGGTGCCTGCGCACACCGTCATCGCGCTGACCGGCGTCGTGGGCACCGGATGCGTGGTGTGGATCGCCCGGAGGGTGAGACAGCTTCAGCCGGTACATGACCGGCCGGTAGGGTCGTAGGGTGCCCAAGCCGCTCAGTCTGACGTTCGACCCGATCGCCCGTGCCGATGAGCACTGGAAGCAGCGATGGGGCTCGGTCCCGTCCATGGCCGCGATCACCTCGATCATGCGCGCCCACCAGATCCTGCTGTCCGAGGTCGACGCGGTGGTCAAGCCCTACGGGCTGACGTTCGCGCGGTACGAGGCCCTGGTGCTGCTCACCTTCTCGCAGAAGGGCGAGCTGCCGATGTCGAAGATCGGCGAGCGGCTGATGGTGCATCCGACGTCGGTGACCAACACCGTGGACCGGCTGCAGGCGGCGGGCTTCGTGGAGAAGCGGCCCAACCCGAACGACGGCCGCGGCACCCTGGCGGCGATCACCGACAAGGGCCGCGAGGTGTGCGACGCGGCCACCGAGGACCTGATGGCCATGGACTTCGGCCTCGGCGCCTACGACGTCGGGCAGCTCGGTGACATCTTCGCCCTGCTGCGTCCGCTGCGGGTGGCCGCCGGAGACTTCCCCGAGGAGCCCGGGCGCTGAGCCGGCCCCGCCCGCGGAGGTAGGGAAGCGGCGGGACGCGTCCGCCGGGGGCCCGTGCGGTGCCCAGGGCGGTGGCGGGGCGCGCCGGAGCGGCGGTTAGGCTCGTTTCCATGAAACAAAGCGTGCTGACCCGCTACCGCGTCATGGCGTACGTCACCGCTGTGCTCCTCGTTCTGCTGACGCTCGGCGTGATCGGCAAGTACCTGCTGGGTATGGACGGCGCCGACGGCTTCACCAGCGTGGTCGGGATCGCGCACGGCTGGCTCTACATCCTGTACCTGATCTTCGCCTTCGATCTGGGCCAGAAGGCGAAGTGGCCGCTGGGCAAGCAGCTGTGGGTGCTGCTGGCAGGCACTGTCCCCACTGCGGCCTTCTTCGTCGAGCGCAAGGTCACCCGCGAGGTCGCGCCGCTGGTCAAGAGCGGGACGGCGGCCCCGGTCGGCGCCTGAGCGCGGCCCGGCCCGCTCCCGGGCCCGCCGGCTCCGGCTCTCCGGCCGGGGTCGGGTGGGCCACACCGGGCACTTTGTCATCGACATTTACTTGGACGTCCTAGTAAATTCGGTGGTATGGATGCTGACGCCATCGCACAAGGCCGCCGCCGCTGGCAGGAGCGCTACGATTCCGCGCGCAAGCGGGACGCCGACTTCACCACGCTCAGCGGCGATCCCGTGGAGCCGGCCTACGGGCCCCGGGACGGCGACACCGTCGCGGGTTTCGAGCGGATCGGGTGGCCGGGCGAGTTCCCCTTCACCCGCGGGCTCTACCCGACCGGCTACCGGGGCCGGACCTGGACCATTCGCCAGTTCGCCGGGTTCGGCAACGCCGAGCAGACCAACGAGCGCTACAAAATGATCCTCGAGGCCGGCGGCGGCGGGCTCTCCGTCGCCTTCGACATGCCCACACTGATGGGTCGGGACTCGGACGACCCGCGCTCGCTGGGCGAGGTCGGCCACTGCGGCGTCGCCATCGACTCCGCCGCCGACATGGAGGTCCTCTTCCGGGACATCCCACTGGGGGACGTCACCACCTCCATGACGATCTCCGGTCCCGCCGTCCCGGTCTTCTGCATGTACCTGGTCGCCGCCGAACGGCAGGGCGTCGACCCGGCCGTCCTCAACGGCACCCTCCAGACGGACATCTTCAAGGAGTACATCGCGCAGAAGGAGTGGCTCTTCCAGCCGGAGCCCCACCTGCGGCTCATCGGCGATCTGATGGAGCACTGCGCGGCAGGCATCCCCGCCTACAAGCCGCTGTCCGTCTCCGGCTACCACATCCGCGAGGCCGGGGCGACCGCGGCGCAGGAGCTCGCCTACACGCTGGCCGACGGCTTCGGCTACGTCGAACTGGGGCTCAGCCGCGGCCTGGACGTCAACACCTTCGCGCCCGGACTCTCCTTCTTCTTCGACGCCCACCTCGACTTCTTCGAGGAGATCGCCAAGTTCCGCGCGGCGCGCCGCATCTGGGCCCGCTGGATGCGCGACGTGTACGGCGCCACGAGCGAGAAGGCGCAGTGGCTGCGCTTCCACACGCAGACCGCGGGCGTCTCGCTGACCGCCCAGCAGCCCTACAACAACGTGGTCCGCACCGCCGTGGAGGCCCTCTCCGCGATCCTGGGCGGCACCAACTCGCTGCACACCAACGCGCTGGACGAGACCCTCGCGCTGCCCAGCGAACAGGCCGCCGAGATCGCACTGCGCACCCAGCAGGTGCTGATGGAGGAGACCGGCGTCACCAACGTCGCCGACCCGCTGGGCGGTTCCTGGTACATCGAGGACCTCACGGACCGCATCGAGGCCGACGCCGAGAAGATCTTCGAGCGGATCCGCGAGCGGGGACGGCGCGCCGTGCCCGACGGGCAGCACCCGATCGGCCCGATCACCTCCGGCATCCTGCGGGGCATCGAGGACGGCTGGTTCACCGGCGAGATCGCCGAGTCCGCCTTCCGCTACCAGCAGGCGCTGGAGAAGAACGACAAGAAGGTGGTCGGCGTCAACTGCCACACCGGCTCGGTCACCGGCGACCTGGAGATCCTGCGGGTCAGCCACGAGGTGGAGCGCGAGCAGGTGGCGACGCTGACCGACCGGCGCGCAGCCCGCGACGACGCGGCCGTGCGCACCGCGCTCAGCACCCTCGTGCAGGCCGCGCGAGGCGAGGGCAACATGATCGCGCCCATGCTGGAGGCCGTCCGGGCCGAGGCCACGCTGGGGGAGATCTGCGGGGCCCTGCGGGACGAGTGGGGCACCTACACCGAGCCGCCGGTCTTCTGAGCCGGGCTCACGGGGAGCCGGGGCGCGGGGCGCAGATTCCCGCGTCCCGGCTCCTGCGCGTCCGGCGGCTACCGGCCTCCGCCGCCGGGCGGCTCCGTCCTGTCGTCCGGCGGCGGTGAGACCGCGCTCAGCCCCTCCAGCAGCAGGGTGGTGAACAGGCGGGCCCACGCCTCGTCCACCGGGCAGTCGCTCACCAGCGAGCGGTGCACCACCGCGCCCGCGATCACATCGAAGATCAGGTCGACCACGCGCGCGGTCTCGCCGGGGTCGGCCGGGTCGGGAGGCAGCTCTCCGCGTCGCTGCGCCCGTGAGCGGCCGTCCAGGACCAGCCGCTTCTGGCGGTCCACGATCGCCTCGCGGATGCGGGGCCGGAGTGCCTCGTCGGTGGTGGACTCGGCGAGTACGGCCATCAGCGCGGTCTTGGCCTCGGGGCGGCGCAGCAGGGCCGCGAAGGAGAGCACGACCCCTTCCACATCGGCGCGCAGGCAGCCCCGGTCGGGCAGCTCCAACTCGTCGAAGAGGACGGCGACCGCGTCGATCACCAGCTCGCTCTTGGCGGCCCAGCGCCGGTAGAGGGTGGTCTTGGCGACTCCGGCGCGCTGGGCGATCTCGCCCATCGTCAGCCTGCTCCAGCCGACCTCGACCAGCGCGGCGCGCGTGGCGGCGAGGATCGCCCGGTCGGCCGCGGCGCTGCGCGGGCGGCCGCGGCGCTGGGCTGAGGGCAGGGGGTCGGGGACGGCCATGCGCAGACCCTACCGATCGGTACGGGAGGTGCAGAGTGAGGTGGATCACTCCGCGCCGAGGTGCGGGCGTCTTGCGGGGGCGCGGGGCGCACAAGTTACGCTACGACTCGTAGCGGAATGACCCCCGCGACGATCACCCGCCGGGTGGGGACCTGGCGACCATTGCACACGAGGCCGCGGCAAGGGGGGAGACTGGACTCATGCAGCCACGCAACATGTCCATGAGCGGAGTCGTCGACCTCGCCGCGGTGAAGGCGGCCGGTGAGGCCAAGCAGAAGGCGGAGCAGGGGCGAGCCCGCGCCGCCGAGGGGAACGGGGCGCCGGGGCCGGCCGGCCTGGTGCTCGATGTCGGGGAGGCCGACTTCGAGGCGGAGGTGCTGGAGCGCTCCGCCGAGGTACCGGTCGTCATCGACTTCTGGGCGGAGTGGTGCGAGCCGTGCAAGCAGCTCTCACCGCTCCTGGAGCGGCTCACCCAGGAGTACGCGGGCCGGCTGCTGCTGGCCAAGATCGACGTCGACCGGAACCAGATGCTGATGCAGCAGTTCGGCGTCCAGGGCATCCCGGCGGTCTTCGCCGTGGTGGCCGGGCAGGCGCTGCCGCTGTTCCAGGGGGCGGCCCCCGAGCAGCAGATCCGCGCCACGCTGGACCAGCTCGTCCAGGTCGCCGAGCAGCGCTTCGGTATCACCGGCCTGCAGGGTGTCCCGCAGGAGGAGGCCGCAGCCGAGCCGGCCGAGCCGCAGGCCCCGGAGGACCCGGTGCTGGCCGCCGCCCAGCAGGCGCTGGACTCGGGCGATCTGCCCGGCGCCATCCAGGCGTACCGCAACAAGCTGGCGGACGAGCCGGCGAACATGGAGGCCAAGGTCGGCCTGGCGATGGCCGAACTGCTCTCCCGGGTGCAGGACATGGACGCCCGGAAGGTGCGCAAGGACGCCGCCGACCGTCCGGACGACGTGGCCGCGCAGTTGCGGGTCGCCGACCTGGACATGGCCGGCGGTCATGTCGAGGATTCCTTCAGCCGGTTGGTGGACACGGTCCGGCGCACGGCCGGTGAGGACCGGGACGCGGCGCGGGTGCGGCTGCTGGAGCTGTTCGAGGTCATCGGCCCGGAGGATCCGCGCGTTGTGACCGCGCGTGCGGCCCTCGCTCGCGCGCTGTTCTGACCTGCCCGTACCGACGGTCACACAGGCGTCGCCACTCATTGATTTAGCGACATCGGCGGCCGCGCTTTGCCAAAACTTGGTAATCGCGGCCGCCCTTACGCGTTGTAGCGAAATCTCGCGGAAACCTCCTGGCTTGCCCGGTTGAGACGGTTACGCGCCCACCCGTGATCGCAACTCTCCGTCGCCGATCGGTACCCCGCGACGACTTCCGGGTTATCCAGCCGTTACTCGTAAGTAACGAACCCCCTTGTGCGGCGGGCTCAGATGCACCACGATCGGCCACGCTCGGTCCATCGCCCCGCAGCCCGGCATCCATCCGGCGCCGCGGTCGATGGTTCCCCACCGAGTGGACCGGCATCGCACCATCCGCACCACTTGCATCACCCAACACCCGTTCCACCCGCCGGTCCTCAGGACAGGGGGGTCCCTGCTCCACGGCAGGGCCTGTCCTTGCAAAGCAAGGTTGCGCGAGAGCGTGGCCCGTGGTTGTCGCTCGGGGGTGATCGTCAACAACTCGGACGTGACGTGCGTGAGGACGGCATGGACGACGTTGGCGCTCTCCGTTCCGAGGACGTAGCTCGTCTCCCTCCCCAGCCACGTGGCCGGGAGGTACCCCCACGGCAGGAGCGGCCCGCTGAGCACAGGCGGCACGGCTCTCCGAGCCGGAGATGTACGTCCGAGAAGGAGGAAAGTCATGGAGTCCCTGGCTCGTGGCGGGACCAGATGGAAGCGGTTCGCCGTAGTCATGGTGCCGAGCGTGGCCGCTACGGCAGCGATCGGCGTCGCCCTCTCGCAGGGTGCGCTGGCGGCGTCGTTCAGCGTCTCCGGCCAGCAGTTCAAGGTCACGGCGGATCAGCTGGACGGCAGCGGGTTCGTCCAGTACGGCGCGCTCGACAGCACGGAGAAGGGCAAGAAGCCCGTCGCCGTCGTCGGCATGAACTCGGCGAAGATACGCAATCTCTGCCAGTCGGTCGTCGTCCCGGTCCCGGTCTTCGGCGACGTCTCGATGAAGCTGAGCGCCGGCGGCGCGGGCGGCCCCAAGGTCGAGGCGAAGAAGCTCTACATCGACGCCGACGACCTGTACGCGAACGCCACGTTCAAGAACATCGACATCGGCGTCAGCACGGACAAGACCACCAAGGGTCCCGGTCCGCACAAGGGCGACGCCTACGCCAAGGGCTCCTTCGCCCAGCAGGCGGAGAGCGTCCGGTTCACCGACGTCAAGCAGCGCGCGTGGGCGACCACCGCCGGCACCTTCAAGCTCAGTGGTCTGCACATGAGCGTCAAGAAGGGCAAGTCCGAGTGCTACTGATGTGAGCCTCCCGCGGGTGCGGAGGGCGAGGGCACCCGCTCCGACCGCACCTCCGCACCCGTAGGGTCCGCTCCACACCAGCAAGTTCTGTGCCAGTTCCGAGGAGCCCCGTACCATGAGCGCCGACACGCGACAGAGTCTGACGACCGGATTCGGCCACAAGAGGCAGTCCTTCCGGCACTGGCGCGGCCAGCGCCCGTTCTGGGGCGGGGTGCTGACGCTGCTGGCGGGCATCCCGATCATGTACGTCCCCTACCAGAACCTCACCCTGGGGTCCCTGACCATCCGGATGTCGACGACCGCGGGCGCGGGCTCGCTGATCATCGGCGTACTGCTGGTCGTCCTCGGACTCACCATGTGGTTCCAGCCCCAGTCGCGGGTGTTCGCAGGCGTGGCCGCGATCCTCCTCGCGCTGGTCTCCCTCGTCGTCTCCAACTTCGGCGCCTTCCTGATCGGCTTCCTGCTCGGACTGATCGGTGGAGCGCTGGGCGTCTCCTGGGTTCCGGGCAAGACGGTCGCGGCCGAGCCCGTGGCCGAACGGGCCGACCGCACCGAGCAGGCCGAGGAGGCCGGGCACCCCGCGGAGGATGCCGGTACGAACGCCGGAACGGGGCCGGCGAGCGACAACACAGCAGTCTCTGGAGCGTCCCCCGCGGACGGGGTCGACGCGCATGACGGGAACGGGAGGCACCGTGCCGGGTGACGAGGTCCACGAAGGGGAGGGCGCGCGCCCGGGCGCCGCGTCGGGTGCCCGGGGAAGAGCCGGGCCCCGGCACGCCGCCCCCAGGAAGCCGCTGCTGACCCGGTTCCACTTGCCGGCCGGCAAGGCGGTGGCTCTGGCCGCGATGCCTTCGGCCGTCCTCCTGGGAGTCGGGATCACCCCGCAGCTCGCCAACGCCAAGCCGCTCCCCAAGAATCCCTTCAAGGGCGACTCCTGCGTCTCCATATCCGAGCAGCAGGAGACCGAGGAGGAGAAGGCCGAGCGCAAGGAGCGGGCCGAGAAGCTCAAGAAGGAGCTGGCCCGCGAGCAGGCCGAGCGGGAGAAGGCGGCCAAGGAGGCTGCCGGCGAGGCCGACGGCGAGAAGGCCGGCGAGAAGGCCGACGGGACGTCCGAGGACGGCGCCTCCGGTACCGGATCCGCCGGCGACAAGCCGTCCGGCTCCTCCGGGAAGACCGCTTCCGAGGAGCCTGCCGGCGCGCCCTCACCCTCGCCCTCCGCGAAGTCCGAGGACAGTGCGCAGGACGAGGAGGAGAACCCCTGGTACGACCCGCTGGGGGTGGGCAAGACGCTCGACGACCTCCTTCACCCGGACAAGGGCGAGGACACCGACGAGCCCGCCGACGAGCCTTCCGAGAGCCCCACGCCCAGCCCCTCGAAGGGCTCCGGGGACTCCTCGGGGGACGCCGGGGACGCGAACCCCTCGTCCGGCGGCGACGCGAAGCCCGAGCCCGGATCGGACAGCGGCGGCAGCGCCGAGCGGACCGGCAAGGGTGACGGGAACGACGCGGCGAGCGGTTCCGACAAGGCGGGCAAGGCCGAAGAGGGCGACAAGGACGCCGGGGACGAGAAGGACGGCAAGGACGAGCCGGGCGGGGACTCCGGAGTCGGTGCCGACGAGAAGGACGGCACCGCCCGCGACTACGACCCCGAGAAGGACGCCGGCAAGCCCTTCCCGTGCCCCGAGAAGATGGACGTTCAGGGCACCGGCGAGCAGACCCCGGCCCAGGTCCCCAACGACCCCTGGCACCTGGAGGCGTCCTCGCTGACGCTGATGGGCCTGGACTACGAGGGGGTCGTCAACATCACCATGCCCAACGGGAAGACCAAGCAGGCCCTGAAGTTCACCGCCGACGCGCTCGACATCGGCGATCTGCACCAGACGGTGCAGGCCGACGGGGTGACCTACCACGTGCAGGCGGCCGAGGGCTCCAGGTCGACCATCCGCGGCGGCAAGGTGACCATGTACACCGAGGAGCTGAAGGGCAACCTGTTCGGGCTGATCCCGATCACCTTCAGTCCCGAGACGCCCCCGCCGATCAATGTGCCCTTCGCCTACTTCACCGACGTGTCGGTGCGGCAGGCGGGCCAGTTCGGCGGCACCCTGACGATTCCCGGGCTGCACCAGTACGTCCGCAAGTAGGCCGCAGGCAGGCCACCTCCGCACCAAAGGTCCCGCCCCCTGCCCGGGGTGCGGGACCTTTCGTGCGTCGGTGCGGCGCCCGGCCCCCGGCGCACGGGGGCGGGGAGCTGTCAGCGGGTCAGGCGGTGCCCAGGTGGTGGACGCGGACCATGTTGGTGGTGCCGGGGACGCCGGGCGGGGAGCCCGCGGTGATCAGCATGGTGTCGCCGGTCTCGAACCGCTGCAGCCGCAACAGTTCGGCGTCGACGAGCTCGACCATCTCGTCGGTGTGGTCGACGTGCTTGACCACGAACGTCTCCACACCCCAGCTCAGCGTCAGCTGGTTGGCGGTGGCCGCCTCCGTGGTGAAGGCGAGGATGGGCTGGCCGACCCGGTAGCGGGACAGCCGCCGGGCGGTGTCGCCGGACTTGGTGAAGGCCACCAGGGCCTTGCCGTCCAGGAAGTCGGCCATCTCGCACGCCGCGCGGGCGACCGAACCGCCCTGGGTGCGCGGCTTCTTGCCGGGCACCAACGGCTGCAGGCCGCGGCCGAGCAGTTCCTCCTCGGCGGCCTGCACGATCTTCGACATCGTCTTGACGGTCTCGATCGGATACTGGCCCACCGAGGACTCGGCGGAGAGCATCACCGCGTCGGCACCGTCCAGCACCGCGTTGGCGACGTCACTGGCCTCCGCGCGGGTGGGCCGAGAGTTGGTGATCATGGACTCCATCATCTGGGTCGCCACGATCACCGGCTTGGCGTTGCGGCGGCACAGCTCCACCAGCCGCTTCTGCACCATCGGGACCTGCTCCAGCGGGTACTCCACGGCCAGGTCGCCGCGCGCCACCATCACGCCGTCGAAGGCCATGACGACCTCCTCCATGTTGGCGACCGCCTGCGGCTTCTCGACCTTGGCGATCACCGGGACCCGGCGTCCGACCTCGTCCATCACGCGGTGCACGTCGCGCACATCGGAGGCGTTGCGCACGAACGAGAGGGCGATCATGTCGGCGCCCATCCGGAGAGCGAACTTCAGGTCCTCGATGTCCTTCTCGCTGAGCGCGGGCACGTTCACCGCGGCGCCGGGCAGGTTGATCCCCTTGTGGTCGGAGATGACACCGCCCTCGATGACGATCGTACGGACCCGGGGGCCCTCGACCTCGACGACCTGCAGCGCGACGTTCCCGTCGTTGATCAGCACCGGGTCGCCCTTGGAGACGTCACCGGGCAGCCCCTTGTAGGTGGTGCCGCAGATACTCCTGTCGCCCGCCACGTCCTCGGTCGTGATGGTGAACTCCTCGCCGCGGACCAGCTCGACGGGTCCCTCGGCGAAAGTCTCCAGGCGGATCTTGGGGCCCTGCAGGTCGGCGAGGACACCCACCGCGCGACCGGTCTCCTCGGCGGCCTTGCGGGTGCGGTGGTACCGCTCCTCGTGCTCGGCGTGCGAGCCGTGGCTCATGTTGAACCGGGCCACGTTCATACCCGCCTCGATCAGCGTCTTCAGCTGTTCGTAGGAGTCGACGGCAGGGCCCAGGGTGCAGACGATTTTGGAACGGCGCATGGTGGCGATCCTATCGTTTTGTTTAGGTACTGAACGATTCGGGGGCGGCACCCCCGGGCGCCGGAGCCGTCCGGCTCGGCACGACCAGCGCATAGGTCTGCTCTGCGATCTCCAGTTCCTCGTCGGTCGGTACCACGGCAACGGCCACTCTCGCGTCCGCGGGCGAGATCAGCCGCGCCTCCTTTCCCTCCGCCGCGTTCAGCTCGCTGTCCACGGCCGGCCCCAGCTCCGCCAGGCCCGCCACGGCGGCCTCGCGCACCGGTGCGGCGTTCTCGCCGACGCCCGCGGTGAAGACCACGGCGTCGACCCTGCCCAGTACGGCGTAGTAGGCACCGATGTACTTCTTCAGCCGGTGGACGTAGATGTCGAAGGCCAGCGCCGCGGCCCGGTCCCCCGCCTCGATCCGGCGGCGGATCTCGCGCATGTCGTTGTCGCCGCACAGCCCCAGCAGGCCGCTGCGCTTGTTCAGCAGCTCGTCCACGGCGTCCGTGTCCATTCCGGCCACCCGCTTGAGGTGGAAGACCACCGCCGGGTCGATGTCACCCGACCGGGTTCCCATCACCAGCCCCTCCAAGGGGGTCAGCCCCATGGATGTGTCCTCGCACCGCCCGCCGCGCACGGCGGAGGCCGACGCGCCGTTGCCCAGGTGCAGCACGATCAGATTCACCTCGCCGGGGTCCTTGCCCAGCAGCTCGGCGGCCTTGCGCGACACATAGGCGTGCGAGGTGCCGTGGAAGCCGTAGCGGCGCACCCGGTGCGCGTCGGCGGTCTCCGTGTCGATGGCGTAGCGGGCCGCGTGCTCCGGCATGGTGGAGTGGAACGCGGTGTCGAAGACGGCGACCTGCGGCAGGTCGGGGCGCAGCCGCTGCGCCGTGCGGATGCCGGTGACATTCGCCGGATTGTGCAGCGGCGCCACCGGGACCAGCCGCTCGATCTCCTCGAGTACGGCGTCGTCCACCACCGTCGGCTCGGTCAGCCGCAGCCCGCCGTGCACCACCCGGTGGCCGATCGCGGCGAGTTCGGGGGAGTCCAGGCCGAGCCCGTCGGCGGCCAGCTCCTCGGCGACGGCCCCCAGCGCCGCGCCGTGGTCGGCCAGCCTGCCCGTGCGGGTGCGCCGCTCGCCCCCGGCGGCGAGCGGCTGGTGGGTGACGGCCGAGGTCTCCTCGCCGATCCGCTCGGCGAGGCCCGCGGCCAGTCGGCTGCGGTCCACCATGTCGATCAGCTGGTACTTCACCGACGACGAGCCGGAGTTGAGGACGAGGATCCGGGTGGGGCTCACGGCAGGGCGCTCTCTGTGCGGGTACGGGGGGCGGGGGCGGCGCTCAGCCGCCGGAGCCGTGCGGGAACGCGGCCTGTGCCTGGACCGCGGTGATCGCGACCGTGTTGACGATGTCCTGCACCAGCGCGCCGCGGCTCAGGTCGTTGACCGGCTTGCGCAGCCCCTGGAGGACGGGACCCACGGCGATGGCCCCGGCCGAGCGCTGCACGGCCTTGTAGGTGTTGTTGCCGGTGTTCAGATCGGGGAAGACCAGCACGGTGGCCTGCCCCGCCACCGCGGAGCCGGGCAGCTTGGTGGCGGCGACGGAGGGCTCCACGGCCGCGTCGTACTGGATCGGTCCCTCCGTGAGGAGGTCCGGACGGCGCTCGCGGACCAGCTCGGTGGCCCGCCGTACCTTGTCCACGTCGGCGCCCGAGCCCGAGGTGCCCGTCGAGTACGAGAGCATCGCGATCCGCGGCTCCACCCCGAACCGGGCCGCGGTGGCCGCCGACTGGATCGCGATGTCGGCGAGCTGCTCGGCGTCCGGGTCCGGCACCACGGCACAGTCCCCGTAGACCAGCACCCGGTCGGCCAGGCACATGAAGAACACCGAGGAGACGATCGAGGCGTCCGGCCGGGTGCGGATGATCTCGAAGGCCGGGCGGACCGTCGCCGCCGTCGAGTGCACGGCACCGGAGACCATGCCGTCGGCCAGCCCCTCGTCGACCATGAGCGTGCCGAAGTACGACACGTCGGAGACCACGTCGTGGGCCAGCTCGTAGGTGACACCCTTGTGCGCACGGAGAGCCGCGTACACCTCGGCGAAGCGCTCCCGCAGCGGAGAGGTCTGCGGATCGACGATGCGCGCGGTGGCGCCGCCCGGGCCCGCGGCGGCGTCCGCGGGGATCTCGTCGCCGGCCGGCAGATCGAGGCCGATGCTCAGCTCGGCGGCGCGCTTGCGGATCACCGCCGGGTCGCCCAGCAGCGTCAGATCGCAGATGTTGCGCCGCAGCAGCACCTCGGCCGCGCGCAGCACCCGCTCCTCGGCGCCCTCCGGCAGCACGATGTGCCGCCGTGCCGCGCGCGAGCGCTCCACCAGCTCGTGTTCGAACATCATCGGCGTGACCCGCTCGCTGCGCTCCACCGAGAGCTGTGCCGAGAGCTGGGCGGCGTCCACGTGGGTCTCGAACAGCCCCAGTGCGATCTCGGCCTTCCGCGGGGTGGCGGCGGTCAGCTTGCCCTCCAGGGACAGCAGCGCGTCGGCCGTCGGCATCGACCCCTCCGGGACCACCAGCACCGGCGTGCCGGGCGCCAGCCGCGCGGCCAGCGCCAGGGTCTGGTCGTCGGGCCGTTCGTCCAGGGTGAGCAGGACACCGGCGATGGCGGGGGAGCCGGCGGAGTGCGCGGCCAGCGCCCCGATGAGCAGGTCCGAGCGGTCGCCGGGAGTGACCACCAGACAGCCTTCGGTGAGTGCGGGCAGGAAGACGGGCAGGTGGGCGCCGCCGAAGACCAGATTGCGGACGTCGCGGGAGAGCCCGGCGTGGTCCCCGAGCAAAACCTGCGCCGCCGTCGCCTCCTTGACCTGGGCCACTGTGGGCGCGGCCAGCGCGGGCTCCTCCGGCAGCACGAACACCGGTTCGGGCAGCCGCTCGGCCAGTCCACGCACGGCTGCCGTGCCCTCGGGGTCGGCCACCCGGTTGGCGACCATGGCGATCAGGTCGGCGCCCAGCGAGGCATAGGCGTCGTGCGCGTTGCGGACCTCGGCGACCACCGCCTCGGGCGACTGGTCGCGGGCGGCGACGACCGGCAGCACGGCCGCCCCGAACTCGTTCGCGAGCCGCGCGTTGAGCGCGAGCTCGGCGGGCAGCCCGGTGTCGGCGAAGTCGGTGCCGAGCACGAGGACGGCCTCATAGACGTCGGCGACCTGGTGATAGCGGTCCACCAGGTGGGAGATCAGCTCGTCCGTGCCCTGCTCGGCCTGGAGCGCCGCCGCCTCCTCGTACCGCATGCCGAAGACCGAGGAGGCGGGCTGGGTGAGCCGATAGCGGCTGCGCAGCAGGTCGTAAAGCTCGTCGGGCTCGTCGTGCACCAGGGGCCGGAACACCCCGACGCGGTCCACCTGGCGGGTCAGGAGCTCCATGACTCCCAGCTCGACCACCTGGCGTCCGTCGCTGCGGCCGATGCCGGTCACGTACACGCTGCGCGCCACGCGCTGTCTCCTCCGGTCGCGGTCGGGAGCGCCTCGGGGACCTCTTGAGCAGTTCCGCCTGGAAAGCACCCGTAAGGGTAGGGCTATACCCTTGACAGTACCTGCGTCTCTGGTCCGCACGCGCGCCAGGTGGCCGGCCGGTGCGCTTCCGCCGGAGGGCGTCCGCAGCGGTCCGGATGCTGAACGGGGCCCCTTCCCCCGCCTTCAAGACGTGAAACAATCGCACCGGCTCAGGGACCAGCGGCACCCCCGGACAGTGAGGTCCGACCGTGCCCCAAGCGGCCCGCCTCCCGGGCGGGCATCTACGGAGCAGGAGAAGCGAACCCCATGCGTATCGGAGTGCTCACCGCGGGCGGAGACTGCCCCGGTCTCAACGCCGTGATCCGATCCGTCGTGCATCGCGCCGTACACGACCGCGGCGACGAGGTCATCGGATTCGAGGACGGATTCAAGGGCCTGCTGGAGGGCCGCTACCGGCCCCTGGACATAAACTCCGTCAGCGGCATCCTCGCCCGCGGCGGCACCATCCTCGGCTCGGCCCGGCTGGAGCGGGACCGGCTGCGGGAGGCGTGCAACAACTCCGAGGAGCTGATCGACCGCCTCGGCCTGGACGCGCTGATCCCGATCGGCGGCGAGGGCACCCTGACCGCCGCGCGGATGCTCGCCGAGATCGGGCTGCCGGTCGTCGGCGTCCCCAAGACCATCGACAACGACATCTCCGCCACGGACCGCACCTTCGGCTTCGACACCGCCGTCGGTGTCGCCACCGAGGCCATGGACCGCCTCAAGACCACCGCCGAGTCCCACCAGCGGGTGATGGTCGTGGAGGTCATGGGCCGGCACGCGGGCTGGATCGCGCTGGAGGCGGGCATGGCGGCGGGCGCGCACGCCATCTGCATCCCTGAGCGCAACTTCGAGGTCGACGACCTGGCCAAGATGGTCGAGGAGCGGTTCGCACGGGACAAGAAGTTCGCCATCGTCTGCGTCGCCGAGGGCGCGCACCCGGCCGAGGGCTCCATGCCGTACGAGAAGGGCGTGATCGACCAGTACGGTCACGAGCGCTTCACCGGTATCGGCAACCGGCTCGCGGTCGAGTTGGAGCACCGGCTCGGCAAGGAGGCGCGGCCCGTCATCCTCGGCCACATCCAGCGCGGCGGCACCCCCACGGCCTACGACCGGGTGCTCGCCACCCGCTTCGGCTGGCACGCCGTCGAGGCCGCGCACCGTGGCGAGTTCGGCCGGATGACAGCCCTGCGCGGCACCCGGATCGTGATGGCCCCGCTCGCCGACGCGGTCTCCGAGCTCAAGCGGGTCCCGCAGGACCGGATGGACGAGACCGAAGCGGTCTTCTGAGCCCCGGTTCCGCGGCAGCGGAGCCCGCGCCGCCCGGTCGCGGTGCCGCGAGGGACGTCCCCGACCTCGCGTCACCCGGCCTCGTCCGGGGAGACCGTGAGCCAGGAGCGTCCCATCGTCTGGACGAGATGCACGAGGGTGCGTCGGCTGACGGTCACCCGGAACTGCCCGTCCCGCTCCTCGACGGCACCGACCCGGGGGAAGGCGAGGAAGCCCAGCGCCTCCCGGATCTCCCGCTCGTCGGTGTCCGGTCCACCCTTCCGCAGGTCCCGCACCAGATCGCGCAGGGTCAGCCAGCCCTCCGAGTACTCCGCCTCCTCCAGCAGGGCCTCGACGACGGCTCGCTCGACGGCGAAGCGCCGCTCCTCCTCCTGCCGTGCGGCCTCGATCTCCGTCTCCCGGAGTGCCGGATCGCGGGCGGGGTCGAGCAGGATCTCCAGGAGCCCGGGCGTGGGGGGCATCGTGCGGCGGCTGCGGAGCACGTCGGCCAGCAGACCGGTGTGCAGGACGGCGACCTTGCCGTCCTTGCGCGCGGCCGTCACCACCCGCTCGTGGAAGGCGGGACCGATGAGCAGCGTCGCCTCGGCTCCGAGCTGGTCGCGGTGCTCGGCGAGCCCTTCCAGGTCGACGGCTCTGCGCTCCACCACCCCCGTGGCGGTGGCTTTGGCCTCCACCGCGAACGTCCGCCTCCGGAGACCGGCTCCGAGCCGTACGGCGCCGTCGGTCCGGCCCCTACCGCCGAGGTGCGACCCGTCCAGGCCCAGCTCCTCGAGCGCGGCGACGGCGGCCTTCTCGAGCCGGACGGGGTCCTCGCTCTGCCGGGCCGCGGTCTCCAGTTCGGCCGCCACGTCCTCGGCTGTCGCCCTGCTGCGGACGGGCCCGGGGCCGGTGGCCGGCCGGGGCGGTGTGACGGCGACCGAGTCCGGCGGCAGGGTGCGGAGGAAGGCCCGGCCCAGGGGCGTGGCCCGGTAGGTCTTGCTGGTGATCTTCTTCGCGAGTCCGCAGGAGTCGAGCAGGTGCAGGCGGGCGTGGACGGCCGTCGGCGTGAGGCCGTCTGTCACGTATTCCGCGCTGTGCCGCACGAGGCGGGCTGTGGCGACCGTCTCGGTACCGAGCACGGACAGTATTTCGCCGAAGTACCGGATCGCGGCGTGGATGATCCGGGCCAGGTCGAGCGGATCGTCGTCGGCCAGCCAGGCTTCCGCGGCGGCACCGGGGGCCCAGGCGTTCTCGCCGACGCGCTCGAGCAGCCCGAGGGCGGCGACCGCGTCCAGCGCGGCGCCGGCGGAGGAGGCGGCGACGGGCCTGCCCGCCACCTGATCGCAGAGTTCTCCGAATTCCTCGCGCGCCACTTCGGGCCGGGAGCCGGAGACCAGGATCCGCAGCGCGCGGAGGCGTCCGTTGTCGTCTTTGGGGCCGGGGATGTAGAGGTTGCGGCCGGTCCCCCTCGTCTCCCAGCCCGCGGTGCTCCGTTCCGCCCACAGGCGGCGTACCGCAGCACCGGCGGGGGGCACGCTCGGCAGCGCGGTCTCCTGCGGACTCCTCGCACCGCAGGCCGGTTCGCCGAGTTCCAGGCTGCCGAGCAGGGTGCGGCCGCTGTCGGTGAGCCGGGCCCTGCCGCCGAAGTAGGTGATCATGCCGGTCACCCGGAGCCAGATCGTCCGCTGCCGCACAGGCGTGACGGTCTGCCAGTCGAAGCCGTATCTCTCCCTGCCCAGCCTCAGCAGCTCCTCCAGGCCGAGTGGCTGGTCCTCGAGGGCCGCCAGCAGTTCGCCGACGAACGCCACATGGCGGTGAAAGGTGCCCACCAGGACGTCGTGCCGTCCCGTCCGCCGCCAGTCCAGGGCGGCCGGCGTCGGCTTCACCCGTGACCCCTCGCGCGCGACGACCCCCACACTTCCCAGCCGCCGCACGGCGTCGCGGACGGTGATGCTGTCGCCCTCCTCCGGCCAGGCGAGGTGATCCGTCCCCTCACGTCCGGTACCGAGCTGGTCGATGAGCCGCCGCAGGGCGGCCAGTTGCCGATCGTTGCCGCCGGGCAGCAGGGGCAGGGCATCGGAGCGCGCGGGAAGCGGGGACAGCGCTCCGACGGGCACGCTGTCGAGAGAGGGCATCGTCACGGACAGGAGTGTAGACACCAGGGGAGGAAAATATCCGACGAGCGGGAAAAGGCTGTGATGCCCGCAGTCGACCTCGGCTCTCGGACGCCGGAGCGACGCCCGCGCGATGGCACCGCTCGGCTCATTGACGCCCCCGGTGGGGTACCTGCGGCCTTGCGTCACCGCACCGCTGGGGATTTTCATGCCTGTGTTCGCCCCGGCCGGCCGCGGCTCCTCACTCAACTTGACCTAATCGCAACGTAGTCGGCGCATATCCGTTGGTCACCGCCACGACCTGCAATGATGGAGATGTGGTGGAGGTGCGGCGAACCGGCGCGTGCCCGGGAAGAGTTGGATATCGCGGGGTCCGTGTGCCCGGAGTTGAGGATGCGAGTACCGTGCTGTCACCCGTCGTGCGTGCATCTCGCATGATGGTCCTACCGGAAGGAAAACGATGACAGCACTGCGCCTCAGATGGCAGCGGTCGGTCGCCATCGCGGCGACCGGTGCCGCGGCGTTCGTCGGCACCGCGATAGCGGCTGCCCCCGCCCAGGCACACACCCCTTCATGGTCGGTGACCTGCGACTCGGTCTCGATCGACCTGAAGATGTACGCGCCGAAGGACAACAAGGTCACCGTCAAGGCCGGTGGCGAGACGCTGATCAGCGAGACCTTCGGGCGCAGCTTCCACAAGAAGGTCGACCTGCCCGAGCACAGCAAGCCCCTGAAGGTCACCGCCCAGGTCGTGGCCTCGGACGGCGACAAGTACTCGTGGGGCCCGGAGACCAAGAAGTCCCCGGTCTGCGAGAAGCCGACGCCCAGCCCGACGCCCAGCGAGTCGGAGTCCACCCCGCCCTCCTCGCCCAGCCCCTCGCAGAGCCCCAGCGAGAAGCCGGAGCCGAGCGCGCCCGAGTCCAGCTCCAGCGCCCCGGCGGAGAAGCCGCAGGGCGGCGGTGACGACCTGGCCGAGACGGGTTCCTCCAGCAACACCCCGATGATCGCCGGCATCGCGGCCGCCGTGGTCGTCGCAGGCGGGGGCCTCGTCGCCTTCGCGCGCAAGCGCCGCTCCTCGCAGAGCTGATCCACCCGGGGCTGTCCCCCGTGCAGCCCCGGACCGTTCGTTCGGACGGTTGACGGACAGCCCGCACCACCGCCCGGCGGCCCGCCTCGGCCGGCCGCCGGGCGGCCCGGGCCCATCGGCCCCCCGTCCGGCGGAGCGGCAGCCCCGTCGGCCGGGATCCGGTGGCGGACGGGTCCCTACGGCCCGCCCGAGGCCGGGCCCCCGCGCCACAGGTAGTGGTGCTCGGGGCGCCCCACCTGCCCGTAGCGCTGCCGCCGCTCCGCGGAGCCGGTGGTGACGAGGTGTTCGAGATAGCGGCGTGCGGTGATCCGGTTCACGCCGAGCGCCGCCGCCGCCTCACTCGCCGTCAGCCCCTCCCGAGCCGCCTCCCGCAGCCGGTCCGTCACCCGCGCCAGCGTCGGGGAACTCAGCCCCTTCGGCAGCGCCGAGGCGGTGGGAGCCGCCCGCAGCACCGACAGCGTCCGGTCCACCTCGTCCTGACTGACCGCCTCGCCACCGGCCTCGGCCGTGGCGCGGAAGTCCGCGTAGCGCAGCAGCCGGTCGCTGAGCGTGCGGAACGTGAACGGCTTCAGCACATGCTGGACGACCCCGAGCGCGACCCCCTCGCGGATCATCGTCAGATCGCGGGCCGACGTCACCGCGAACACGTCCTCCGAATGGCCCGCCGCACGCAGGGCGCGCAGCAGGTCCAGGCCGCTGCCGTCGGGCAGATACAGATCGAGCAGGATCAGATCGACGCCCCCGCCCCGGCCCGCCGCGTCCTCCAGGGCACGGAGCGCCTCGGCCCGGGAGTGCGCCTTCCCGGCCACCTCGAAGCCCGGCACCCGGCTGACGTAGAGGGCGTGCGCGTCGGCCGCCACGGGATCGTCCTCGACGACCAGGACACGGAGTGTCATCGCGGTACCTCCTGGGTCCCTGCCTTCCGGGGCAGCGGCAGCCGCACCTCGAACTCGGCACCCGCGCCGGGCAGATCGCGGGCGTGCACCTCGCCCCCGTGCCGGTGCGCCGTCTGCCGCACCAGGGCCAGGCCGATGCCGCCGCCGCGGCCGGGTTTGGTGGACCAGTTCCGCTCGAAGAGCCGGTCCCCGGCCCCGGGCGGCAGGCCGGGACCGGTGTCGGCCACGCGCAGCAGCAGGACGCCGGAGCGGGTGCACCGGACCGTGACCGTCACCCGGGGACTGTCCGGGGCGGGTTCGTCGCCGGCCGGACCCGGGCCCGGCAGCCGGCCGGTGGGCGCGGCCGTGACGGCCTCGACCGCGTTGTCGATCAGATTGCCCAGCACCGTCACCAGGTCCCGGCCCGGGATCCCGGGCACGTCCTCGACACCGGAGTCCGCCGCGAGGAGCAACTCGACGCCGCGCTCCTTGGCCTGCGCGGCCTTGCCCAGCAGCAGCGCGGCCAGCACCGGTTCCCGCACCGCGCTCACCACCCGGTCGGTCAGCGCCTGCGCCAGCTCCAGTTCCTCGGTCGCGAAGCGCACGGCCTCCGTCACCCGGCCCAGTTCGATCAGGGAGACGACGGTGTGCAGTCGGTTCGCGGCCTCGTGGGCCTGGGAGCGCAGCGCCTCGGCGAAGCCGCGCACCGAGTCCAGCTCACCGGCCAGCGCCCGCAGTTCGGTGTGGTCGCGCAGGGTCACCACCGTGCCGCGGCGTTCCCCGCCGTCCACCGGCGCGGTGTTGACGACCACGATCCGCTCGCCGGTCAGATGGACCTCGTCCCGGCGCGGCTCCTCGGCCAGCAGCGCTTCGGTCAGCTCGGGGGGCAGCCCGAGGTCGCCGACGGTCCGGCCGACCAGGTCCCGCGGTCCGTCCCGGCCCAGCAGCAGGCGGGCGCCGTCGTTGACGAGCGCGACCCGCCCCTCCCCGTCGAGCAGCAGCAGCCCCTCGCGCACCGCGTGCAGCGTCGCCTGGTGGTAGTCGTGCAGCCGGCTGAGTTCGACCGCGTTCATCCCGTGGGTGTGGCGGCGCAGCCGGGCGTTGGTCAGATACGTACCGAGGGCGCCCAGCGCGAGGGCGCCGCCGGCCACCGCGAGCACCGCGGTGAGCTGCTCGCCGACCTGCTCGCTGATGGTGTCGATGGTGATCCCGGCGCTGACCAGGCCGATGATCCGGCCCTCCCGCCCGCCGTGCCCGGCTTCCCGGACGGGCGTGACCACGCGCACCGACGGGCCCAGCGTGCCGGTGTAGGTCTCGTCGAAGGTGTGGCCCCGTAGGGCCGGCCCGATGTGGCCGACGAACTGCTCGCCGATCCGGTTGGGGTCGGGGTGTGTCCACCGCTTGCCCCGCGGATTCATGATCGTCACAAAGCTGACGCCGGTGTCCCGGCGCACCTGCTCGGCGTAGGGCTGCAACCGCGCGCTGGGATCGGCGGAGCCGATGGCCGCCCGTACGGAGGGGGAATCGGCCACGGCCTGCGTCGTGGCCCGGGCGCGGTGCGTCGCCGCTTCCCTGGCCTGTGACTTTCCGGAGACGTACGCGAACACCGCGCAGCCGGCGACCACCACGGCGACCAGGACCACCTGCATGGCGAAGAGCTGTCCTGCCAGGCTGCGCGGGCGGGACCGCAGGGGGAAGCGGGGTCGGGGGACGCGCATCTTCTCAGTCTGCCGTGGCTTGTTTCGTGCACGTAATGCACGTAAGGGTGACGCACATCGCACCGTGTTGCATAGTCGCCGGGACTCAACACGATCGGAATTCGCAATCGAGCGTCCACCAGGGCGTTCCGGCGGAGACATCGTGACGTGACCCATGGACGAGGAGCCGCCGACGTGTCGAAGAAGACACCGCAGCAGGCCGCAGCGGGTGCTGCGCCGGACACCCCGCAGCAGCCGGGGCCCAAGCGGGACCGCACCCATTACCTCTACATCGCGGTGATCGGCGCCGTGCTGCTGGGCGTGGTGCTGGGACTGACGGCGCCGGGTGTGGCCACCGAGCTGAAACCGCTCGGCACGGGGTTCGTCAGTCTCATCAAGATGATGATCTCTCCGATCATCTTCTGCACGATCGTGCTGGGCATCGGCTCGGTCCGCAAGGCGGCCAAGGTCGGTGCGGTCGGCGGCCTGGCGCTCGGCTACTTCCTGGTGATGTCGCTGGTGGCGCTGGCGATCGGGCTGGTCGTCGGCAACGTCCTGGAGCCGGGCCACGGGCTGCAGCTCACCGACGCCGCGCGGGACGCGGGCGCCTCGCAGGCCGAGGGCGGCGAGGGCCTGACCGACTTCCTGCTCGGCATGATCCCCACCACCATGGTCTCCGCCTTCACCGGGGGCGAGGTGCTGCAGACCCTGCTCATCGCGCTGCTGGTCGGCTTCGCGCTGCAGGCCATGGGCTCGGCGGGGGAGCCGGTGCTGCGCGGCATCGGGCACCTGCAGAAGGTCGTCTTCCGGGTGCTGGCGATGATCATGTGGGTGGCCCCGGTCGGCGCCTTCGGCGCGATGGCGGCGGTGGTCGGTGAGACGGGCGTGGACGCGCTGAAGTCCCTCGCCGTCATCATGATCGGCTTCTATCTGACCTGCTTCGTGTTCGTCTTCGTCGTGCTCGGGACGATGCTGCGGCTGTTCACCGGCGTGAACATCTTCAAGCTGCTGAAGTACCTGGGCCGGGAGTTCCTGCTGATCCTGTCCACCTCCTCGTCCGAGTCGGCGCTGCCCCGGCTGATCGCGAAGATGGAGCACCTGGGCGTCAGCCGGCCCGTCGTGGGCATCACCGTGCCCACCGGCTACTCCTTCAACCTCGACGGCACCATGATCTACCTGACCATGGCCTCGATCTTCGTCGCCGAGGCCATGGGCAACCCACTCGGCATCGGCGAGCAGATCTCGCTGCTGATCTTCATGTTCGTCGCGTCCAAGGGCGCCGCCGGAGTGACCGGCGCCGGGCTGGCCACCCTGGCCGGCGGCCTCCAGTCGCACCGCCCCGAACTGGTGGACGGTGTCGGGCTGATCGTCGGCATCGACCGGTTCATGAGCGAGGCCCGCGCATTGACCAACTTCGCCGGGAACGCCGTGGCCACGGTGCTGGTCGGCACCTGGACCAAGGAGATCGACCGGGAGCGCGTCGGCGAGGTGCTGCGCGGTGCGCTGCCCTTCGACGAGCGGACCCTGGAGGCCGCCCACGAGCCCGTCCCGGGCCGGCAGGAGCCCGCGGCCGGGCAGGTCCCGCCGCAGGAGCGCGCCGCCGCGGCGGCCACCAAGAGCTGATCCGGACGTGCCCCGGGCCGGGCGGGCGGTCGCGGCCCGGGGCACCGGATCAGGTCCTGCGCAGCCGGAACCAGTAGAAGCCGTGCCCCGCGAGTGTCAGCAGATAGGGCAGGCCCGCGATGGCGGGGAAGCGGACGCCGCCGATCAGTTCCACGGGGACCCGCCCCTTCCACTCCCGCAGGTCCAACTCGGTCGGCTGTGGGAACCGCGAGAAGTTGTGCACGCACATCACCAGGTCGTCACCGCCGTCGGGGAGCCCGAGCTCCCGCAGGAAGGCCAGGACGCACGGGTTGGAGGAGGAGAGCTCCTCGTAGGAGCCCAGCCCGAAGGCGGGGTTCTGCTTGCGCACCTCGATCACCCGCCGGGTCCAGTGCAGCAGCGAACTCGGCGAGCTCATGGCGGCCTCGACGTTGGTGGCCTGGTAGCCGTGCACCGGGTCCATGACGGTCGGCAGGAACAGCCGCCCCGGATCGCAGGAGGAGAACCCGGCGTTGCGGTCGGGCGTCCACTGCATGGGGGTGCGGACGGCGTCCCGGTCGCCGAGCCAGATGTTGTCGCCCATGCCGATCTCGTCGCCGTAGTAGAGGATGGGGGAGCCGGGCAGCGACAGCAGCAGCGCGGTGAACAGTTCGATCTGCTTGCGGTCGTTGTCCAGCAGCGGTGCCAGTCGGCGACGGATACCGATGTTGGCCCGCATCCGTGGGTCCTTGGCGTACTCCGCGTACATGTAGTCGCGCTCCTCGTCGGTGACCATCTCCAGGGTCAGCTCGTCGTGGTTGCGCAGGAAGACCCCCCACTGGCAGCGGGAGGGGATCGCGGGCGTCTTGGCGAGGATCTCGGAGACGGGGTAGCGCGACTCGCGGCGCACGGCCATGAAGATGCGCGGCATGACCGGGAAGTGAAAGGCCATGTGGCACTCGTCGCCGCCCGTCGCGTAGTCGCCGAAGTAGTCGACGACGTCCTCCGGCCACTGGTTGGCCTCGGCCAGCAGCACGGTGTCGGGGTAGCGGGCGTCGACGATCCGGCGGACCCGTTTGAGGAAGGCGTGCGACTGCGGGAGGTTCTCGCAGGTGGTGCCCTCCTCCGCGTACAGGTAGGGGACCGCGTCCAGCCGGAAGCCGTCGATGCCCAGGTCCAGCCAGAACCGCAGGGCGGAGATCATCTCGTCCTGGACCCGCGGGTTGTCGTAGTTGAGGTCGGGCTGGTGGGAGAAGAAGCGGTGCCAGAAGTACTGCTTGCGCACCGGGTCGAAGGTCCAGTTGGACACCTCGGTGTCGACGAAGATGACGCGTGCGTCCTGGAACTGCTTGTCGTCGTCGGCCCAGATGTAGTAGTCGCCCCACGGCCCCTCCGGATCGCGCCGGGACTCCTGGAACCACGGGTGCTGGTCGCTGGTGTGGTTCATGACGAAGTCGATGATCACGCGCATGCCGCGCTGGTGCGCGGCGTCCACGAACTCCACGAAGTCCGCGAGGTCGCCGAACTCGGGGAGCACGCAGGTGTAGTCGGAGACGTCGTAGCCGCCGTCCTTGAGCGGGGACTCGAAGAACGGCGGCAGCCACAGACAGTCCACGCCGAGCCACTGGAGGTAGTCCAGCTTCGCGGTGAGCCCTCTCAGGTCCCCGACGCCGTCGCCGTCGCTGTCGTGGAAGGAGCGGACGAGGACTTCGTAGAAGACGGCGCGCTTGAACCAGTCGGGATCGCGGTCCCGGGCGGGGGTGTCCTCGAAAGTGTCGGGGACGGGCTCATTGACGCTCATACGTGGGTGACGCTCCGGTCGGTGAGGACGGTCGCAGGGTGCGGGGCGGGCCGGGGCGGAGGGCTCACCTCCTCCGCGGGAGCCGCACGCCGTCCTCCCTGCCCCGGTGATCGGGCTGTTCGGCGCACGCGGCGCGTACCGGCAGGGCCCGGAACCGCTCAACTGAGCGGCATACGGTCCGGATGCGAAGCGCGAGCTGTTCAACGACTCCGCCGCAGCGTGGGTGTGGTGCGCCGGCGACCGCCCTCGCCACCCGGACACCGCCGGCAGCCACGGCGGGCCCGAGCGGTGCGCCGGTGAGGACCCGCACCGGCGCGCTGTCCGGAACGGCAACGGCTCCCAGGACCTCGACAGGTCCTGGGAGCCGATGTGATGCCGGCGCGTGCACCGGTCCGCCGTATCCCTGTCGGGGGACGGGACGAAGCCGGCGGGCGGCGCCGCAGGTCAGCTACCGGTCACGTTCACCCCGGTCCAGGCGGCCTCGACCGCCTTGACCTCGGCGCTGTCCGCGCCGTAGAGGTCGGTGGCGGACTGGACGGTCGCCTTGCGCGCGTCCGCGTAGTCCGTCGTCGACGTCATCTGCTCGGCGAGCGCCTTGAACCAGATCTGCTCGGCCTTCTCGATGCCGATCCCGTCCAGCTTCTCGCCGTTCTTGGTGGGAGAGTTGTACTTCACGCCGTTCACCTCCCGCTCCCCGCTGCCCACGGA
The DNA here is from genome assembly GCF_029351045.1 of Streptomyces sp. WMMB303. Classification (NCBI taxonomy): domain Bacteria; kingdom Bacillati; phylum Actinomycetota; class Actinomycetes; order Kitasatosporales; family Streptomycetaceae; genus Streptomyces; species Streptomyces sp. WMMB303. The sequence goes on along the minus strand of NZ_JARKIN010000001.1, from coordinate 5,476,226 downwards.
CAGCAGGAAGAAGAAGTGGTTGGCGATGCCGGAGGAGTAGTGGACGTCCACGTCCCCGGCCTCGGGGCTCCAGTAGTCCAGCGAGCTGCCGTCCTTGCTGGGCTCGTCCATGTAGCGCAGCGGGGTGCCGTCGCCGTTGATGTCGATCTTCTCGCCGACGAGGTAATCCGGCACGTCGTCCGGGCTGTCGGCGTGGAACTCGACCGCGGCGGCGAAGATGTCGGAGGTGGCCTCGTTCAGGCCGCCCGACTCGCCCGCGTAGACCAGGTCGGCCGTGGTCGAGGTGACCCCGTGCGACATCTCGTGCGCCGCGACGTCCAGCGAGGTGAGCGGGTTCTTGTTGCCCTGGCCGTCGCCGTAGGTCATGCAGAAGCAGGAGTCGTCCCAGAAGGCGTTGACATAGTTGTCGCCGTAGTGGACCCGGCTGAGGGCGCCCTTGCCGTCGCCCGCGATGCCCTCGCGGCCGTGCACCTGCTTGTAGTAGTCCCAGGTCTGCCCGGCGCCGTAGTGCGCGTCCACGCCCGCGGTGGCCCGGTCGTCGGCGGTGCCGTCGCCCCAGACGTCGTCGTCGTCGGTGAAGACCGTGCCCTCACCGCTCTGGCCGCCGTTGAGGTCGGAGGTGCGGTTGCCGCCGCGCGCGTCGTCCTTCATCGTGAACGAGCCGGACGAGCCCGAGGTGCCGATCTCGACCTTGCCGCTGTACTGGCTGTTGCCGGTGCCCTCCTTGATGCCCTGGAACTCGAAGAGCTTCTTGCCGGTCTTCGCGTCCGTGATCACGTGGAGCTGGTTGGGCGCACCGGACTTCTGCACGCCGCCGACGACGGTCTCCCAGGCGAGCACGGGCTTGCCCTCGCCCGCCCAGACGATCTTCCGGGGCGCCTTGCTGCCCTTGGCCTCGGCCGTGACGGGCTTGTGCGCGGCGGGGGCCGACGTCTTCACCGCGATCTTCGCGCGGGTGGCCTTGGAGGTGCCGGTGCGCTTGCCGGAGGCGGACTTGTGCACCACGAGATCGCCGCCGAGTACGGGCAGCCCGTCGTAGGTGCGCTCGTAACGGACGTGTGTGGAGCCGTCCTTGTTCTTGACGACATCCTTGACGTGGAGCTTCTCCTTGGCGCCGAGGCCCAGGGCGCGGGCGTCGGCGGACTTCGCCGCCTCGGTGTTCGCCGCCTTGACCAGCTTGGTGTGCTGGCCGGCGGTCAGCTGTGCGGGCAGCGCGCCGTTCGCGGTGGTCTCGCCGGCCGGGGCGGCGCCCGCGGTTCCGGCGGTGACTCCTGCCGCGACCAGGGCCGCCGTGGCGGCGAGGGCGGATATCCGCTGCTTGGAGGTGAATCTCACGTCGGTGACTCCTTCTGCCGTGGGGACCGGACGGCATGACTGATCAACCGCCCGGGCAGAACTGAACTGCGGTGCGCCACGCGAAAGTACGGACGGGAATCGTGCTGCTGTACGCATCCCGGGTGACGTGCAGTGAGCCTGCCACTTTCGACATGGACATGTCACCGGCGCATCGATCTCTGATCAGAGGTTGGCCAGATTCTGTTCGTTGATACGAAACCCGCGCCCGCATAGCGGACAACTGGCAGGAGTGCTTCCGCTGTCCAGCGCCCTGCTCCGCGCGGGAGCGGGCTCAGACGTTGACGTCGCGGGCCGCCGCGCCGCGCCCCGCGGACGGCTCCCCGCCGGCCGGGGCCCGGCGGGGGACCGCGCGCAGCGTGCGGACGGCCGGGACCGACAGCAGCGCCGCACTGATCCCGATCATGATCACGCCGCCGGCGAGCAGCACCGTCCGGGCTCCGAGCAGCTGCGCCGCCGGGCCGGCCAGCGCCTGGCCCGCGGGCATCATGGCGAGTGAGCCGGCCACCTCGTAGGCGTGAATGCGGTTGAGGATCTGCCCGGGCACCTGGGTCTGCACGCTGGTCGCCCACATCACGCTCCACACGCCGCCGCCCACGCCCCAGACGGCCGCGGCCGCCATCATGGCCGCGGGCGGCAGGTCCAGGCCGACCGCGGCGGGATAGCAGCAGCACCCGAGCAGTGCGACCGACCCGGCGCGCAGTTGCCGTTCGGGCCGGAAGCGCAGTGCCAGCAGCCCGCCCAGCGCGGTGCCGCCGCCCAGCGCCGAGTTGACGAGCCCGTAGACCCCCGGCCCCTCCGACGGGATGATCTCGGCGGCGGTCAGCGGCACCAGCGGTCCGGAGACGGTGACCATGTAGACCATCCAGATGAGGATGACGCTCCACATCCAGGTGCGGGCCCGGAACTCGCGCCACCCCTCGGCGAGATCGGCGCGGTAGCGGGTGCGCTCCGCCGGGCGGCCCCGGGCGGCCGGCAGCCGCAGCAGCGCCAGGCACACCGCGCTGAGCAGATAGGTCCCGGCGTGCGCCGCGAACACCCCGCCCGGGGAGAAGCCGCCCACCAGCGCACCGGCGAGGGCCGGGCCCACCAGCATGGCCAGGGACTCCGCCGTGCGGATCAGCCCGTTGGCGCCCTGCACGTCATCGGCCACCCGGGGGATGGTGCCGGCGACACCCGGCTGGAACAGGCCCGCGCAGATACCGTTGACGGCGCCGATCGCGCACACCTGCCACAGCACGACGTGCCCGCTGAGGAAGAGCGCCGACATGCCGGCCTGGGTGACCACCCGCACCAGATCCGAACCGATCATCAGCGTCCGGGTGTCGAACCGGTCGCAGAAGACACCCCCGAAGATGACGAAGCCCGCCAGGAACACCGTCAGCGAGGCCAGCGCCGCCCCGATCGCGCCGGGTCCGTGGCCGTGCTGGAGCAGTCCGGCGGACAGCGCGATGGGCAGCATCGCGTCACCGAGCTTGGCGACGGCCCGGCCGGTGAAGAACAGGGCGAAGTTGCGGGAACGCAGAGAGGCTGACGCGGCACCGGAAGAGGTCACGTCCAGTCAGTGTGGCCAAGGGCGCGGTCCGGAGCGAACGGATTTCGCGCGGCGCCGGTACCCGCGCGCCGCGCTCCGGGCGGCTCGGCGGCCCCGGGGATTCCTCGTTCACTCGCGTGAGCCCGGTGTCCCTCCCGCACGCGCTTCGTTGGTCCGTTCGTCCGGGTGAGAGCGGGCGGCTGAAAGCCCTCGACAGCAGGCGACGCACAGGAGCGGGGACGGCATGAAGCGGGGCAGGACGGCACGGCGAGTCGGGGCGCTGTTGCACCACGCCGGGTGCGTACGGCGGGCGGTACGCGCTGTGCCGGCCGCTGTGGCGTTCGCGCTGCTGTGCACCGCACCCGCCGGATGCGCCGTCGTGGACGACTCCAAGCCGCCGGGGGGAGCCATCCGGGTGACGCCCGAGGACGGTGCCCGCGACGTGCCCACCGACGCCCGGGTGGAGGTCTCGGTCCCGGAAGGGAAGCTGCGCAGCGTCCGTATGCAGCACAAGGGCAAGGACGCCGGGCGCGCCATCGCCGGCCGGTTCTCCGCCGACCGGCGGAGCTGGCGTCCGCTGCCCGCCTCCGCGGAGAACGCCTCCGGACGCGGAGCCGGGCACGGCAAGGGCACGGTGCTGGAGTTGGCCGGCACCTACGAGCTGGACGTGGTGGCCGTCGACGGCGAGGGCGACCGGGTGATCCGGCACGCCACCTTCTCCACCCGGGTGCCGCCGCACCGCTTCGTGGGCTACTTCCGTCCGGAGGACGGCCAGACCGTCGGCACCGCGATGATCGTCTCGCTGGAGTTCAGCCGGCCCATCGCCGACCGGGCGGCCGTGGAGCGCGCCATCGACGTCACCTCCACCCCCCGTGTGGAGATCGCACCTCACTGGTTCGGCCGCAACAGACTCGACTTCCGGCCGCGCACCTATTGGCAGCCCGGCACCGAGGTGACCCTCGACCTGCGGCTGCGCGATGTCCGCGGAGCGCCCGGCGTCTACGGGACACAGCGCAAGCAGGTGACGTTCACCGTCGGCCGCGACCAGCGCAGTGTCGTGGACGTGGACCGCGGCACCCTGACCGTGCGGCAGGGCGGCCGGAAGGTCGACCGGTTGGACATCACGGCGGGCACGAAGAAGAACCCGACGTACAACGGCCGCATGGTCATCAGCGAGAAGTTCCAGGAGACCCGGATGAACGGCGACACCGTGGGCTTCGGCGGCGAGTACGACATCAAGGACGTCCCGCACGCGATGCGCCTCACCCGTAGCGGCACCTTCCTGCACGGCAACTACTGGGCACCCGAGCGCACGTTCGGCAAGAAGAACACCAGTCACGGGTGTGTCGGACTGGAGGACGAGCGCGGTGGGGACGACAAGTCGCCCGCCGGCCGGTTCTTCCACCGCTCGCTGATCGGCGACCTGGTCACCGTGCGCGGTTCGCACGACCGGACCGTGGCGGCGGACAACGGACTGGGCGGCTGGAACATGCCGTGGGAGACCTGGGTGCGGGGTTCGGCCCTGAACTGACCGCGGCCGGGAAGGCGTCCCGCCTCCCGGCCGTCCCCTTCCTCTCGTCCGCAGCCTGTGAACCGGGCGCTCCCCTCCTTCCGGCCTTCCCAAAAACGCGACCGAATGGTGACCCCGGAGTGCGGTTCGCCGTCATTGCGGTGTGGTTATCTAACAATGCGGATGCGCGCCGCCGTTCATGTGCCGTTCACGGCCGGCGGCGCGATGTCGCGTTTTCGGGGGCGCACACGGGTGCGCGAAGCCGTGTGAGGACAAGGGATGGGGCCGTCTTGGATCTGAAGACCGTGGCCGGGGAGAAGCTCACGTGGAAGGCGATCCGGGGGGACAGCCGCGCCCGGATCATCGGAGGCTCAGCCGTCGGCTTCGTCGTGCTGCTGGTGGTGCTGCTGCTCACGTTGACCACCTGCGGCGGCGGTGGCGGCACCGACGCCCGCGCGAACAGCGGGGACGGCGACCGGGACAAGCCCGCCAAGGGGCCCTCCGAAGCCGTGCTGACCGTCGCGCCCGAGGACGGCGCCGACGACGTGAAGACCTCGGGTGTCCTGGAGGTCCAGGCGGCCAAGGGCAAGCTGACGAAGGTGACCGTCCAGGACACCAAGGGCACGAAGGTCGAGGGGAAGCTCGCCGAGGGCGGCACGGTGTGGCGCCCCGCCACCCACCTGGCAGCGGGTACCAAGTACACGGTGGACGCCGTGGCAGAGGACTCCGAGGGGCGGGCCGCGGCCAAGCACGCCGCGTTCACCACGTTCGTCCCGCAGAACACGTTCGTGGGGTATTTCACGCCGGAGAACGGCGACAAGGTCGGCGCCGGGATGCCGTTCTCGATCAACTTCAACCGTCCGGTGGCCCACCGGGAGGCCGTGGAGAAGGCGATATCCGTGACCGCGGACCCGGAGGTCGAGGTGGCGGGTCACTGGTTCGGCAACCAGCGCCTCGACTTCCGGCCCGAGAAGTACTGGAAGGCCGGGACGAAGGTCGCCGTCGACCTCAATCTCAGCGGCGTCGAGGGCGCCGAGGGCGTCTACGGGACGCAGCGCAAGACCGTGCGGTTCACCGTCGGCAGGCAGCAGGTCAGCGTGGTGGACGCGAAGAAGAAGACGATGACCGTGACCCGCGACGGTGAGAAGATCAAGACCTTCCCCATCTCCTCCGGCCGCCCGGCCAACCCCACCTACAACGGTGTGATGGTCATCAGCGAGAAGCACGAGGTCACCCGGATGAACGGGGACACCGTGGGGTTCGGCGGCGAGTACGACATCAAGGACGTCCCGCACGCGATGCGGCTGAGCACCTCGGGCACCTTCATCCACGGCAACTACTGGATGGCCAAGTCCCAGTTCGGCAAGGTCAACAGCAGCCACGGCTGTGTGGGCCTGTTCGACCTGCGCGGAGGCGGCGCCAACGGGACGCCGGGCGCCTGGTTCTTCAGCCACTCCATGGTCGGCGACGTGGTCGAGGTCGAGAACTCGCAGGACGACACCATCAAGCCGGACAACGGTCTCAACGGCTGGAACATGTCCTGGGAGAAGTGGACGGCGAAGCAGTAGCAGGCCGTGGCCCGGACGGTTCGCCGCGCGCGTGTGCCGGCGGCAGCGGCCCGGCCCCCCGGGGCGACGGGGAGCGGGCCGGTCTGTGAGGAACGGCACCGGGTCCGCGGCGCGGAACGGCCGTTAACCTTCCCGGCATGACCACTGACGAATCCAGCGGCGCCACCGCGCGCCTCGAGGTCGCCGACGGCGTCGGCACCATCCGGCTCGACCGGCCGAAGATGAACGCCCTCGACATCGCCACCCAGGACCTGCTGCGCGAACTCGCCGAAGAGGCCGCCCGTCGCGAGGACGTGCGTGCCGTGGTGCTCTACGGCGGCGAGAAGGTGTTCGCGGCCGGTGCGGACATCAAGGAGATGCGCGAGATGGACCACTCCGCGATGGTCCTGCGCTCCCGCGGTCTCCAGGAGGCGTTCACCGCGGTGGCACGCATCCCCAAGCCGGTCGCCGCGGCCGTCACCGGCTATGCCCTCGGCGGCGGCTGCGAGCTGGCGCTGTGCGCGGACGTCCGGTTCGCGGGCGAGGGGGCCGCGTTGGGGCAGCCGGAGATCCTGCTGGGGCTGATTCCCGGTGCGGGCGGCACCCAGCGGCTGTCCCGGCTGGTCGGTCCGGCCAAGGCCAAGGACCTGATCTTCACCGGGCGGACGGTGAAGGCCGCCGAGGCCGCCCGGATCGGCCTGGTCGACCACGTGGTGCCGGACGCCGAGGTGTACGAGCAGGCGCACGCCTGGGCCGCACGGCTGGCGCGGGGACCGGCGCTCGCGCTGCGCGCGGCGAAGGAGTCGGTCGACTTCGGTCTGGAGGCCGATATCGAGACCGGCCTGGCGCTCGAACGGAACTGGTTCGCCGGACTGTTCGCGACCGAGGACCGGCAGATCGGCATGCGCAGCTTCGTGGAGGACGGCCCCGGCAAGGCCCGGTTCCGCTGAGCGGGCCGCGGCCGGGCCGGGTCCCGGCACGTGGGGCCGGCCGCCGGCTGCCCACCCGGACGGCGGCCCGGCGGCCCGTCCTCCCGGCCGCTGCTGCGCTCGACCGCTCCGGTGCGCGGCAAGAGGACGACAGGGTGGGGTGGTTGGGGGTGGCGTAAAGCGTCGCGCAGGCCGAACACTCCACCGTGTGGGGGAACCAGGCGTGCCCGGTCCTCCCTCGTTCGTGGGTGGGCTGTGGCGCGTTGTGATCAGTTGCGCACGGCTTGTCATCCTGAGTCGTCCCAGGTCAGTGCGTATGCGTCGGCTTTCGGGGCGTCGGGTGGCGGCGGTCGCGGCGCGCTGGAGGCGCTCGTACCGCCTCGGTGGATACCCGCGAACCGCCCCCAGTGGCATCCCCCTGCCGCCATGATGGAGGCATGGCGGGTCAGGGAGATGTGGCGAGCGTGACCGAACGGGTTCCGGAAGACCCAGCGGGGAAGTGGGACGCCGAGCCGGTGCGCACCGTTCTCGAGCGAGCGGGCGACCCGACCGTGCGGGAGGTGCCGCTCCCCAACCTTCCGGAATCGGCTCGTCTGGCCCGTCGCCTCACCCAGGCCGTGCTGGAGGAGCGCTGGGCCCTCCCGGCGGAGCGCACGGAGTACACCGTGCTGCTCGTCTCCGAGCTGGTCGGCAACGCCGTGCGGCACACCGGCGCGCACACCATCGGTATCCGGATGCTGCGGCGGTCGGGATGGATCCGCGTCGAGGTCCGGGACCCCTCCCGCGGGCTGCCGTGCCTGCTGCCGGTCGGCGAGCTGGACACCAGCGGCCGGGGACTCTTCCTCGTGGACACGCTGGCCGAGCGCTGGGGCGTGGATCTGCTGCCGCGGGGCAAGACGACATGGTTCGAGCTGCGGGCCACGAGCTGACCTGCGCACGGCCTCGCCGCCGGTGCAGGTGTGGCACCCGCCGGGCCCCTCCTCGGGGTGCTCGTGCCGGCGTCCGCGCTAGCGCTCGGCCCAGGCAGGAAGGGTTCGACGGATGGTCTCGCCCGCCAAAGCCGGCTGGGCCCCGGCGGACCCCGGCGGCCAGGTGGCCGAACAAGAGTTCGGCAAGGTTTGACCTTGCTTCCGGCGGAAACCCCGGGACGGGAACAGCTCACGTACGCCCACTCCGTGGAGCCGTACCCGCTGGGAGTAGGACGGCCCCTCTCGCCGGCCCCGTCCCTCCCGACCACTTCCGAGGATTGGAGCGCACCGTGGCAGCTCACGCGTCCAACGAGGGCTCGACCCCGTCCTACACCGTTCCCGGCATGTCCACGGAAGAGGGCGGCAGCGTCATCCAACTGCTGCGCATGCGGCTGCACGCGCTCAACGACCTGGCGCTGACGCTGAAGCACGTGCACTGGAACGTGATCGGACCGCACTTCATCGCCGTCCACGAAATGCTCGACCCGCAGGTCGACGCCGTCCGCGAGATGATCGACAACACGGCCGAGCGCATCTCGACCCTGGGCGGTTCGCCCTGGGGCACCCCGGGCGTGCTGGTCGCCGAGCGGACCTGGCAGGACTACACGCTCGGACGCGCCGAGGCCATCGAACACCTGGGCGCCCTCGACGTCGTCTACACCGGCGTGATCGAGGACCACCGCAAGGCCGTCAAGGCGACCGACAGCTCCGACCTGGTCACCCAGGACCTGCTCATCGAGCATCTGCGCAAGCTGGAGCTGTTCCAGTGGTTCGTGCGCGCCCACATCGAGAGCTCCGGCGGCAGGCTCGCGACGGGCCCGCACGACTCCGAGTCGGCCGCCGCCGAGAAGGCCGCCGGGCAGGCCCGCGGAAAGCCCTGACCCGGATCCGGCACCCTCCCAGGGACCCCGGCGCTCCGGCGCCGGGGTCCCTGGCTGTCCCGCTGCCCCCGCTACCGGCCCCGTACCGCCCCCGACCGCCCCGCAGACCACCGCCCGGCCCCCGCCCTCACGCGTCCGGGCCAGTGCCGCGCCCCTCGACGCGCGGTACCGGTCGGCTCCCCGCATGATGGGGAGGTGGCCTCGCCAGGCGCTGCCGCGGCTGTCGCTGAGCGGGGGCGCAGGCATTGGGGCCACGCGATCGGGAGACAGCGATGCACCGCTTCCGCGAACCGAACACGGGGCCCGCCGGTCACGGCGACGACCCGCCGGTCGCCGCCCATGTCGCGCTGGCCGTCAACGGCATGGGCAGCTTCTGCTGGGACCTGCAGTCGGGCGAGATGAAGTTCGACGACGCGGGACTCGCCGTACTGGGGTTCAAGCCGGGGGAGTACGACGACCGCCCGGCCACCATCGCGGACCGGATGGTGCCCCAGGAACTGCCCGCGGTCCAGGCGCAGGTCGGCCGCGCGCTGAAGGCCCGGACGGGCTACAGCGTCTACTTCCGGGTACGCCACCCCGACGGCTCGCTGCGCTGGACGCACTCCCAGGCGACCGTCGTGTGCGACGACACCGGCAGCCCGGTGCAGGTCGTGGGGATCATCCGGGACGCCAGCCAGGAGCTCCAGGCGGTCGATCAGACGAGGGAACTGCGGCAGGCCAAGAGCGACCGGCGGCGGCAGGCCGACCTCGTGGGCCACGTCAACGACGCCCTGGCCCCCACCGTCACCGTCGATGACGTCGCCGAGGCCCTCACCACCACCCGGCTGGTGCAGCGGCTGGGGGCGGCCAGCATCACCCTCGGTCTGGTGGACGGCGGGCGAATGGGGCTGGTGGGCTCCAACGGCGTCCCGGACGAGATCATCCGCGACTTCCATCTGGCCCGGATCGGCGCCCCGCTGCCGCTCACCGAGGCGGTCCGCACCCGGGAGCCGGTCTTCGTCACCAGCCGCGCGGACTTCGCCCGGCGCTACCCCGGGCTGGGCCAGTACCTGGGCCTGGTGCCCCGCGCCACCGCGGCGGTCTACTTCCCACTGATCGCGCACGACACCCCCATCGGTGCCGTGGGCCTCACCTACGAGGGCAAGGACCGCTTCACCCACGACGAGCGCACGGTGCTGACCGCGCTCAGCAACACCATCGCCCAGTCCCTCCAACGGGCCCTGCTCTTCGACCAGGAGCACGAGCTGGCCGCCGGGCTCCAGACGGCGATGCTGCCCGGGCACATCCCGCACGTCCCCGGCCTGGCCATCGCGACCCGCTACCGTCCGGCGCGCGCCCGCGGTGGAATCGGGGGCGACTGGTACGACGCCGTCACGCTGCCGGACGGCCGGATCGCCGCCGTCGTGGGCGACGTCCAGGGACACGACGTGACCGCCGCTGCCGTCATGGGGCAGTTGCGGATCGCGCTGCGTGCCTACGCGGCCGAGGGGCACCCGCCGCTGACCGTCATGGCCCGCGCCTCGGCCTTCCTCGCCGAACTGGACACCGACCGGTTCGCCACCTGCCTCCTGGTGCTGTTCGATCCCGGCACCGGGGTCGCCGTGACCGTCCGGGCCGGTCACCCGGAACCGGTCCTGCGCCGCCCCGACGGGAGCTGCGTATGGGTCGACACCCCCGTCGGGCTCCCGCTCGGCCTCGCCGCGCCCTCGGCCCAGCCCCCGTACGCGCTCTCGGAGACGCTGATCGAGCCCGGTTCCTCGCTGGTGATGTGCACCGACGGCCTCATCGAGTCCCGCACCCACGACCTGGACGAGGGGCGCGCGAGACTCCTGGAGGCGGTGCGGCACGGCCCCGTGCGCCCCGACGACCTCGCCGACCACCTGCTGCGCACCATGGGTGACTTCACCGGCGAGGAGGACGACGTCGCGCTGCTGCTGCTGCGCCGTGCCTCGGGCCGGCGCCCGGCCGCGCCGCAGATGGCCGTCACCATCTCCTCCAGCGACCCGCAGTCCCTGCACGCGGCCCGGCAGGCGCTGCGCACCGCCCTGCACCGCTGGTCCCTGGACTCCCTCGCCGACACCGCCGAGCTGCTCGCCAGCGAAATGGCCACCAACGCGCTGCTGCACACCGAGGGCGACGCCACCCTCACGGCCCGGCCGGTGCGCAACGGCAGCCGCGCCCTGCGCATCGCGGTCACCGACACCTCGCCGGACAACCCCTACCGCCGGGCCGCCACCGAGCAGTCCACCTCGGGGCGCGGCCTGATGCTCATCGAGGAGCTGGCCACCGACTGGGGCGTCGAACCGCGCGGCAACGGCAAGCGCGTCTGGTGCGAGATCCCGCTGAGCGCGCACTAGTTGTTCTGTCTCGGGAGGTTGTGGACGGGTGATGCAGGTCTCGGCTGAGGGATCTTGAACGGGTGAGGGCCTTCCGGGTTCGGTGTGGATTGCGACGTCTACACCGACCAGAAAGGCCCTCGTGCCCCACCGTAATGCACCCCTGACCGAGACCGGACGTCTGCGTCTGGCCCGTTGCGTGGTCGAGGACGGCTGGCCGCTCCGGCGGGCTGCCGAACGCTTCCAGGTCTCGCCGACCACGGCTCAGCGGTGGGCTGAGCGCTACCGGCTGCTGGGCGAGGCCGGGATGACCGACCGCTCCTCGCGTCCCCGTCACAGCCCGCGGCGGACGCCGACACGGACCGAGCGAAGGATCATCAAGGTCCGCCTCCTGCGCCGGTGGGGCCCGGCCCGCATCGCGCACCTGCTGGACCTCGTGCCCTCGACCGTGCACCGCGTGCTGACGCGGTTCGGGCTGGCCCGGCTGACCCATCTGGACCGTGCGACCGGCCGCGTCATACGCCGCTACGAACGCGAACATCCCGGCGAGCTCGTCCACGTCGACATCAAGAAACTGGGCAACATCCCCGACGGCGGCGGCCACAAGGTCCTCGGCCGCCAGGCCGGCCGCAAGACCCGCAAGAACGCCGGCTACAGCTACATCCACACCGCCGTCGACGACCACTCCCGCCTCGCCTACAGCGAGATCCACACCGACGAGAAGAAGGACACGGCCACCGGCTTCTGGGCCCGGGCACACGCCTACTTCACCAGCGTCGGCATCACCGTCGAACGCGTCCTGACCGACAACGGCGCCTGCTACAAGTCCCACACCTGGCGCGACACACTGGCAGCGGCCGGGATCACCCACAAGCGAACCCGGCCCTACCGGCCCCAGACCAACGGCAAGGTCGAACGCCTCAACCGCACCCTGCTCGACGAATGGGCCTACGCCCGCCCCTACCGGTCAGAACAGGAACGACGCGACGCGTTCCCGCAGTGGCTGCACACCTACAATCACCACCGCGGACACACCGCACTCGCAGGCAAACCACCCGCCAGCCGCGTCCCCAACCTCACAGAGCAATACAACTAGTGCTGCGGTGACCGGAAACGATCACTGGGCAGCTCAGTCATCGGCCACGCTTGTGGCGCCGGGAAACGGTGGGACGGGAGTAGCCGATGTCAAGGTCGTGGCAGGCGCTTTGCCTGTCCCGAGTGCCCGGTGCCGTCTCGCGTACGACCAAGTCACCGCAGTCATCAGCGCCGGGATGGCGAACAGCGGGGCGAAAGTGAGGCCCCAGACGGTCTGTGCTGCATCACTCGACAGGTACGTCCGGCTCTCGACGGTGAAAGCGACCGCGAGTTGCCACAGTGCCACCAGGACCAGGATGCCCGAGGCGGTCCAGGCCGGCGGGGCGAGGATCCTGGGGTGCAGCGGCCGCCACCGGTTGCTGACGAGCAGCAGCGGAAGCAGAGCGGCCAGCTCGGCGAGGACGGAGAGACCGACGACGTAAGCGATGCCCCGGCCTGGGATGTCGAAGACGTCGCGCAGCACTTGGTCGCTGTAGCCCACATGGACACCGGATGCCATGGCGATGCGCCACAGGCCGGACGGGACCGCGCACAGAGCGATGGCGTGGGCGGCGCGGCGAGCCCAGGCAGGCGCAGATGCGGAGCCGGGGAGTGGAACGGTCGCTGTCGTCATGATGGACATGCCGGCCCTGGACTCGTCAGCCGCGCTTCGTCCGCTACGGCGGACCGTCTCCGCCCTGCGGATGAGGGCGCGCCCGTTGAGGGAGGACCTGAGGATTACTCACCTCGCAGGCCGGAATTTCCCCTGGCCCGGCGGTCGAGGGCATCGCCCCGACCCGGTGAACGTTCGCGGTCACAGCACTGGGCGGTGCCCCGAATCCGGTTGTCCGCCGGGTGTGTGCCGCACTAGCGTGCCGACGTGGACCTCTTCGCCTGCTCGTGGACGGCGCTGCGGACGGCGGTCGCCGCACTCCCGGACGCCGACTTCGCGCAGCCCTCCGGGTGCGCCGGCTGGCTCGTGCGGGACCTGGTGTGCCATCTGGTCATCGACGCGCAGGACGTCCTGATCACCCTCGCCACCCCGACCGGGAGCGAGCCGACCGCCGACGCGGTGACCTACTGGGAGGTCGCCGACGGGCCGCCGACCGGCGAGGACCCGCTGGACGCGCTCGTCGTCCGGCTGGCCGCGGCGTACCGTGAGCCGCACCTGCTCACGTTCCACCTCGACGACGTCGGCTCCGCCGCGGGCCGCGCCGCCGCACTGGCCGACCCGCTGCTGCGGGTGCGCACTCGTGGCCAGGTCCTCACCGCGGGCGACTATCTGGCGGCCTACGTCCTGGAGTGGACGCTGCACCATCTCGACCTGGTCGCCCATCTGCCGCACGTGGCGGGGCCGCCCGCCGAGTGCCTGGCCCGATCCCGCGCCGCGCTGGAAGAGATCGCCGGTGCCCCGTTCCCGGCCTCGCTCGGCGACCGGGACGCGCTCCTGATCGGTACCGGCCGCCGGGCCCCGACCGCGGCCGAGCGTGCCGAACTCGGTGCTGCGGCCGAACGCGTGCCGCTCTACCTGGGGTGACCCGTCGTCCCCGGCCGGTCCGGGGGCGGGGGCGCAAGGCGGGTGCCGTCCGGTGCCGGGCGCGGGCCGGCACCCGCCGCGGCGCTCCGGGGCGCATGGTCCGGCGGCCGGCGGGCACCCGGGCCCGGACCACCGCCCCGACCAGCGCGGGCGCCCAGGACCGGACGGAAGGCCGCAGTTGGACACCGCGATATCCCATACCCCCGCACAGCCCCTCAAGGTCAGCGTCGTCGTCCCCACGTACAACACGGGGGACGCGGTACTGACCGGGCTGCGCTCGCTCCTGGCGCAGACGATGCCCCGCTCCGAGTTCGAGGTCATCTACGTCGACGACGCGTCCGACGACGACACCGTGGCGCTGCTGGAGGAGGAGACGGCAAAGCGTGGCGCGGAGGCGACCGTCCGCGTGGTGCGGGCCGCGCACTCCGGCTGGCCCGGTCGCCCCCGCAACATCGGCACGGACCTGGCCCGCGGCGAGTTCGTGCACTACGTGGACGACGACGACCGGCTCGCGCCGGAGGCGCTGGAGCGGCTGTACGCGCGGGCCCGGGAGACCGGCGCGGACATCGTCGTGGGGCGGATGGCCGGACACGGCCGGCCGGCACCGCGCGCCCTGTTCGAACAGCCGCGGACCGGGGCCGACCTGCGGACCGACCCCGCGCTGCTGAGCTCGATGACGGTGCACAAGCTCTTCCGCCGGGACTTCCTGCGCGCACACGGACTGCGGTTCGCGGAGGGCAGGGTGCGGTTGGAGGACCACCTGTTCACCCTGCGCGCGTATCTCCTCACCGGCCGGGTGGCCACCGTGCACGACTACACCTGCTACCACTGGGTGCGCCATGCCGACGGGAAGCAGAACGTCAGCTACGCGCAGATCGAGCCGTACTCCTACATCGACAGCATCCGGCGGGTACTCGCGGTCCTGGACGCCTCGGACACCCGGGTGCCGCCGGGCCCGCTGCGGAACCGGCTGGTGGCCAGGTGGTACGGGAAGAAGGCACTCGACCGGATAGCGGGCAAGCGCCTGCTGGACCAGCCGGCGGACCGCAGGGCGGCGTGGTGCGAGGCCGTCGGCGCGCTGGCCGCCGAACTGCCCCCGGAGACGGACGCGGCCCTGCCCACCCGGCTGCGGATCGTCGCCGCCCTCGCCCGGCACGGGGACCGCGCGCTGCTGGAGGAACAGGCGGGGTTCGAGGCCGGTGTCGTGCACCGGCCGCGGGTGACCTCAGCGCGGTGGACGGACGGGCAGCTCACCGTCCGGTGCTCGACCGGTCTGGTTCGGCGCCGCGGCCGGACCCGGGGCACCGCGCCGCTCGCCTTCGCCCGCGCCCCGGAGGGCGAGGGGCGGCTGCTGCGACTGCCGGAGCGGGTGGCGGCGCTGCCCGCCGCTGCCGAGCGGGCCGACTTCGCCAAGGCCGTGCGGCGCAGCAATGTGCGCGGCCAACTGCGCCACCGGGAGGGCGGAACGGTGCTGAACCTGCCGGCCGGCCGGCACGTCGTGGAGGAGCCCCACCGTCCGGGTGGGCCGACGGAATGGGCCGCCCGGCTGTCGCGGGCGATGGCGCGGGTGTCGGCGGCGGTGGCGGCGAAGGCGCCCGGAGCGCTCGCCGGAGCGGCGGCGCGGGCGGCCGCCCGGCTGCGCGGCGCGGGGCGTGACCGCCGGGAGTTGTGCACCCTGCGGTGGGATTCGGAGTTCACCGTCGATCCGGCCACGGCCGACCACGGTCGGGCGCTGGCCCCCGGCACCTGGGATCTGCGCTTCCAACTGGGCTGCGGCGGTTGGCGCACCTCCCAGCCGCTGCGCGGCTACGCGATCGAGGTGCCGGAGCCGGCCGGGCCGGGCGGGGAACCGGCGGTTCCCCGGGTAGAGGACCCTGCCGGCCGCGGCGCGGCGGCGCGCTGACCGCGACCGCGGACGGGCCGTCAGGGGACGGTGATCCGGGGCACGCCCTCGGTGTCCCGGCCGCGGTCGGCCGCGGCGGGTGCCGGGGCCGGCCCGCCCTGTCCGGGCGCGGTGGCCGGCAGGGTGATCGCGGTGATCAGCAGGTTGTCGCGGCACAGCCAGCGCCCGGTGAACCCGTCCAGGCGCCTGCCGCCGACCGTCGGCCCGGGGACCAGGAGCCGGGCCGTGAAGGTCCCGTCGTCCGGGTCGATCTCGATGTGCGCCTCCTCGAAGTCCAGTTCGCGGCGGGTGAGGGGATACCACACCTTGAACACCGACTCCTTGGCGCTGAACAGCAGCCTGTCCCAGCGGACTCCGGGCGCGGCGCGGGTGTGCGCGGCCACCCACTCCCGTTCGCGCTCCAGCGAGATGAGGTCCAGGACGCCGGCCGGGCAGGGCTCGTTGGGTTCGGCGTCGATCCCGACGCCGATGACTTCCCTGCTGCGGGCCACGGCGGCGGCCCGGTAGCCCTCGCAGTGGGTCATGGCGCCCACCACGCCCTCCGGCCACTGCGGGGCGCCGCGCCGGTCGGGCAGCAGGGGGACGGGCACTACGCCGATGCTGCCCGCGGCCCGCCGGGCGCAGTGCCGCACGGTGGCGAACTCGCGCTGCCTGCGCGGCACCGCGTGGTCGACCACCTGCGCCTCCCGCGGATGCAGATGGTCGGCGGGTGCTCCGGGAAGGTCGTCGAACGCCTCGGCGGTGGCCACCGAGGCGGGCAGCAGCGCACGCAGCAAGGTGCTCTCCCCGGCCGGAGCGGTCGCCGGGACGGCGGCGGGCGACGGTGGCGGCGGGACGGCGGCGGGCAGCACCGGGCGCAGCGGCTCCCGCGGGTCACGGGGCTGCCATTCGCGCGGGTAGCCCACCGAGACTTCCTCGAATCTGACTCCGTCGTGCCAGGTGACACGGGGGATGTGCAGATGGCCGTAGACGACGGCCGCCGCCCGGAAGCGGCGGTGCCAGTCCGCGGTCAGTTCGGTGCCGCACCACTGGGCGAACTCCGGATGGCGCAGGATCCTGGTGGGTTCCCGGACCAGCGGCCAGTGGTTGACCAGTACCGTCCGCTCCCCGGGTGCGAGGGCTTCGAGTCGCCGTCGGGTCCACTCCGCGCGGGCCCGGCACCAGGCGTCCGGGGTCGGATAGGGGTCGGGATGCAGCAGGTACTCGTCCGTGCACACCACGCCGGCCTCGTGCGCGCGGCGCAGCGACTCCTCCTTGGTCGCCGTTCCCGGGGCGCGGAAGGTGTAGTCGTAGAGGAGGAACAGCGGCGCCACGGTGACCGGTCCACCCGCGCCGTGCCACACCGGGTAGGGGTCCTCGGGTGTGGCGACACCGAGGCCGCGGCACATCTCCACCAGCCGCCGGTAGCGGCGGTCGCCGCGCAGGGTCACCGGATCTGCGGGATGGGTCCACAACTCGTGGTTGCCGGGGGCCCAGAGCACTTTGGCGAATCGTGCGCTCAGCAGCCGCAGGGCCTGTTCGACATCCGCGAACCGTTCCGCGACGTCCCCGGCGACGATCAGCCAGTCGTCGTCGCTCCCGGGGCGGAGGGACTCCAGCAGGGTGCGGTTCTCGCGGAAGGCGATGTGCAGGTCGCTGACCGCCAGCAGCCTTCCGGCCATGTGTGGTTCACCCCCGTCCGCGAGGGGCGACTGGGCGCCCTGGCCTGCGCCGGTCGACGATCGGCGGGCGGTGCTCGCTGCCGCATGGAAACAAGCACCCACCCGGCGTGTCAACGGCTGCCGGAGGTGCTCCGGGGGCCGGTGCCGGGGGGCTGCGGGCCGGGCCGGTGCTCGGCCGCAAGCCACCGCCTCCCGGCGGACGGCTCCGGTCAACTTGCTTGGTCTATACAGGGTTTGGAGTTCCCGTACCGAGAGGTATGTGATCAGGGATACACTCCCGGCCCGTCGGTGCATGTCCATCGCGAACTGGTCGAAGATGCCCTTATGGAGGCGTACATACCCTTCTCCGTGGCGCGATCCTTCCGCCGGGAGGAAGTCCCTGTCCCCGACCACGACGTCCCCGACCACGACGTCCCCGACCGCAACGGCCCCGACTTCGACGCGGTGCTGCACGAGCAGCTCGCCGGCCCGGACCACCGGCTCGCCGAGATCAACGGGGAGCTGGCCAGGATCGGTACCTGCGATCCGGGCGCGCTGGCACTCCTGCTGGAGGCGAGCCGGTGCTATCTGCAGAAGAGCGACCATCTGCGGCAGGAGTACTACGCCGCACAGGCATTCGAGCGCGCGGCCGCCTTCGGTGACCGCGGTGCCCTCGCCGAGGCGGGCATGTCGCTCGCGCTGGCCGGCTGCTGGACCGGCGGACTGTACACGGCCCGGGTGCACGCCGACCGGGTGGCGGCCCACCTGGACCGCGCCGACGACGCCACCGTCGGCCGGCTGCTGCCGTTACTCACCGACCTGTCCTGGGTGGAGAGCCAGCTCCAGCGGCTCACCGAGGCCGAGGCGCACCAGCGCCGCGGCATGCGGATCGCCGAGGCGCTGGGGGAGTGGCGGCACGCGCTCCTGCTCCGCGTCCTGCACGGTGCCACGCTGCGTGAACTCGGCAGGCTCGGCGAGGCCGAGCAGCACACCCTGCACGCCCTGCGGACCGCGGAGACCCGCGGCCACCCGGACCTGGTCGAGACGGCGCTGATCGCGCTCAGCGAGATCGCCCTGGAGGCGGGCGACAACGAGCGCGCCCGGGAGCTGGCCGAGCAGGCGCGGACCGTCACCCCGTTCCGCGGCCCGTTCGAGAACGCGGCGCTGGCGCTGATCGGGATGACGATGCTGCGCACCGGGTCGCTGCGGGACGGCCGGGACACGGTGCTCGAGGCGGTGGGCGGCAAGCGGCTGCCGCTGGTCCCGGTCGTCGGCCGGGCCCGCGTCTACGCGGTGCTGGCCTCGGCGGACTCCTCACTCGACCAGCACGGCGAAGCCCGCGAGTGGAGCCGGCTGGCCATGAGCAGTGCGCTGGCCTGCGGCATGAACCGCGCCCACGGCTACGCCCAACTCGCCCACGCCGAGGCGGTGCTCGGCTCCGACCCGGACAGCGCACAGCGAGCGGCCGACGCCGCGTGCGTGGCCTTCGAGCGCGACCGGGCCCGGCTGGGGCTGGCCGCCGCGTACCTGATGGCCGGGGCGGCGCACGGCCGAAAGGGCCGCCGCCGCGCTTCCCAGACGGCCCTGGCCCGGTCGGAGGAGCTCTACCGGTCCTCCGCCGCACCGGTCGCGGCGGACAACGTCCGGCTGCTGCGGGCGGCCGGACGGTCGGCCCCCGTCGGCGACGCGGGCCGGGGGACGGGGGTGATCGAGTGCCTTTCCCCGCGCGAACTGCAGGTGGCCCGGCTGATCGCACGCGGCAGCTCGAACCAGCAGATCGCCAGCGCGCTCGACATCAAGCTGAACACCGTCCAGGTCCACGTCGGCCGGATCCTGCGCAAGCTGCGGGTGGGTTCGCGGGTGGCGGTCGCCCGGGTGGTCACGCTCGCGGAGTCGACGGCGGCAGCCGACCGGACGGCCATGCCCGCGGGCGGGGGTAACTGATTCTCGTTATTGGCAGGTTCGCTCACCGGCCCATAGGTTCGAGACGCCCTTGAGGGACAGGAGAGGTGGAAGCGTATGACGACCTTGACCGGGCCCGGCCGCGAAGTCCTCGACATGTCGTTCTTCCAGGATCCGTACGCGGTCTACGACCGCCTCCGGGTGGAAGGACCCGTCCACGCGATGCGGACCCCCGACGGTATCGACGTCTGGGTGATCACCCGCTACGAGGAGGCCAAGGAGGCCCTCTCCGACGCCCGGTTCACCAAGGACTTCTCCGGTGTCCCGGACATCTTCGCGCAGCAGAGCACCGGTGTGTCGGCGCACGAGGGATACACCGACATCCTCACCAAGCACATGCTCTTCGCCGATCCGCCGGACCACACGCGGCTGCGCGAACTGGCCGCCAAGGCCTTCACCCGCCGCCGGGTCGAGGCACTGCGTCCCGAGATCCAGCAGATCGTCGACGGCCTGCTGGACACGATCTCCGCCGCGGGCGAGGTCGACCTGCTGCGCTCCCTCTCCTTCCCGATGTCGATGGCCGTGACCTGCCGGCTGCTGGGGATCCCGCCGGCCGACGAGGACGCCTTCCGCACCTGGACCGAGACGATCTTCACCACCAACGATCCGGCCCGGATGAACGAGGCGGTGCGCGGGGTCGACCAGTACCTGGTCGACGTCATCGAGGCGAAGCGGGCCGACCCGGCCGACGACCTGATCACCGCGCTGATCAACGCCCGCGAGGACGGCGACCGGCTCAGCGACCGCGAACTGGTCTCGACCTGCGCGCTGATGTTCGTCGCCGGATACGAGACCACCGCCAGCATGGTCGGCAACGCCGTGCTCGCGCTGCTGAAGAACCCGGACAAGTTGGCCGAACTCAAGGCGGACCCGTCGCTGATGCCCAACGCGGTGGACGAACTGCTGCGGTTCGACGGCCCGGTCAACGTGGCCACCCTGCGCTCCACCGCCACCGACGTGACCGTCGCCGGTACCACCATCCCCAAGGGTCAGTTCGTCCTGGTCTCGCTGATCGCCGCCAATCGCGACGGTGAGAAGTTCCCGGAGCCGGCCCGACTGGACTTCACCCGGCCGCTGGGCGGCAGCCTCGCCTTCGGGCACGGCATCCACTACTGCCTCGGCGCACCGCTCTCCCGGGTGGAGATCGAGGTGGCGCTGAGCAGGCTGCTGGCCCGCTTCCCGGACCTGGGCCTGGCCCGGGAGCCGGAGACCCTCCAGTGGCGCAACAGCCTGCTGGTCCGCGGCCTGAGCACACTGCCGATCCGGCTGCACTGAGCGAGCCGCTCCGCCGGCCGCGGGCGAGGGCCCGGGGAGCGGCGCACTGACGGGGAACAGCGGGGGCATGGGAACGGGGAAGCCTTGCTCAGTGAAAGTCTCTTTCGGCGTGCCGTCGAACGCTCCACCGGCGCCGCCCCGCTCGCGGCGGAGGCGCCGGCCGCCTCGCCCGGCCGGGACACGGCCCGGCTGCTGGACGAAGCGGAGCGGTTCGTCGGCCTCTTCCACAGTGAGGGCGAGGGGCAGGACGACGGTTCGGCCGCCCGGCGGATGGCCGACATCCGCGCGGAGGTGGACGCCACCGGCACCTACACCCACACCCGGGCAGAACTCGCCTTCGGGGCGCGGGTGGCCTGGCGCAACAGCAACCGGTGCATCGGCAGGCTCTACTGGCGCAGTCTGCGGGTGCGCGACCGGCGCGCCACCCGGGACGCGGCGGACATCGCGGCCGAGTCGGTCAAGCATCTGACGGAGGCGGGCGGCGGCGGCCGGATCCGGCCCACCATCACCGTGTTCGCCCCGGACGGGCCCGACACCCCCGGACCGCGCTTCCACAACGAGCAGCTCATCCGGTACGCCGGATACCGGCAGCCGGACGGTACGGTCCTCGGCGACCCGATGAACACCGGCCTGACGGAACTGGCGCTGCGGCACGGCTGGCCCGGCGGTCCCGGCACCCGCTTCGACGTGCTTCCGCTGGTCGTCGAGACCCCGCGGGACGGGATCGAGGTGTTCGAACTCCCGCCGGAAGCCGTGCTGGAGGTCGAGCTGTCCCACCCGCGGTACCCCTGGTTCGCCGCACTGGGGCTGCGCTGGCACGCGGTGCCCGTGATCTCCGCGATGGACCTGGAGATCGGCGGCATCCGCTACCCGGCCGCCCCGTTCAACGGCTGGTACATGGGCACCGAGATCGGCGCCCGCAACTTCGGGGACACCGACCGCTACGACATGCTGCCCGTCGTCGCGGCGAAGATGGCGCTGGACACCAGTTCCGACACCTCACTGTGGCGGGACCGGGCGATGGTCGAGCTGAACGTCGCCGTCCTGCACTCCTTCGCCCGGGCCGGCGTCAAGATCACCGACCACCACACCGAGGCCAAGCGCTTCCTCACCCACGTCGAGCGCGAGGAGGAGGCGGGCCGCAGCTGCCCGGCGGACTGGTCGTGGATCGTGCCGCCGCTCTCCGGCTCGGCGACCCTCGTCTTCCACCGCTACTACGACGAGGGCGATCTGCGCCCCAACTACCTGCACCGGGCCTGCCCCGTCACCCAGGAGCAGGCCCCGCCACCCGGTGGCCACGGCGACGGCCCGCGGCCGACGCCCGGACCGCACCCGGGGCCGCCACCCGGCGCGGACCGGCGGGCGGCGGACGGCCCGCCGCACCCAGGGGGGATCACCGGATGACGCGGGAGAACGCACCCGTCGACCGGATCGCGGTCGTCGGGGTGGGGTGTCGTGTGCCCGGAGCCGACGGGCCGGCGCAGTTCTGGGACAACCTGGTCGCCGGGACCGACAGCGTGGCCCGCCCGTCGGAGCGCCGCCGCACCGCGCCCGTACCGGCCGGGCCCGGACTGCCGGACGAGGGCGGCTTCCTGGACTCCGTCGACGAGTTCGACGCGGACTTCTTCGGGATCGCCGACCGCGAGGCGGCGGCCATGGATCCGCAGCAGCGCCTGGCGCTGGAGCTGGCCTGGGAGGCGATGGAGGACGCCGGTGTCGTACCCGGCGCACTGCGCCACCGGCCGGTCGGCGTGTTCGTCGGCTCGCTGTCCGACGACTACGCGCTGCTGGCCTCCCGGCACGGCTCGGCGGCGCTGTCCCACCACGCCACGACCGGACTGCAACGCGGCGTGATCGCCAACCGGATCTCGCACCACCTGGGGGTGCGCGGCCCCAGCCTGCTCGTGGACACCGGGCAGTCCTCCTCGCTGGTCTCGGTCCAACTGGCGTGCGCGAGCCTGCGCGCCGGGGAGTGCGAACTGGCAGTGGCCGGCGGGGTGAACCTGGCCCTGGTGCCGGACACCCAACTGGCCGCCGCCCGCCTGGGAGTGCTCTCCCCACGCGGCCGCTGCCGGGTCTTCGACCGGGACGCCGACGGGTTCGTCCGCGGCGAGGGCGGCGCGCTCGTCGTGCTCAAGCCGCTCGCCGCCGCGGTCGCCGACGGCGACCGGGTGTACTGCGTGATCCGCGCCGCCGCGGTCAACCACGACGGCGCGGGTGAGGAGATGGCCGCACCCGACCCGCGGGCCCAGAGCGAACTCATCAGGTCCGCGCACCGGGCCGCCGGGACGGACCCCGCGGATGTGCAGTACGTGGAACTGCACGGCACCGGGACACCGGCCGGCGACGCGGCCGAGGCGGACGCGCTCGGCGAGGTCTTCGCCGACCGCCCCGGCGGACCGTTGGCAGTGGGCTCGGTGAAGACGAACATCGGCCACCTGGAGGGCGCCGCCGGGATCGCCGGACTGGTCAAGACGGCCCTGGCGCTCCACCACCGGGAGCTGCCGGCCAGCCTGCACTTCACCGCGCCCGCCGACCGGCTTCCGCCGCACGGCCTGCGGGTGCAGACCGCGACCTCGGGCTGGCCCCGTCCGGAAGCCCCGCTGGTGGCGGGCGTCAGCGCGTTCGGTATGGGCGGCACCAACTGCCATGTCGTCCTCGCCGCGCACGACGAGGACGTACCCGTGCCCACCGCCGACGCCACGGAGCCGCTGCCCTTCCCGCTGTCCGCACGGACACCCGGGGCGCTCGCCGCGGCGGCCCGCGCACTGCGCGCACACCTGGCGGCCCGGCCCGGGCTGCGCCGGGTGGACGTGGCCTGCACGCTCGCCACAGCCCGCACCGCGCACCCCTGCCGCGCGGTCGTCCTCGCCCACGACCGGGCGACCCTGCTGGCGGGGCTGGACGAACTGGCCGACGCCGCCGACCCGTCCTGCGCCACCGTCACAGGTCACACCCCCGCCGCCGCCTCGCCCGTCCAGGAGCGCACCGACCGGTTCCTGGCGGGTGAACAGACCGACTGGCATGCGGTGTTCGAACAGTACGCACCGGTCCGGGTGCCGCTGCCGGGCTATCCCTTCCAGCGCCGCCGCCACTGGCCCACCGCGCCGGCCGCATCGGCCGAAGCCGAGGACGCCCCGGCGGCACGGCCCGCGCCGGCGCGAGCCGCCGATGCCGCCCCCGGCGCCCAGGAGCCGCCGCTGGCCGCGGTACTGGAGCTGGCCGCCGGAGTGCTGGGCGCGGCGGTCGCACCCGACCTCCCCTTCCGGGACCAGGGCTTCGACTCGATGATGGGCCTGGAGCTGCGCGATCTACTCGAGGAGCGGATCGGCGCCGACCTGCCGGTCGCCCTCCTCTACGACCACCCCACGCCCGCCGCGCTGGCCGAGCACCTGGCGAGCACGCCGGACCAGGAGCCGGCCGCGGCCGCCCCGGCGACGAGCGGGCAGCCGGCCGCACCGGCCGCACCGGCCGCGTCCGAGGAAGCGGCCGACCCGGTGGTCGTCGTCGGCATGGGCTGCCGGTTCCCCGGCGGAGTGGAGAACCCCGAGGACCTGTGGCGGCTGCTGGCCGACCGCGTCGACGCGATCACCCCGCCGCCCGCCGAACGCGGCTGGCAGCGGATGGACGTCAGCGGCCTGCGCCCCGGCGGATTCCTCACCGGCATCGACCGCTTCGACGCGGAGTTCTTCGGCATCTCCCCCCGGGAAGCGGCCGCGATGGACCCGCAGCAGCGACTGTTCCTCGAAGTGGCCTGGGAGGCCGTCGAGCGCGCCGGCATCGTCCCCGGGACGCTGCGCGCCACCCGCACCGCGGTCTTCGCGGGCGCCACGGCCCAGGACTACGGCGCCCGGCTGCACGAACAGGCCGACGCGGCGGGCGGATTCCTGCTCACCGGCGGCACCCCGAGCGTGCTGTCGGGCCGGCTCGCCTACGTGCTCGGCCTCTCCGGCCCGGCCCTCACCGTCGACACCGCCTGCTCCTCGTCCCTCGCCGCGGTGCACCTGGCCTGCCGATCGCTGCGCACCGGGGAGTCCACCCTCGCCCTCGCGGGCGGGGTCACCGTGATGCCGCTGCCGGGCATGTTCACCGAGTTCGCCCGGCAGGGTGGGCTGTCGGCCGACGGCCGCTGCCGGGCGTTCGGCGCCTCGGCGGACGGTACCGGCTGGGCCGAGGGCGCGGGCGCCGTGGTGCTGGAGCGGCTCTCCGAAGCCCGCCGCAACGGCCACCCGGTGCTGGCGGTGGTACGCGGTACGGCGCTGAACTCCGACGGCGCCAGCAACGGACTCACCGCACCCAGCGGACTGGCCCAGCGGCAGGTGATCGCCGAGGCGCTCGCCGACGCGGGGGTGCTCGCGCACGAGGTGGACGCCGTCGAGGCGCACGGCACCGGTACCGCGCTCGGCGACCCCGTCGAGGCGAGCGCGCTGCTGGCCGCCTACGGAACCGGCCGGCCCGCCGACCGGCCGCTGCTGCTCGGCTCGGTCAAGTCCAACATCGGACACACCCAGGCCGCCGCCGGACTGGCCGGGCTGATCAAGATGGTGCTGGCGCTCGGGCACGGCGAACTCCCCGCCACCCTGCACGCCGAGGAACCCTCGCCGCACATCGACTGGGCGTCCGGCGGCCTTCAACTGCTCACCCGGGCCGTGCC
Organism: Streptomyces sp. WMMB303; assembly: GCF_029351045.1. Taxonomy (NCBI): domain Bacteria; kingdom Bacillati; phylum Actinomycetota; class Actinomycetes; order Kitasatosporales; family Streptomycetaceae; genus Streptomyces; species Streptomyces sp. WMMB303. The sequence continues at coordinate 5,451,123 of NZ_JARKIN010000001.1, read as the reverse complement.
CTGGCCGTCGGCCGGCCGGCCGCGGCGGGCCGGAATCTCATCCTTCGGCATCAGCGGCACCAACGCGCACGTCGTCCTCGAACAGCCGCCCCGCGCCGAGCCGCTCGCGGCCGCCCCGCAGCAGCCGGGGCCCGGCGGCCCGGTGGCGCTCGTGCTCTCCGGCCGCACCGAGCAGGCGCTGCGTGACCAGGCCGCCCGGCTGCACACCGAACTGGCCGCGCGCGCGGACCGGCAACCGGCCGATGTCGCCCACTCGCTGCTGACCACCCGCACCCGCTTCCGGCAGCGTGCCGCGGTCACCGGCACCGGCCGGGACGCGCTGCTGCGCGGTCTGACCGCCGTCGCCGAGGGCACCGCCGACCCCTCCGTCGTGCTGGGCAGCGCCACCGAGGACCACCGTCCCGTCCTCGTCTTCGGCGGCCAGGGCGCGCAGTGGGCCGGCATGGGGCGCGAACTCCTCGACGCGGCGCCGCCCTTCGCCACCTCGATCGACCGCTGCGAGCAGGCCCTGTCCCCGCACGTGGACTGGAGCCTGACCGGAGTACTGCGCGGCGAACCGGGGCAGCCCGGAGCGGACCGGGTCGACGTGGTGCAGCCCGTGCTGTTCGCCACCATGGTCGCGCTCGCCGAACTGTGGCGCGCGCACGGTGTGGAACCGGCCGCCGTGGTCGGCAACAGCCAGGGCGAGATCGCCGCCGCGTGCACCGCCGGGGCGCTGAGTCTGGAGGACGCCGCGCTGATCGTCGCCCGCCGCTCGCAGGCCCTGGTGGCACTGGCCGGGCGGGGCGCCATGGCCTCCGTGGCGCTGCCGACCGACCGGGTGCGTGCACTGCTGTCGCCCTGGGGCGAGCGGGTGTCGGTCGCCGTGCGCAACGGCCCCGGTGCCACCACCGTCTCGGGGGAGCCCGAAGCGGTCGCCGAGGTCGTGGAGCGCTGCGTCGCCGACGGTGTCCGCGCGAAGCTCGTCGCGGTCGACTACGCGTCGCACTCCGCGCAGGTGGCCGAGCTGGAGGAGCGGCTGCGCACCGACCTGGCCGACGTACGCCCCACCGCCCCCCGCATCCCGATGATGTCCACCGTGGACGCCGCCTTCGTGCGGGACGCCGCACTCGACTCCGGCTACTGGTACCGCAACCTGCGCGAGACGGTCCGCTTCGACGAGGCCGTCGGCGCCCTCCTCGACGCCGGGCACCGCGCCTTCGTCGAAGTCAGCCCGCACCCGGTGGCGCTCTCCGGGATCGCCGAGTGCGCCGACGAAGCAGCCGCGGACGTCGTCCTCGTGGAGACGCTGACCCGCGACGAGGGCGGGCCGGAGCGGTTCCTGCGGTCACTGGCCAAGGCGGACGCGCACGGACTGCCGGTGTACTGGTCCGAGACCGTGCGGGGCACCGCGGTCCCGCTGCCGACCTACCCCTTCCAGCGGGAGTCGCACTGGCTCCCGGTCCCGGCGGGCGCCGGCGACCTGTCGGCGGCGGGACTGGAGTCCGCGGCGCACCCCCTGCTGGGGGCCGCCGTCGAACTCGCCGACAGCGGCACCCTCGTGCTGACCGGCACCCTCTCGGTCGAGGAAACACCCTGGCTGGCCGACCACGCGGTGCTCGACACCGTGGTGCTGCCCGGTACGGCCTGCCTGGAACTGGTGCTGTGCGCCGCCCGCCGGGCCGGCTGCCCGGTGGTCACCGAACTGGTCCTGGACCAGCCGGTGGTGCTGCCCGCCGAGGGTGCGCTGACCACCCAACTGGTGGTGGCGGAGCCCGACGGGGAGGGCCGCCGCCCGGTCACCGTGCACACCCGCGCCGACGCCGAGGGCGCGCAGTGGGTCCGGCACGCCACCGCGGTCGCCGGACCGGACACCCCGGACACCCCGGACGCGGCGGCCCCGCTCGCCGCGTGGCCGCCACCGGAGGCGACCCCGGTGCCGGTGGCCGGGCACTACACGCGGCTGCGGTCGCTCGGGCTGGACTACGGACCGGTCTTCCGCGGCCTGCGCTCGGCCTGGTCCCGGGACGGGGACCTGTGGCTGGAGGTCTCCCTGCCGGAGAGCCCGCAGGCCGCACCGCGCGGGTTCGGCGTGCACCCGGCGCTGCTGGACGCGGCGCTGCACGGGATCTGGCTGCGCGACGGCGACGCGGGAACCTGCCGGCTGCCCTTCTCCTGGACCGGGGTTCGGCTGTCCACGACCGCCGCGACCACCCTGCGGGTACGGCTCGCGGCCGTGGGCGAGGACGGCGCGGTGGCGTTGTCCGCCTGGGACGAGGACGGGGCCCCGGTACTCACCGTCGACCACCTCGCGCTGCGCCCGGTCTCCCCGGGACTGCTCACCGCGGACGTCGGTCTGTACGCGCCGGACTGGATGCCGGTCGCCGAGCCGGACCCCGCCCCCGCCGCCGGCGCGGGGGAGGAGGACCCCGTCGTCCTGGGCACCGAACTGCCCGCCGCGGCGCCCGCCGTGGCCGTCCTGAGCTGCCCGGCCGGGGAGGACCCCGCGGCCGCGGCCGCCCGGGTGCTGGAGCGGGTGCGCGCCTGGGCGGGGGAGGAGCGGTTCGCGGCGTCCCGGCTCGCGGTGGTGACCACCGGCGGCGACGGCGGGCTGTCCGACCCCGGCCACGCCGCCGTGTGGGGACTGATGCGGTCGGCGCAGACCGAGAACCCGGGCCGCTTCCTGCTGCTGGACACCCCCGAAGCCGCGCCCGACCCGGCACGGGTCGCCGCCGCGCTGGCCACCGGTGAGGCGCAACTGCGCGACCGGGACGGCCGGTTCGAGACCCCGGTGCTGCGCCGCAGCACCGAGTCTCCTGTGCTGCGCCGCAGCACCGGGACCCGGCAGTCGGCCCCGACCCCTTCGCTCGGCGGCACCGCGCTGATCACCGGCGGGACCGGCGGGCTCGGCGCACTCGTCGCCCGCGAACTGGTCACCGCGCACGGCGTGCGCCGGCTCCTGCTGCTCAGCAGGCGCGGCCCGCACGCACCCGGAGCGGACGGACTCGTCGACGAACTGGCCGCGCTGGGCGCCGACGCCGAGGCGGTGGCCTGCGACGCGGCGGACCGCGAAGCGCTGGCCCGGGTCCTGGAGACCGTCCCGGACGGGTACCCGCTCACCACGGTGGTGCACGCCGCGGGTGTGCTGGAGGACGGTCTGGTGTCCGCCATGGACACCGAGGCGCTCCACCGCGTGATGCGGCCCAAGGCGGCGGCCGCGCAGGCGCTGCACGAGCTGACGGCACACCTCTCCTCGGTCACCGCGTTCGTGCTGTTCTCCTCGGTCGCGGGCCTGCTGGGCACCGCCGGGCAGGCCAACTACGCGGCGGCCAACGGCGCGCTCGACGCGCTGGCCAGGACCCGGCACGCGGCCGGGCTGCCCGCGACGTCGATCGCCTGGGGACTGTGGTCCCGGCGCAGCGGCATGACCGGCCAGTTGGACGACACCGCCGTGCGCCGGCTGGCGGCCGCGGGCATCGGGGAGCTGGAGACCGACGCCGGACTGCGGCTGTTCGGCGCCGCGCTGCGGGAGACGGCTCCGCTGGTGGTGGCCGCCCGGCTGCACGGCTCGGGCACGTCCGGCATGCTGCGCGGCATCGCACCGGCGCGGCCGCGCCCGGCCGCGCGCCAGGAACCGGTCCACTCGGTGACCGAGGAGCTGACCGCCCTGCCCGCGGCGCAGCGGCGCTCCCGGATGGTGGCCCTCGTCGGCGCGCACACCGCGGCGGCGCTCGGGCACGGCGCCTCGCACACCGTCGACGCCGACACCTCGTTCAAGGCGCTCGGCTGCGACTCCCTGATCGCCGTCGAGGTGCGCAACCGGCTCGCCGCGGCGACCGGGCTGCGGTTGCCCGCCACCGTCGTCTTCAGCCACCCCACCCCCGGGCAGCTCGCCGCCTGGCTGCTCGACCGGTTGGCGCCCCCGGCGGAGGACGCGCGGCGCGCCGCGGGCACACCGGACGGCACCGCCGCTCCCGGCCCGGCACCCGACCCCGTGCCCGCCGCAGCGGACGGGCCGTCGCGCACCGGTGCCGAGGAGATCGCGCACATCCTGACCGACGCCGACGTCGACGAACTCTTCGCACTGATCGACGCCGACCCGGACGCCGGACCCGGCGAAACCGCTGCCCTCGACGACTCCGGCGCCCTCGACGGCGCGGTCTCCCCCGGAAGGAGCCCCGATGGCCGATGAGCAGGAACTCGTCGCCTACCTGCGCCGGGCGACGGCCAAGCTCCAGCAGACCAGGCAGCGGCTGCACGCGGTCACCGAGGCGGCCCACGAGCCCGTCGCGATCGTCTCCATGGGCTGCCGCTACCCCGGCGGGGTGCGCGGTCCGGAGGATTTGTGGCGGCTGGTGACCGAGGAGAGCGACGCCGTCGGCCCGCTGCCCGGCGACCGCGGTTGGGACCTGGACGCACTGGTCGACCCGGAGCCCGGAGTGCCGGGCCGGACCTACGCGTCGGCGGGCGGCTTCCTCGACGACCCCTACCGGTTCGATCCGGTGTTCTTCGGCATCAGCCCCCGTGAGGCGGCGGCCATGGACCCGCAGCAGCGGCTGCTGCTGGAAGTCTCGTGGGAGGTCCTGGAACGCGCGGCCGTCGACCCGGACTCGCTGCGCTCCAGCGCCACGGCGGTGTTCATCGGCGCCATGGGCGGCGAGTACGGGCCGCGGCTGAGCGACGCGGCCGGCGACGCCGCCGGATACCTGCTCACCGGCACCTCGCTCAGCATCGCCTCCGGACGGCTGGCGTTCCGCTACGGGCTGCACGGCCAGGCCGTCACCGTGGACACGGCCTGCTCCTCGTCGCTGGTCGCGGTGCACCAGGCGGTGCGCGCGCTGCGGCTGGGCGAGTGCGACCTGGCCCTGGCCGGCGGCGCCACGGTGCTGACCTCGCCGGGCGTGTTCGTCGAGTTCGCCCAGCAGCGCGGCCTGTCCCGGGACGGGCGGTGCAAGTCCTACGCCGCGGCGGCCGACGGCACCGGCTGGGCCGAGGGCGCCGGACTGCTGCTGCTGGAGCGGCTCTCCGACGCCCGGCGCAACGGCCATCCGGTGCTGGCCGTGGTGCGCGGCGGCGCCGTGAACTCCGACGGTGCCAGCAACGGGCTCACCGCACCGAGCGGACCCGCGCAGCAGCGCCTGATCGCCGACGCGCTCGCCGACGCACGACTGGACCCCGGCGACGTCGAGCTGGTCGAGGGGCACGGCACCGGCACCACCCTCGGCGACCCGATCGAAGTCGAGGCGCTGCGCGCCGGATACGCGGACCGCCCAGCCGACCGGCCGCTGTGGCTGGGCTCCCTGAAGTCCAACATCGGCCACGCCCAGGCGGCGGCGGGCGTCGGCGGCGTGATCAAGACGGTGATGGCGCTGCGGCACGGAGTGCTGCCGCGCACCCTGCACGTCGACCGGCCCACACCGGAGGTGGAGTGGGCGGACGGCCCGGTGCGGCTGCTGACCGAGGCGCGGCCGTGGCCGGAGACCGGCGGACCCCGCCGGGCCGCGGTCTCGGCCTTCGGCATCAGCGGCACCAACGCCCATCTGCTCCTGGAACAGGCCGACGAGCAACAGGACGGGCCCGGGGAGGGGTGCCCCGACGCGCCGGCGGGGACCACCGGGCCGGTGCCGATCGTGCTGTCCGCCGCGACCCCCACCGCGCTGCGGCGCACGGCCGCGGACCTCGTCGCGCACCTGCGCAGCCACCCGGAGACCGGCCTGGCGGACACGGCCCGCACCCTGGCCTGCGGCCGGGCCGCGCACCGCCACCGGCGCGCCGTCCTGGCCGCGGACCGCGACGACCTGCTGCGGCAGCTGTCCGCACCGCAGGAACCGGGCACCGCGGCGCCGGTGGTGTTCGCCTTCGACGCCCGCGTCCCGGAGCCGGAGGCGCGGCTGGCCGCGCTGCTGGCGTCCGAGCCCGCCGCCGAGGCGTTCGCCGCCGAGTGCGGTGCGGACGCGCCCGCCGCCTTCACGCTGCTGCACACCCTGGCCCGGCTGCGGCTGAGCTGGGGCCTGCTGCCCGAGGCCGGATACGCGTGTGCCGCCTCGGCCGGCCTCGCCCTCGCCGCCGCCGGCGGGTGCGATCTGGCGACGGCGCGCCGGGTGTGGGACGAGCCCGCCGCCGCCGACGGACTCACCGGTGCCTCGTTCCCCGTGCGGCCGCTGGCCGAACTGCCGCCGGACGCGGTCGCGCTGGCCGGTGAGCCGCCGCTCGAGTCGCTGTGCCGCGCCTGGGAGGCCGGAGCCGCCCCGGACTGGACGGCCGTCTTCGCCCGGCGCCCCGGACGCGGCGTCGTCCTGCCCACCTACCCGTTCGAGACCGCGCACTTCCGGCTCGAGACCGAGGGCGCCGCCGGGCCCGCGCGGCGCCGGGAGGCCGGAGAGCCGGGCACGGTCGCCGCGCAGACCCGCGAGATCGCCGTCACCGGTACCGAGCCGTTCCTCGCCGACCACGTGGTCCGGGGGGTGCCGACGCTGTCGGCCGCCGCGGGCAGTCTGCTGGGCCTCGCCGCCCTGCGGGCACTCGACCCGGACGTCACCGGGCTGCGCCGGGTCAGTTTCGACCACCCGTGCGAGGTGCCGGGGCCGCGGACGCTGACGGTGAGCGCGCGGACGGCCGACGGCGGCCGGTTCGCGCTCGGCGCCGACGGCGTCACCTGCAGCGCGGGCAGCGCCCTCACCGGGCCCGCCCCCGCACCGGCGGAACCGGCACACGCCGACGGCGGGACCGTCCTCGACCACGACCGCTGCTACGCGCTGCTGGGCGCGGGCGGGCTGGAGTACGGCCCCGGGCTGCGCGGCCTGCGCACGGTCACCGTCGGGGACGGCACCGCGGTCGCCGACCTCGCGCCCCCGGCGGGAGCCTCCCGGTTCGACCGCGAGGCGGCTGTGCTGGACCTGGCGATCCAGGCCGCGGCCGTGTCCGTCCTGCACACCGCCGAGCCGGGCACCCTGCTGCTGCCCGTCGCCGTGGACACCCTCGTGATCGAGGCCCCCGTCGCCGCCGCCCGCACCGTGGCTCTGCGCACCACGGCCGACCAGGGGCTGGTCCGGGCCGACATCCAGGTGCTCGACCGGCACGGTTCGGCCGTGGCCCGGCTGGCCGGCGTCGCGCTCCGCACCGCTCCCGGCCGCGGCGCCGCCCTGGTCGCCCGGCACTGGGAGACCGGCCCGACGGTACCCCGGCCCGGCCGACTGACCGGCACCTGCCTGCTCTTCGGCGGGTCCGCCGCCGACACCCCGGACGCCGCCGACACCGCGGCCCCCCGGCCGCTGGGCACCCAGGTGGTCACGGTCACCGAAGGCACCGCCTTCCGGCGGGTGCACCGGCTGCGCTACGAGATCGCACCCGGCCGCGCGGAGCACTGCACCCGGCTGCTGGCCGACCTCGCCGAGGACGGCCTCACCCCCGACCGGATCCTGCACACCTGGGCGCGGGGCGCGGACCCGGACACCGTCCGGGACGGCGACCTGGACCGCGGCGTCCGCTCGCTGCTGCGCCTGTGCCGCGCCCTGCTCGCCACCGCGCCCCCCGGCCCGATCCGGATCGTGGTGGCGCACGACGGCGCCCCGTCCGCGCTCGGCCTCGACGGGCTCGCCCGCACCGTCGCCGCCGAGGACCCCAGGCTGCGGATCAGCCTGGTCGAGGGGCCGGACGAGGTGCTGCCCGCGGAGTTCGCCGCGAGCGACCCGGTGGTGCGCCACCGGGACGGAGTGCGGCAGGTGCGCCGCCACCGGCAGGCCGCGGCGGACGGCATCCCGTGGGCGCCGCGGGACGGCGGGGTGTACCTGATCACCGGCGGCGCCGGCGGTGTCGGACTGCGCATCGCCGCGAGCCTCGCCGAACGGGCCCGCGTCCACCTGGTGCTGACGGGCCGCTCGGCCCAGCCACGCGCGGAGGCCCGCGCGGCGCTCGACGCGCTGGCGGACAGCGCCCTGTCGGTCACCTACCGGGCCGTCGACGTCACCGACCGGGCCCGGGTGGCGGACCTGGTCGCGCAGGTGCGGGCGGAGCACGGCGGGATCACCGGCGTGGTGCACGCCGCCGGGGTGCTGCGCGACGCGCTGCTGGCCGACACCACCGACGCGGACCTCGACGCCGTGCTGGCCCCCAAGCTCTACGGCGCCGAGGCCCTGAACGTGGCGACGCTGGACGAACCGCTGGAATTCTTCGCGCTGTTCACCTCGGTCGCCGGGGTCGTCGGCAACCCCGGCCAGGCCGGCTACGCCTACGCCAACGCGGTGCTGGACGCGGTGGCCGAGCGGCGTGCCGCGACCGGCGCACCCGGCCGCACCGTGGCGCTGGCCTGGCCGCGCTGGCGGGACGCCGGGATGCGGCAGGGGGAGCGGTCCGCCGCGCACCTGCGGGCGCGCTACGGCCTCGGCGACCTGTCCGGCCGGGAGGCGGCGGCGGCCTTCGCCGCCGCGCTCGGCGCCGCTCCGGGCGCGCTGCTGGTCGTACCGGGCGATCCGGCGGCCACCCGCACCGCGCTGGACGCCGTCCGGGTCGAGCCGTCGCCCGCGACCGGGCCGCACGGACCGGGCGGCGGCTCCGCGGGGCTCGCGCACTCCGCGGGGCCTGCCGGCGTGTCCGCCGCGGGACACGAGGACACCGGGCGGACCGAAGCGGACCGGGACCCGGCGGAGTCGGCTCGGCTGCTGCTGCGCGCCCTGGTCGCCGAGCAGACCAGGCTGGCGCCCGACCAGGTCGAGGACAGCGTGCCGCTCGAACGCTACGGCCTGGACTCGCTGATGGTCACCCAGCTCTCCGCCGAGTTGGAGATCAGGCTGGCCACCGGGTTCGACAAGACACTCTTCTACGCGCACCCCACCCTCGCCGAACTCGCCGACCACCTGGCCGTCGAGTACCCGGAGGCGCTCACCCGCCTCCGTCCGGAGCCGTCCGAACCGTCCGCAGCCGCCCCCGAACCGCTCGCCGCCGCCGAACCGATGGCGTCGTCCGCGCCGTCCGCGCCGGACGGCGGACACCGGCCCCCGGCGACGACCGCACCGCGCCCCGCGCGGGCCGGGACCTTCCCCGTCGCGGTCATCGGGCTCAGCGGACGCTATCCGGACGCCGAGGACCTGGACGCCTTCTGGGACAACCTGGTGGCCGGCCGCGACGCCGTCACCGAGATCCCCGCCCGGCGTTGGGACCCGGACCGCGACTTCCACCCCGAGCGCGGCACCCCCGGAGCCAGCTACTCGCGGTGGGGCGCCTTCCTCGACGGCGCCGACCGGTTCGACCCGCTGTTCTTCGACATCTCCCCGCGCGAGGCCGCGCTGATGGACCCGCAGGAGCGGCTGTTCCTGCAGACCGCCTGGCACGCCGTGGAGGAGGCCGGATACCGGGCGGCCGACCTGGCCCGCCGACCGGTCGGGGTCTTCGCCGGAGTGATGCACGGCCACTACCAGCTCTACGGCGTCGACGCGATGCGCGCGGGCAAGCCCGTACCCGGCTCCTCGCACGCGGGCGTCGCCAACCGGGTGTCGTACACGCTCGACCTGCGCGGTCCCAGCGTCGGCGTCGACACGATGTGCTCCTCGTCGCTGACCGCGCTCCACCTGGCCTGCGCCTCGCTGCGCTCCGGAGAGTCGGAACTCGCGCTGGCCGGCGGGGTCAACCTGTCGCCGCACCCGTACAAGTACGTCTTCCTCAGCCAGGGCAGGTTCCTGTCCACCGACGGCAGGTGCCGCGCCTTCGGGGCGGGCGGCGACGGCTATGTGCCCGGCGAGGGTGTCGGAGCCGTGCTGCTCAAGCCGCTGGACCGGGCCCTGGCCGACGGGGACCACGTGCACGGAGTGATCACCGGGCATGCCGCGGCACACGGCGGCCGCACCAACGGCTACACCGTGCCCAGCCCGGAGGCCCAGCACCGGGTCGTGGCCGCGGCGCTGGAGTCCGCGGGCATCGACCCCGCCGCCGTCTCCTATGTGGAGGCCCACGGCACCGGTACCGGGCTCGGCGACCCGATCGAGATCTCCGGCCTGGCCAAGGGGTACGCGGGAGCGGAGAACATCGCCGTCGGGTCGGTCAAGTCGGGTATCGGGCACCTGGAGTCCGCCGCCGGGATCGCGGGCCTGACCAAGGTGCTGCTCCAACTGCGGCACCGCAGGCTGGTGCCCTCGCTGCACGCCGATCCCCCCAACCCGGACATCGACCTCGCGCGCACCCCGTTCGCGGTACAGCGCACGGCCGCCGCGTGGCCCGCGACGCAGGACGGGCCGCGCCGGGCCGGGCTCAGCAGCTTCGGCGCGGGCGGCGTCAACTGCCATCTCGTCGTCGAGGAGGCGGACCCGGTACCCACAGCCGCGGAGCCGGCCGAGCGGCAGCACCGGGAACCCCAGCTGTTCGTGCTCTCGGCCCGCGAGGAGGACCGGCTGCGCGTCTACGCCGCCCGGCTGGCCGCGTTCCTGCGCACCGCCCGCACCGAACTGGCGGACATCGCCCACACCCTGCGGGTCGGCCGGGAGCCGATGGAGCACCGGCTCGCCGTCGTCACCGGCAGCGGCGCCGAACTGGTCCGCGCGCTGGAGGCGTTCGCCGCGGGCCGCGACGGTGCGGACGGGCTGCTGACCGGCCGCGCCCCGCGCATCGGGACCCCGCGCACCGGTGCCGCCCCGGCCGCGGCACCCGGGCAGGACCCGGGAACCGGCCCGGACTCCGCCGCCGAGCTGTCCGCGCAGGCCCGCGCCTGGGTCGGGGGAGCCGAACTGCCCGCACGGCGCCCCGGCGGACGCCGGGTGCCGCTGCCGCAGTACCCGTTCGCCGAGGAGCGCTACTGGGTCGACCTGCCGCAGCACGCCGAGGAGCCGGACGAAGCGCGCGGCACCGAGCACGTCGTACGAGCCGGCGACCCGCTGCTGCGCGACCACCTCATCCGCGGTGTACGGCTGCTGCCCGGCAGCGCCTGCCTGGAACTGGTGCGCGCCGCTGCCGAGGCACGCGGCCGCGGACCGGTGCGCGGGTTGTCCTCGATCACCTGGGGCAGCCCGATCACCGCGGAGGACGGCGAGCGACGGATCCGGGTGGTCCTCGGAGCCGGAGCCGGCTCTGGGGCCGGGGCCGAGGAGCGGACGGCTTTCGACGTCGTCGGCGAGGACGGCGGCGTGCACGTACGCGGCACCGTCGACTTCGGCCCGCCCGAGCCCGCCCCCGCACCGCTCGACCTCGCGGCGGTCCGCGACCGCTGCGCCGAGCGGCGTACCGGCGCCGAGGTGCACGCCTGGTACCGCGCCGCCGGGTTCGGCTACGGGCCCGCGTTCGACGTGGTCGAGGAGGTGCGCAGCGGGCCGCACGAGGCGCTGCTGCGACTCGCGGCACCGGCGGGCGGCGCGTCCGGTGCCGGGGGGCTGCTGGACCCGGCCCGGCTCGACGGGGCGCTGCGGGTGTGCCACTGGGCCGGCGGTCCGCCCGAGGGCGAGCCCGCCGTCCCGTTCAGCACCGGCGCCGTGCGCTTCCGCGGCCCGCTGCCGGAGGTCTGCTGGGCGCACGCGGTCGTGCGGCCGGGTACGGACCCGTCGCAGTTGCGGTACGACGTGACGGTCACCGACGCGGACGGCCACGAGGTGCTGCGCGTGGCGGACTTCGCCCTGCGCACGCTGAACCGGCCGGCGCCGGCGCCGGCGTCCGAACCGGACCGCACGGCATCGGCTCCTCCGGTGAGCGGCCCGCCGGAGACGGCCGACCGTCCGCGGCCGGCGACCGCCTGGTACCGGCCCGTGTGGCGGCCCGCGGAACCGGCGGCACCGGTGGATCCCGCACCGACCC